>NZ_BPQL01000001.1 GCF_022179225.1 Methylobacterium goesingense
TGCGGCTTCTGCACGCCGGGCCAGATCCTGAGCGCGGTCGGGCTGATCCAGGAGGGCCAGACCGGGGGCGACCCCGAGCGGGTGCGCGAGGGCATGAGCGGCAATCTCTGCCGCTGCGGCGCCTATGCGGGCATCACGCAGGCGGTGCTCGCGGCCCACACGGTGATGACGGGGCCGGACGTCCTGCCCGGGCGCCAGCTCGCGGAGGATGCGGCATGAAGGCCTTCGACTACATTCGCGCGACCAGCGTCGCCGAGGCGGTCGCGGCCGCCGCCCGGCCGGGGGCCGCCTATTTCGCCGCCGGCACCAATCTCGTCGACCTGATGAAGGGCGGGATCAGCCGTCCGGACAGCCTCGTGGACATCACCCGCCTGCCCGGCCTCGACCGGATCGAGCGCGGTGCCGACGGTTCGACCCGGATCGGCGCCCTGGTGCGCAACGCGGCCCTGGCACACGATGCGAGCATCGCCCGGCGCTACCCGGCGCTGGCGGAGGCCCTGCTCTCGGGCGCCTCGGGCCAGTTGCGCAACGCCGCCACCACCGCCGGCAATGTGCTGCAGCGGACCCGCTGCCAATATTTTTACGACACCGCCAGCGCCTGTAACAAGCGCGACCCCGGCGCCGGCTGCGCCGCCGGCGGCGGCGTCACTCGGAGCCACGCGGTGCTCGGCTGGAGCGAGCACTGCATCGCCACTCATCCGTCCGACTTCTGCGTGCCGCTCGCGGCGCTGGACGCCAGCGTGGAGATCGAGGGGCCGGGTGGCGCGCGCTCCGTGCCCCTGGAGGCGTTCCACCGCCTGCCCGGCGACCACCCTGAGCGCGAGACCGTGCTGGAGCCGGGCGATCTCGTCGTCGCCGTCACCCTGCCGCCCGAGGCGGAGCACTTCGCCGGGCACAGCCGCTACCTCAAGGTCCGCGAGCGTACCTCCTACGCCTTCGCGGTGGTCTCGGCGGCGGTAGGCCTGCGGATGGACGGGGATCGGATCGGGGAAGCCCGCATCGCGCTCGGCAGCGTCGCCCTGAAGCCCTGGCGGGCCCGGGAGGCCGAGCGCCTGCTGGCCGGTGCCGTTCCGGCCCCGGAGATTTTCGCCCGGGCAGCCGAAGCGGCGCTGGCGGATGCCAGACCCTCGGGGGACAACGCCTACAAGATCGAGCTCGCCCGCCGCATCGTGGTGCGCGCGCTCACCCTGGCGACCGCCGGCACGCCGGACCGCGTCCCCGCGCTTCCTGCGAGTCCCTTTGCCGCCAGCCCCATCGCCCCCCTCACCCCCCCGGCCGGAGCCCCCGCCCATGCCTGAGCGTCAGCGCCACGGCGCCTCCATCGGCCAGCCCCTGACCCGGCGCGACGGCCACGCCAAGATCACGGGGTCCGCCCGCTACAGCGCGGATTTCAGGCCCGAGGGCCTCGCCCACGCGGTGATGGCGGTGAGTTCGGTCGCCCGCGGCCGGGTCACCCATCTCGACGTCGCGGCGGCGGAAGCGCATCCCGGCGTCGTCGCGGTGATCACGCCGGAGAACGCCCCGGCGCTCGCCAAGTCGCCGGACCTGAAGGACAATCCCTTCGCGTTCCGCCTCGACCTCCTGCAGAACGACGGCGTGCGCTACGCCAACCAGCCGATCGCGGTGGTCATCGCCGAGACGCTGGAGGCCGCCACCGAAGGCGCGGCCCTGCTCGCACCCCGCTACGAATCGGAGGCCGTCAGCGTCGCCCTCGGAGCCGGCGAGGTGTTTCGCCCCGAGACCATCGGGGCCGGCTCGGCCACCGACGAGGGCTCGGGTGACATCGCCGCCGGCATGGCGGCGGCCGAGACGCGGATCGAGGCGACCTACGACACGGCCGCACAGTACCACAACGCCCTGGAGCCCCATTCCAGCGTGGCGGAGTGGGACGGCGACCGCCTGACCCTGTACACGCCGACCCAGGCGCTCTGGATCGCCAAGGGCCGGCTCGCTGGCCTGTTCGGCATCCCGCAAGAGAACATCCACGTGGTCTGCCACTATCTCGGCGGCGGCTTCGGCTCGAAGGGCTTCATCACCGCGCCGCAGATCCTTGGGATTATGGCGGCGAAGCTCGTCGGGCGCCCGGTCAAGCTGGTGACCCGGCGCGAGCAGATGTTCGGACCCGTCGGCCACCGCGCCGCCACGCGCCAGACCCTGAAGCTGGGCGCCACCCGCGACGGCACGCTGACCGCCCTCGACCACCACACCCTGACCTTGACGAGCCGGTACGACGATTTCGTCGAGCCCTCCGGCATCCTCTCGCGCCACCTCTACGCGGCGGGCGCGATCGCGACGACGCACGCGGTCTCCCGGGCCGATATCGGCACCCCGATCTTCATGCGCGCCCCCGGCGAGGCCTCGGGCAGCGTCGCGGTGGAGAGCGCCCTCGACGAGCTGGCCCTGGAACTCGACCTCGACCCCCTGGAGATCCGCCTGCGCAACTACGCCGAGGTGGAGCCGATCAGCCATCGGCCGTTCTCCTCGAAGGCCCTGCGCGAATGCTACACCCAAGGCGCCGAGCGCTTCGGCTGGGCCTCTCGTCCCCGGCTGCCGCGCCAGATGCGCGACGCCGACGGGCTCCTCGTCGGCTGGGGTCTCGGCACCGCCACCTACCCGGCCGGGATGATGCAGGGCGAGGCCCGCGCCACGCTCCGGGCCGACGGCACGGGCCTCATCGAGACCGCCGCCCAGGACATGGGCCAGGGCGCCTGGACCGTGCTGGCACAGATCGGCGCAGACGGGCTTGGGCTTCCGATCGACCGGATCGAGCTGCGCATCGGCGATTCGAACCTGCCGAACGGCGGCCTGGCCGGCGGCTCCACCGGGACCGCCACCAGCGGCACGGCGGTCGACAACGCCGCGAAGGGCGCCATCGCGGCCCTGGCGGAGCTCGCCGTCAACGACCGCGCCTCACCCCTCTACGGCGCCGGCAATGCCGGCGTCACCGCCGCCGACGGTCGTCTCGCCCGCCGGGACGACCCCGCCCGCTCCGAATCCTTCGGCGAGATCCTGGCCCGCGCCGGCAAGACCTCCGTCGAGGCGAAGGGCCAGGGGCAGGGCGATCCCGCCGCGCAGAAGACCTACGCGATGCACGCCCACGGGGCGGTCTACGCGGAGGTGAAGGTCGACCCCGATCTCGGCCAGATCCGGGTGACGCGCCTCGTCGGCGCCTTCGCGGCCGGGCGGATCATCAACCCGCACCTCGTGCGCAGCCAGTATTACGGCGGCATGATCTGGGGCGTGTCCCTGGCCCTGCACGAGCACGCGGTGCTCGATCCGCGCTCGGGCCGGGTGATGAACGGGAATCTGGCCGAGTACCACATCCCGGTGAATGCCGACGTGCCCGCGATGGAGGCGATCCTGGTGGAAGAGCACGATCCGCACGTGAACCCGCTGGGCATCAAGGGGGTCGGCGAGATCGGCATCACCGGCACCGCCGGCGCCATCGCCAACGCGGTCTGGCACGCCACCGGCGTGCGGGTGCGCGACATTCCCATCACCCTCGACCGGCTGCTGGGATGAGACCCGACCTCGGTACGGCGCCCGACCCGGGCGCCGTCACGAAAGCTTGACCACGGCCTGAAACGCGGGAGCCGTTAACCGCGTAGAAGCAGGATTGCCGCGACGGGCATCGGTCCCGTCCCGGCGTTCCAGATCCAAGCGCTTCGCATGTCAGCCCCGCCCCAACCCAAGAACGAGCGTGACCGCGTCGACGCCGTGCGGGCCCTGTCCCTGGTCGGGACCGCGCCGGAGCCGCATTTCGATGCCGTCTGCCGGACCGCCCAGGCGCTGTTCGGGGTCTCGATCTGCCTGGTTTCGCTGGTCGAGGAGCACGAGCAATGGTTCAAGGCCCGGTGCGGCCTGGACCTGTCGGGGACATCGCGTGCGATCTCGTTCTGCACGCACGCGATCCTGGCCGACGCGGTCTTCGTGGTCGCGGACGCGACGCGGGACGCGCGCTTCTGGGACAATCCCCTCGTCACCGGCCCGCCCGGCATCCGCTTCTACGCGGGCGCGCCCCTGATCCTGCGACCGGGCATCCGGGTCGGCACCCTCTGCCTGATCGACACGAAGCCGCGTGACCTGAGCGCCGCGGAGTCGCGCCGGCTCGAGGACCTGGCGCGGGTCGTCGTCGCGCACCTGCGCCTCCACGAGGCCCTGCGGGCCGGCGAGGCCCTGGCCCGGGAACGCGCGGCGGACATCGCCGCGCGCCGGCAGGCCGAGGCGGCGGCGGCCGAGAGCGAGGCTCGTTACCGCGAGGCCTTGGATTCGGCCCACGAGGCCATCCTGGGCCAGATTGCCGAGGGCGTAATCGTCACCGACACGGCTGGTCGGATCACCCTCGTGAACGAGGCGGCCGCCGCGATCCACGGCGTCGCGCGCCTGGATGTCGAACCGGACGATTACAGCGAGACCTACCACCTCTACACCGAGGAGGGCGTGCCTTACCCACCCGAGGATCTGCCGCTCGCCCGGGCCGTGACCGGCGCCACGGTCCGGGATGCCCGGTGGCGGGTCCGGCGCCCGGACGGCGTCGAGGTCCTGGCGATCGGCTCCGCCCGCCCCCTCGTCGGTCGTGACGGACGCCAGGTCGGCGCCGTCCTGACCATGCGGGACGACACCGCGCGCGATGCGGCCGAGCGCGCCCTGCGCGCGAGCGAGGCGGAGTTGCGGGAACTCAACGCCACCCTGAGCGCGCGGGTGGAGGCCCGCACCCGCGACGCGGAGGCGGCCACGCGGGAAGCCGAGCGCGCGAGCCTGGCCAAGACCGAGTTCCTGGCCTCCATGAGCCACGAGATCCGCACGCCGCTGAACGCCATCCTGGGCTTCACCGACCTGATGATCACCTCGGACCGCCTGCCCCCCGACCTCCTGCGCCAGGCCGAGTTCGTGCGGACCTCCGGAGCCGCGCTGCTGACGATCGTCAACGACATCCTCGACTTCTCGAAGGTCGAGGCTGGCGCCGTCGCGCTCGACCGGCAGGCCTTCGACCCGCGGGCCCTGATCGACAGCGGCCTGTGCATCGTGCGCGGCTCGGCCGCGCAGAAGGGCCTCGCGGTCCGGGCGGTGATCGACCCGGCCCTGCCGCGCAGCCTGTACGGCGACGCGGCGCGCCTGCGGCAGGTTCTGCTGAACCTCCTCAACAACGCCATCAAGTTCACGTCGCAGGGCTCCGTGACGCTGAGCGTGCGGCACGTGGGGACCACCGAGACCGGCGAGCGCCTGAGATTCAGCGTGGCCGATACCGGCATCGGCATCGCGCGCGCCAAGCAGGGCCAGCTGTTCCAGCGCTTCTCCCAGGTGGACGGCTCGATCGAGCGGGATTTCGGCGGCACGGGCCTGGGTCTCGCCATCTGCAAGCAGCTGGTCGACCTCATGGGTGGCGAGATCGGCGTCCAGTCCGAAGAGGGCCTCGGCGCCACCTTCTGGTTCGCGTTGACCCTGCCCCTCGGGGCCACCGCGCAGCGGACGTCCCGGGCCGAGGGCACAGCTGTCGCCCGGCGGGCGGGGCGCCTGCTCCTCGTCGAGGACAACCGGATCAACCAGGACCTCGCCCGGGCGGTCCTGGAGATCGGCGGCCATGCCGTCGACGTGGTCGCGGACGGCGCCTCCGCCATCCGCGCCGTGACGGAGGGGGCCTACGACCTCGTCCTCATGGACGTGCAGATGCCGGGCATGGACGGCATGACGGCGACCCGGCACATCCGCGCGCTCGGCACCGCCGCCGCCACGATCCCGATCCTCGCGATGACCGCCAACGTGCTGCCCGATCAGATCCGGATGTTCCGGGAGGCCGGCATGGACGATCACGTCGGCAAGCCCTTCGACCGGGCGGAACTCTACCGGGTCGTCGAGCACTGGCTCGCGCGGGAGGCGGACCCGGGAGGTGGCCGGGAGACGGTTCGCCAGGCGGCAGGCCGACCCGGCGACGATCCGAGCCTCCTCGACCGGATCGCCTTCGACGCGGTGATCGGCCTGATCGGCGGCGGGCGGATCGCCGGCACCCTGGAGACCCTCGCCGAGGAGTTGGATGCCAGCTTCGCGGGCGCCTGCGAGACCCGGGAAGACCGGGATCAGCTCCGCTTCGAGGCGCATCACTGCGTGTCCTCCGCCGGCACGCTGGGGTTCCTCGCCCTCTCCGAGGCGGCCCGGGCCCTGGAGCACTGCAACGAGCAGCGGATCGCCCAGGAGGGCCCGGAGGCGTTCCACCGCGGGCTCGCGGAGGTCAGGAACCTCGCGGACCGGACGGCGCGCTATGCCGAGCGGCTCGCCGCCGAGCTCGCCGGAGCGGAAGCCGCCCCCCGCGCGCCGCGCTCCTAATCCCGGATCAACCGGCCGGAATACACCACCGGTCCAGTCGGCTGGCCGGTGGGCGAGCCGCCCTCCGGCTCGACCGAGACGGCGAAGGTCCCGTCCGCGAGTGCATCGGCGGCCGCCGGCGTTGTCAGGCCGTCGAGGGATAGGCCCCGGGTGCCCGATCCGACGAGGCCGAGGGTCTTCGGGGCCTGACCGGCGCCGACATACCAGAGTTCGAGGCTGCGTCCCGCCGGAGCCTGCGCCTCGACCGGGCGGACCCGCGCGGTCCCGGCCCGGGTGTCGACGCTGACGAGGAGCGCGGGCGCCTCGCCGCCGCGGCTCACCACCGCGACGTAGCGTCCATCCGCGTCGGTCGGCCGGGAGGGTCCGAGGGCGATGACCAGGGCGAGACCCGCCGCCAGGGCGGCGGCCGTGCCGGTAGCGAGGCGCCAGCGCCGCAGGGACCGGCGGAGCGGGCCGATCGCGTCGTCGTTGGCGGCGATGGGGGGCGCCGGGGCGCGGGCGAGCGCGCGGGCGATGGCCGGCCAGACGTCCGGCCCCGGCGCGATCTCGGGCGCCGTGAGGGCGAGCGGCGCCAGGCGCCGCTCCCAGGCGTCGCGGGCCGCGCGCGCTGCGGGGTCCGTGGCCAGCTCGCGCTCCACCAGGGCCCGCTCGGCCGGATCGAGGGTGCCGAGCACGGATTCGGCCAGGCGCAGGTCGCGGTCGCCGGAGGACGCGCCGGGATCGGAGGGTGTGCCGGCGCTCATGCGGCACCGTCCAGGCAGCCGCGCAGGGTCGCGAGGCCGCGATGCAGCCAGGTCTTGATGGTGCTCACGGGTCGGTCGTAGCGCAGGGCGAGATCCTCGCGGGACTGGCCCTCGCAATAGGCCAGCACGATGCAATCGCGGTGCAGCGCCTCGAGGCGGCCGAGGCACGCCTGGAGGGCGTTGCGCCCGAGGATCGTGCCCTCGCTGTCGTGGGGGTCGACCAGCCGCTCCACCCAATCCTCCCCGTCCTCGTTGATCGGCCCCTGTACCTCGCGGCGCCGGCGCAAGCCGTCGATCGCGCGGTTGCGCGCAATGGCGCAGAGCCAAGCCAGGGGGCGTCCGGCCGCCGGGCTGTAGGACGCGGCATTCTGCCAGACGCGCAGGAACACGTCCTGCAGAACATCCTCGGCCGCGCCGCGATCCGGCTGGATACGCAGGATCACCCCGAGAAGTTTCGGGGCCGTCCGATCATACAGGGCCCGCAGGGCGGCCTCGTCATGTCGGGCGATGGTCGCGATGAATCCCGCGAGGGCGGCGTCGGTGCGCGCGGGATCGTCCGCCGGGAGATCGCCGCGCAGGGGACTGGCACGCAAAGGCTGGGTTTCCTCCGTGTCCGGCGCCAGGACGGCTCGATCCGGTCGCGGTCCTTCGGACGGGACCGCTTCAGCCCAGGTTAGCCGAGGCGGCGCCGACGCGCCACCGCGCGCCCTCAGCGGCGCTCGTAGAGCAGGCGGGCGCGGATGGTGCCGTCGAGCGCCCGGATCTCCTCCAGCAGGCTTTCGGCATCCGCATCGGTGACGTCGGTCTCCACCACCACGTAACCGACCTCGCCGTCGGTCTGGTAGAACTGTGCCGCGATGTTCACCCCGCGCCGGGCGAAGGTGTCGTTGAGGCGTCCCAGCATGCCCGGGATGTTGCGCTGGACGTGGATCAGGCGCGTGCCGGTGGGGCGGGCGGGCAGCTGAACCTGCGGGAAGTTCACGGTGCCGACGGTCGAGCCGATGTCGGAATAATCGACGAGCTTGCGCGCCACTTCCGAGCCGATGCGCTCCTGCGCTTCCTCCGTCGAGCCGCCGATATGCGGTGTCAGGATCACGTTGGGCAGGCCCTGGAGGGGGCTGACGAAGCGCTCCTGGTTGGAGCCGGGCTCCACCGGGAACACGTCGACGGCCGCGCCCCGCAGGTGGCCGTCACGCAGGGCGCTCGCCAGGGCGTCGAGGTCGACCACGGTGCCGCGGGCGTTGTTGATCAGGAAGGCGCCGGGCTTCATCGCCCGGATCTCGGGCTCCCCGATCATGTTGTGGGTTTCGGGCGTCTCCGGCACGTGGAGGGAGACCACGTCGCTCTGGGCCAGCAGGGCGGTCAGCGAATCGGTGGGCTCGGTGTTGCCGTGGCGCAGCTTGTCGGTCTGGTCGTAGTACACCACCCGCATGCCCATGCCTTCGGCCAGCGTCGAGAGCTGCGAGCCGATATTGCCGTAGCCGACGATGCCCAGCGTCTTGCCGCGCACCTCCTGCGAGCCGGTGGCCGACTTGTCCCACTCGCCCGCATGGGCGCCTACCGAACGCGGCACGATCCGGCGCAGCAGCATCACGATCTCGCCGATGACGAGCTCGGCCACCGAGCGGGTGTTCGAGTAGGGCGCGTTGAAGACCGGGATGCCGCGGTGGCGGGCGGCCTCGAGGTCCACCTGGTTGGTGCCAACCGAGAAGCAGCCCACCGCGAGCAGGCGCTCGCCGGCCGCGAGTGCCGCCGCGTCGAGCTGCGTGCGCGAGCGGATGCCGAGGATGTGCGTTCCGCGCAGGGCCTCGTGCAGGGCCTCCCGGTCCAGCGCCTTGGGCACCCGCACGACGTTGGTGTAGCCGGCGGCGGCGAAGAGTTCGGCGGCGCTGTCGTTGATGCCTTCGAGCAGCAGGACGCGGATCTTGTCCTTCGGGAAGGAGAGTCTTTCGGCCATGATCGTCTTCTTCTTGGATGTCGTGCCCGGCGGGGCGGATGCGGCGCCGGGCCTTGGGGCTGCGTGCGCGGGCCTTGAGGCTGCGTGCGGCGATCGAGCGCGCGGCACGCGTCCCCGGATGGGCCGTGTGAGATTCCAGTTCACCGGCCCGGTCAAGGCCCGGTCTTGAACATCGGCGGCGATTGTCAGGTCGCCCCCTTGACCCGGGCGGCCGGCGCCGGGATGCCGGGGCGATCCGTTTTCGAGCCCGT
The DNA here is from genome assembly GCF_022179225.1 of Methylobacterium goesingense. Classification (GTDB taxonomy): domain Bacteria; phylum Pseudomonadota; class Alphaproteobacteria; order Rhizobiales; family Beijerinckiaceae; genus Methylobacterium; species Methylobacterium goesingense. Next base: position 9,273 of record NZ_BPQL01000001.1, read on the forward strand.
GGCCCACCCCCGAGCCACCGCACGAGGAACCCGCCGATGAGCCAGACAGCCGCGCCCGCCGACCTTCTGGGCCGCCTGGAATCCTGCCTCGGGCGGGGCGGCCTGCTCACGAACGCGGACGATCTCGCGCCCTACGCGGTCGACTGGCGCCGCCTCTTCCCCGGCCGGCCGGCGGCAGTGGCGCGCCCGGCCAACACGGCGCAGGTCGCCGCCGTCATGGCGGCCTGCCACGCCGCCGGCGTCCCGGTGGTGCCTCAGGGAGGACATACCGGCCTTGCGGGCGGCGCAACGCCGGACGCCTCCGGGGGGCAGGTCGTACTGTCGCTCGCCCGCATGAACGCGATCCGCCGGGTCGATCCCCTGGGGCTGACCCTGGAGGCGGAGGCCGGCTGCATCCTCAAGGTGGCGCAGGACGCGGCGGAGGCGGAAGGCCGCCTCCTCCCCGTCAGCCTCGCGGCGGAGGGCTCCGCCATGCTCGGCGGCGTCATCGCCACCAATGCGGGCGGCATCAACGTCCTGCGCTACGGCATGACCCGCAACCTCGTCCTCGGCCTCGAGGTGGTGCTCGCCGACGGGACCGTCGTCGACGGCCTCCGGGCCCTGCGCAAGGACAATGCGGGCTACGACTGGAAGCAGCTCTTCATCGGCAGCGAGGGCACGCTCGGCATCGTCACCGCCGCCATCCTGCGCCTCGTGCCGCGGCCGCGCCACACGGCCACGGCCCTCCTCGCGGTGCCCGACCCGGCGGCGGCCCTGCGCCTCCTCCGGGCGGCGCAGGACGCGCTGGGCGACACCATCCAGGCCTTCGAGCTGATCGCGGGCGAATCCCTCGCCCTGGTGGCCGAACATGCCGGCCTGACCAGTCCCATCGCGGAGGCCGGCTGGACCGTGCTGATGGAGGCGGGCTCGAGCCTCGAGGGCCTGCGCGAGGCGGTGGAGACGCTCCTCGGCGAGGTCCTGGAGCGGGGCGACGCCACCGACGGCGTGCTCGCGGAATCCGGCCAGCAGGCGGCCGCCCTCTGGGCCCTGCGCGAGCACATCACCGAGGCCGAGGCCCGGGCCGGCAAGAGCGTCAAGCACGACGTTTCGGTACCGATCCCGGCGATTCCCGATTTTCTGGCGGCGGCGGGCGAGGCCCTGGCCGCGGGCGCGCCGGGCACCCGGCCCAACATCTTTGGCCACATGGGCGACGGCAACATCCACTACAACGTGATCATCGGTCCCGAACACGGATCGGAGGCCATCAACCGCATCGTCCACGACACCGTGGCGCGGTTCGGCGGCAGCATCTCGGCCGAGCACGGCATCGGCCAGTACCGGGTCGACGAACTCGTGCGCCATCGCCGGCCGGAGGAGATGGCGCTGGCCCGCCGGATCAAGGACGCCCTCGACCCGCAGGGCCTGCTCAACCCCGGCAAGGTGCTGCGCGCCGGACCCTGATCGAAGGCCACGAGACTGTCGGAATCCGAGCCGGCGACCTATCTCCCGTCTCAACGACGCGACACGACGGCAGGAAGGACGCTGGCATGGCCTCGCCCGGAGACTGGAAGATCCCCACATCCGCGCAGCCCAGGGCCGCCGATTACGGCTACGACCTCGAGCAGGCGCTCACCGCAATCGTGGCGCTCTCGACGCGGGTGCCGCCCGAGGCCTTCACCGCCGAGACCCTGGGGACGGAGCGGGCCGGCAACGGCGTCGTCATCGGCGAGGACGGCCTCGTCCTCACGATCGGCTACCTCGTGACCGAGGCGGACTCGGTCTGGCTCACCACCCATGACGGGCGCTCGGTGCCCGGCCACGTGGTCGGCTTCGACGCGGTCACGGGCTTCGGCCTCGTCCAGGCGCTGGCCGATCTGAAGATCAAGCCGCTGAAGCTCGGGCGCTCGGGCCCGGTCAAGATCGGCGACCGAGCGGTGATGGCCGGGGTCGGCGGCCGCGCGCGCAGCCTCGCCGTCGAGATCGTCGCCCGCCAGGAATTCGCCGGCTACTGGGAATACGTCCTCGACGAGGCCCTGTTCACCGCGCCCTCGCACCCGCACTGGGGCGGGGCCGCGCTGATCGGGCCGGACGGGGCGCTCCTCGGCATCGGCTCCCTGCAATTGCAGCAGGGTGGCACGGGGGGCCCGAAGACCATCAACATGATCGTGCCGATCGACCTCTTGCCGCCGATCCTCGATGACCTCACCACCCGGGGCCGTGTCGACCGGCCGGTGCGCCCCTGGCTCGGTCTCTACGCCAGCGACGGCGAGGATGCCGTGGTGGTGATGGGGCTCGCCGACGACGGCCCCGCCGAGGCGGCGGACCTGCGCCCGGGCGACGTCATCGTCGCGGTGGCGGGCGAGCCCGTGGCCGATCTCGCCGGGTTCTTCCGCCAGGTCTGGGCGCTGGGCGAGGCCGGGGTGCGGGTGCCGCTCACGATCCAGCGCGACGGCAAGCCCCTCAAGCTCTCGGTCACCTCCTCGGACCGCGAACGTTTCCTGGTCTCGCCCCAGCTCCATTGATCCGGAGCCTCCCGGATCGCGGCCTCCATTGATCGAAGCCTCGGGCGGGTTTATCCCGTGCCGATGACGGACAACGCGGAATCCTCGCCCATCCACATCGTCGGCGGCGGCCTCGCCGGCTCGGAAGCCGCCTGGCAGGTGGCCGAGAGCGGCCACGACGTGGTGCTTCACGAGATGCGTCCCGTGCGCGGCACCGAGGCCCATCACGGCGGCGACTTCGCCGAGCTCGTCTGCTCGAACTCGTTCCGCTCGGACGACGCCAACGGCAACGCCGTCGGACTCCTGCACCAGGAGATGCGGACCCTGGGTTCGCTGATCCTGCGCGCGGCCGACGCCCACCAGGTCCCCGCCGGCGGCGCGCTGGCCGTCGACCGCGAGGGCTTCGCCAAGGCCGTCACCGCCGCGATCGAGGCCCATCCGCGCATCCGCATCGTGCGAGAGGAGGTCGAGGGCCTGCCGCCCGACTCCTGGGGCTGGACCATCATCGCCACCGGCCCCCTCACCGCGCCGTCGCTGGCGCAGGGCATCCGCGAACTGACCGGCGCCGAGTCGCTCGCCTTCTTCGATGCGATCGCGCCGATCGTGCACCGCGACTCCATCGACATGGGCAAGGCCTGGTTCCAGTCGCGCTACGACAAGGTCGGGCCCGGCGGCACGGGGGCCGACTACATCAACTGCCCGATGAATCGGGAGCAGTACGACGCCTTCATCCAGGCCCTGATCGGGGGCGACAAGATCGGCTTCAAGGAGTGGGAGGCGACCACGCCCTACTTCGACGGCTGCCTGCCGATCGAGGTCATGGCCGAGCGCGGCCCCGAGACTCTGCGCCACGGCCCGATGAAGCCAGTGGGCCTCACCAACCCGCACGACCCGACGGTCAAGGCCTGCGCCATCGTCCAGCTGCGCCAGGACAACGCGCTCGGCACTCTCTACAACATGGTCGGCTTCCAGACGAAGCTGACCTATTCCGAGCAGGTCCGGGTGTTCCGCACGATCCCCGGTCTCGAGAACGCCGAGTTCGCGCGCCTCGGCGGCCTGCACCGCAACACCTACCTCGATTCCCCCCGCCTCCTCGACGCGACCCTGCGCCTCAAGGCGCGGCCTTCCTTACGCTTCGCCGGCCAGATCACGGGCTGCGAGGGCTATGTCGAGAGCGCCGCCATCGGGTTGATGGCCGGCCGCTTCGCCGTGGCCGAGGCGCGCGGGGAGTCGCTCCAGCCCCTTCCCGCCACCACGGCACTCGGCGCCCTGATCGGCCATATCACCGGCGGCCACATCGCGGCCGAAGATGCCGGTGCCCCGCGCTCGTTCCAGCCCATGAACGTGAACTTCGGCCTCTTCCCGCCCCTCGATCACGCGCCCAAGGGCGAGGCCGGCCGGCGCCTCAAGGGACCGGAGAAGGCAGTGGCCAAGAAGAAGGCGCTGACCGACCGGGCCCGGGCCGACCTCGCCGCCTGGATGGGGCACGAACCCGCGCGGATCGCCGCCGAGTAGGGCCGCGCCGGCGGCGCTCCGGAACCCTCCGGCCGCATCGAAACGCCTGTGCCCCCGCCTCCCCTGGCGCTTACGAAAAAATACGATCACGTTGGGATGAACGACCCAATGCCGAACGTATCAGGGGAGAGGACTCCGATGGCGGGCCATCCGGACCACGACAAGAGCGGCTCCCGGGCCGCCGCCGTCCTGCGGGTGACGAGCGGCAACTTCCTGGAGATGTTCGACTTCTTCGCATTCGGGTTCTACGCCTCCTACATCGCCAAGGCGTTCTTCCCCAGCGAGAACGAATTCGCCTCGCTGATGCTGACCTTCATGACCTTCGGGGCCGGCTTCCTCATGCGGCCCCTCGGCGCCGTGCTGCTCGGGGCCTATGTCGACCGGGTCGGGCGCCGGAAGGGGCTCATCGTCACCCTGGCGATCATGGCGGCCGGCACGATTCTGATCGCCCTGGTGCCCGACTACGCCACCCTCGGCCTCCTGGCCCCTGCCCTCGTGCTGGTCGGCCGCCTGCTCCAAGGCTTTTCCGCCGGGGTCGAGCTCGGCGGCGTCTCGGTCTACCTCGCCGAGCTGGCGCCCCCCGGCCGCCAAGGCTTCTACGTCGCCTGGCAGTCGGGCAGCCAGCAGGTGGCGATCATGGCGGCGGCAGCCATCGGCTACGCTCTCAACCGCCTGCTGTCGCCGGCCGAGATGGGCGCCTGGGGCTGGCGTATCCCCTTCCTGATCGGCTGCCTCCTCGTACCGTTCCTGTTCTACATCCGGCGCTCGCTGCAGGAGACCCCGGCCTTCCAGGCCCGCAAGGTCCACCCGCCGGTGGGCGAGGTGGTGCGCACCCTGGGGCGGAACTGGCGGATCGTCGGGCTCGGGATGCTGATGGTGGCGATGACCACGATCGCGTTCTACGCAATCACGGTCTACACCCCGACCTTCGGCAAGAGCGTCCTCAAGCTGTCCGACACCGACAGCCTGATCGTCACGTTCTGCGTCGCGGTGTCGAACCTGTTCTGGCTCCCCGTGATGGGTACGCTCTCGGACCGGATCGGTCGGCGCCCGATCCTGCTGCTGTTCTCGGGCCTGACACTCGTGACGGCCTATCCGGCCCTGGCCTGGCTCGTGGCGCATCCGACCTTCGAGACCATGCTGGCCGTGCTCCTGTGGCTGTCCTTCCTCTACGGCAGCTACAACGGCGCCATGGTGGTGGCGCTCACCGAGATCGTGCCGCCGGCGGTGCGCACGGCCGGGTTCTCCCTGGCCTATTCCCTGGCCACCGCCCTCTTCGGCGGGATGACGCCGCTGATCTCGACCTCCCTCATCGAGGCCACCGCCAACAAGGCGGCCCCCGGCCTCTGGATGGCGCTGGGCGGCGCCTGCGGCCTGCTGGCCACGATCGTGATCTACCGGGGGCTCGCCCGGGTTCCGGCCGCGGAACGCGTCAGCCCGGCTCATATGTGAAGATGCGCCGTCCAGGCCGGTGACCCTCGTCGCCGGTGTCGCGGAACCCCAGCTTGCGCAGGAGGCCGACGGAGGCCGCGTTCTCGGGTCGGCACTCGGCGATGATGAAGCGGTTGGGGAAGCGCTCGCGCAGCAGACCGAGGGCGGCGCGGACCGCCTCGGTGCCGATCCCCTGTCCGCGCGCCGCGCCGCCGACCCAGTAGCCGATCTCGGCGGCGTGGTCGCCGCGCAGGTGCAGGCCGACGATCGCCGCCAGCGTACCGTCCACCCGTTGCCAGGCGCCCAGGAAGCAATCCTTGCGCACCTTGGCGGGGCCGATGAGGCGGCGCGCATCCGCCAGGGTGAAGGGCGCGGACAGGAAATCCACCGCCTCGATGATGGCCGGATCGTCGGTGAGCGCCCGCACGGCCTCGGCGTCGGCCGGTTCCAGCCGCGTCAGGCGCAGGCGGGCGGTCTCGGCGGGGGGAAGCTTGGCGAGGGTGTAGCGCGAGGCGAGGCTGAACATGGCCGCACGATCCTATCAGATCGCGCGGCCTTCAAGGCGGGTTTTCAGGGGAACCCGCTCGTGTTTCAGGCGAACCACGCGCGTTCAGGCAAACCGCTTGGCGCCCGCCACGCAGAGCACGACCAGTCCGGTCACCGCCAGCATGGAGGGGGCGACGGGCTCGCCCAGGAGCCAGCCCGCCAGCGCCAGCCCGAGGAAGGGCTGCAGCAACTGCAGTTGGCCGACCCCCGCGATGCCGCCGAGCGCCAGCCCGCGATACCAGAACACGAAGCCGACCAGCATGCTGAACACCGAGACGTAGGCGAGGCCGCCCCAGGCCGGCCAGCCGATGCCGGCCCAGGCCGAGGGCCGCGTCGCCACGGCCAGCACGGCCATCGCCGGAAGGGCCAGGACGAGGGACCAGGAGATGACCTGCCAGCCCCCGAGGCGGCGCGCGAGGACGGCCCCTTCGGCATAGCCGAGGCCGCAGAGCAGGATCGCGGCCGTCATCAGGAGATCGCCCGCGGCCGAAGCGCCGCCGCCCTGCACCAGGGCGAACCCCGCCACGGCGGCAGCCCCCACGACGGAGAAGAGCCAGAAGGCGGCCCGCGGGCGCTCGCCCCCGCGCAGGACCCCGAACAGGGCCGTGGCGAGGGGCAGGAGGCCGACGAACACCACGGAATGCGCGGCACCGACGTGCTGGAGCGCCAGGGCGGTCAGCAGCGGGAAACCGACCACGACGCCGAGGGCCACCAGGGCCAGGGATGCGAGGTCACCGCGCGCCGGCTGCCGCTGGCGCAGGGCGAGAAGCAGCCCCGCACCGAGAATCGCGGCGATCACCGCGCGCGCGGAGGTCAGGAACAGGGGTGTGAAGCCCCCCACGGCAATCCGCGTCGCCGGCAGGGAGGCACTGAAGATGAGGATTCCCACGAGGCCGCTGCCCCATCCCGCCGTTCCCCCGCGCACGATCCGCCTCCCCGCTCCCCGAAGGCCGGCCATAGCGCTCCGATCCGGGCTCGCGACAGCGACAATGGCCGGACGATTCCGCCGAACTGTCCGGCGCCCGGACCGGACAGCGCAGATCTCTCGAAGGGAAGCACGCATGAAAAACCCGCCCCGGAGACCGGGACGGGCTGATCGCGTGGCGTTGCGGCATTCAGCCGATCACGGGTGGATCACCATGGCGCTGAACGGGTGCACGTAGGCCTGCAGCATCACGAGGCCGCCGACGAGGCAGGCCAGCACGATCGAGTGCCAGAACACGAAGCGCAGGATCTTGCCCTCCTGGCCGAAATAGCCGGTGGCGGTGGAGGCGACGACGATCGACTGGGCGTCGATCATCTTGCCCATCACGCCGCCCGACGAGTTCGCCGAGGCCATGAGGATGCCCGACAGGCCGAGCTGCTCCGAGGTGATCTTCTGCAATCCGCCGAAGAGCACGTTGGAGGCGGTGTCCGAGCCCGTCAGCGCCACGCCGAGCCAGCCCAGCAGGGTGCCGAAGAACGGATAGAGGATGCCGGTGCCGGCGAAGGCGAGGCCGAGGGTGGCATCGACGCCCGCGTAGCGGGTGAGCACGCCGAGCGCGAGCATCGCCGCGATGGTGATGAGCGAGTAGCGCAGCACCCAGATCGTCTCGATATAGGCCGTCACCAGGCGCCAGGGCGAGAAGCGCATGATCAGGCCGGAGATGATCGCGGCGAAGAGCACGCCGGTGCCCGTGTAGGACATGTAGGTGAAGGCGAAGACGGCGGCTTCCGGATGCGCCTTGGCCACCACCGGCGGCACCTTCATGATCACGTTGTGCAGGCCCGGCACCTCGTACTTCCAGGTGAAGATCGGGTTGACGAGGCTCTTGAACCAGCCGGTGCCCCAGATCGCCACGATCACCGAGAGGATGATCCACGGGACCCAGGCCATCGCGATCTCGCGGGAGGTCGCGGTGCGGCCACCGAGATCCACCTTGGGCAGGTCGCCCGGAACGGCGGCGCCGAGCGAGACCGGACGGCCGCCGTTGACGTAGCCGATGGACGGGTCGTTGCCGCGCAGCGCCGGGGAGGTCCAGATCTCCTTGGGCTGCCAGACCTTGAGGAAGGCCACCAGGGCGGCCATCGAGATCAGCGAGGCGCCGATGTCGACGATCCAGGGGTTGACGTAGTTCGAGATCAGGAACTGGGCCACCGCGAAGGAGCCGCCGCAGACCAGGATCGGGGGCCAGATCTTGATCATGCCGCGGAAGCCCGCGAACACCCAGATCAGCCAGAACGGCACGATGATCGAGAAGAACGGCAGCTGCCGGCCGATCATGGCGCCGAGGATGTAGGGGTCGTAGCCCGTCACCGAGGCGAGGCCCTGGATGGGCGCGCCGAGCGCCCCGTAGGCCACCGGCGCGGTGTTGGCGATGAGCGAGAGGCCGGAGGCCGCCAGCGGCGAGAAGCCGAGGCCGATCAGGATCGCGCCCGTCACGGCGACCGGGGTGCCGAAGCCGCCCGCGCCCTCGAAGAAGGCGCCGAAGGCGAAGGCCACGAGCAGCAGCTGGAGCCGCCGGTCCGTGGTGATGCCCGCCACCGATTGCTGAAGCGTGGCGAACCAACCCTTCTCCACCGTCAGGCGGTAGAGGAAGATGACGTTGAGGATGATCCAGCCGATGGGAAACAGGCCCAGCGCGACGCCGTAGCCGGAGGCGCGGGCGGCGAGATCGGCCGGCATGCCGAACAGGAAGACGGCGACGCAGAAGGCCAGCACGAGGGAGAGCACGGCCGCGATATGGGCCTGCACCTTGCCGCTCGCGATCATGCCGAGCAGGGCGATGACCGGCAGAGAGGCGGCGAGAGTCGAGAGCCAGGCATTCCCGAATGGGTCGTAGACCTGATTCCAGGTGGTCACTGTGTTCACGGGCGCCTTACTCCTCCGGGCGAGCCCGATCTCCTGCCGGGCCTTGCTCCCGTAGCTAGCAGAGCGCTCCGGCCGGCTCAACGCGGGTTAATGATGTATTCAGAGGGTGTTGCATGGATATCCGTGATCCGGGCCGAAGCGCCGGGGCGCTTCCTCGCGGCGGTCGACGGCGCCGCACCCTGCGCATTCCCGCCCACGTGAGGGGAACATGCGCGTGCGGCGGCCACTTCCCCCACGAGACCCCGAGCGATCGGCACCGGAGATTAAATCTATGTTTATGCGCGTCGACAAGCTACAGGCCGAGCTTCCTGCCCCCAAGCGGAAAGATCCGAACGCCGCCGCGGCCCTGCAGGAATTGCTCGGCGGCAAGTATGGCGAGATGTCAACTCTGGGAAATTACATGTTCCAGAGCTTCAATTTCCGCAGCAAATCGAAGCTGCGCCCGTTCTATAGCCTCGTTGCGGCGATCACGGCCGAGGAACTCGGTCACGTGGAGCTCGTCAGCAACGGCGTGGCGATGCTCGCCAACGGTCCAGACAACGACGGTGACGCGAAGGACGGCGGCGACATCTCGAAGGCGCCGTTCGAGGACATGAAGGACATCCGCCTCGCAGCCGCCTTCCTGTCGAACGGCGGCGGCGTGACGCCGGTCAACAGCAACGGCGCCTCCTGGAACAACGACTTCATCACCACTACGGGCAACGTCGTGGTGGATCTGCTGCACAACTTCCACCTCGAATGCGGCGCCCGCCTGCACAAGCTGCGGGTCTACGAGACCCTGACCGATCCGACCGGCCGCGAGGTCTGCGGCTACCTGCTGGTGCGCGGCTCGGTCCACGCCCACGCCTACGCCCTGGCCCTGAAGAAGATCACCGGCGTCGAGATCGAGAAGTTCCTGCCGACCCCGAACATCAACCTCGACAAGATTCCCGAGTGCCAGAAGTACCTCCAGGAGGGCTCGCACCGCCGGCTCTACACCTTCAGCCCGGGCGACTACACCGAGATGGCCGGCATCTGGGGCAACGGCGAGATGGCGCTGCCGGGCGATCCGCCGGGCGAGCTCAGCGTCGTCGAGGGCATGCCCGAGGGCGGCAAGATCCACCAGCTCACCGGCGTGCCCTCGGCCTTCACTCCGGATTACGCGCCGCAGGAGATGTTCGAGATCGCCGAGAAGCTGACGAAGAAGGCCCGCTGAACCGGAAACTCCGGGCGGGATGAAGACGGGGCGGCTCCTTCGGGGCCGCCTTTATTATGCTCAAACATTTAACCCAAACATAACCTATTCGCTAAAGCTACATATTAATCCAGACAGATTCTCAACTTAGACAATCGATATCACTGATGAGATTTATCTTTATATTAGGGCAAACTGAAGCCAGAAAATAAATTTATGAAATTGGCTTTTTCCGGACGGCCTTGCTTGGATTGCCTTGAAGTTCTTGGAGCTTCGAAAGGAGCAGCTCGATTTCTTCAACAGAATTGGCCTCAATCCGCATGTTGCCAACTCTAATCTTTATCTTTCGACCAGGCGATTTTATCCAGGCCACAAGGATCACTCCTAGCGTTGGGATAATAACCTGAGCTATTGGAACGAGATACGGGCCTAGCGATGTGGCAGAAGCTATTATCGTGCCGGTACGAGCGTACACATGACTCATCGGCGAGATGCCCGCTGATTCGAGCTGGTGGCTCACCTCTTTGATCGAGGCACGAACTTCTGGATCAGCGAGGTATGAGGGCTCACAATCCAGCGCGATCAGAATCTCGTCTGCCGTTAGCATGATGCTCGTTCCTGTAAACGTCGGTTCTCACGACACAGACGGCTGCCGATTTTTAGAATCCGAGAAGACCCAAGAGCGACACAGCTGAATTCTGGCTAAGATGATGCGTCTCGCGACGCCCGCCACAGCCGCCACAGCCGCCGCCAGCGCGGAATCTCGATGACCGTGTTGAGGGGGTCGTAGCCCGGCCGCTCCATGGCGGCGAGGTAGGGCTCCACCAGGGCCACGGGCAGGAAGGCGGGGCGCGCGGCCGGCGCGATGGTGGCGCGGGCCGCCTCGTAGGCTTTGAGGTGGCGGCGCGCCAGCGCCCGCAGGTCGGCGGTGGCGCGCAGGAGCCCGGGGCCTCCGCGCCCCGTGACGATGTCCTCGCGGGTGACGCCGTAGGTCTTGAGGATGTCGGCGGGCAGGTAGATCTGGCCCGCGCGGGCGTGCCAGGGCAGCGCCCGCAGCAGGCCGGTGACCCCGTAGGCGACGCCGGCATGGCCGGCCGCCGCCGCTCCACCGGGCTCGGCCCCGTCGCAGAGGACGAGGGCGCCGAGGCGGATCAGGGCCGAGACGGTCTCGCCGCAATAGCCCTCGAGATCGTTCACCCGGGGCATCGGGTCCTCGTAGAGGTCGAAGACCCGGGCATCGATGAGATCGACGAAGGGCTGGCGTCCGAGCTTGCGCCGCACGATGGCGTCGTCGAGGGCGGCGGCCACCGGGTTGGCCTTGACGTCGCCGCGGGCCTCGGCCTGGAGGGCGTCGCGCCACCATTGCAGGCGGATCTCGCCGGCCATCGGGTTGGAGGCGGCCTCGCGGACCCGGCCGACGGTGAGGCTGAAGGCGATGAGGGCGAAGAGGTGGGGCCGGGCGGATGCGGGCGCGAAGAGGGTGGCGAAGTAGCGGTCGGGATCGCCGTCCCGGACCAGGCCCTCGCAATGCTGGAAGGCGAAGGCGAGGTTGCCCTCGGCCGGGCTGGTCCGGGTGTCCGAATCCGTCATGTCCCGCGCTTCATCATGCGACCGCGATCAGGGCGGCAGCGACCTTGCGGTTCTCCGCCATGAGGATGTTGTAGGTGCGCGCCGCGGCCCCCGTCTGCATCACGTCGAGGCCGATGCCGCCCTCCTTGAGCCAGCGCCGGAGCGCATCAGGAAAAGGCGCGATGTCGAGCCCGGTTCCGACGAGGAGGAGTTCCACCGCCCCGGCCTCGGCGAGGATCGGACGCAGCGCGTTCCGGTCGATGGCGCGCGGCTCGGTCACGTCCCAGGCCCGGATACCGGACGGCGTGACCAGGATCGAACCGCGATGGGACATCTCGGCGAAGCGGAAGCCGCCGTTGCCGTAGGCGTCGATGAGGTGGCGCCCCGGAACGAAGCCGTCGTGCAGGCTGCCGGAAGACGCCATGGCCGCCCCCTACTCCGCCGCCTGGGGCACGCGCCCGCCGGCCGGGCGCCCCTGCGCCTTCACGCCCGAGAGCATCAGGCCGAGATAGATCAGCACCGGCGTCGAGACGAAGATCGCCGAGTAGGTGCAGATGACGACGCCGGCCAGCATCACGATGGCGAAGCCCTTGATCGCCTCGCCGCCGAACAGCACCAGGGCCAGCAGCGACAGGAAGGCCGAGGTCGCGGTCATCACCGTGCGGGACATGGTGGAGTTGATTGAGAGGTTGAGGAGTTCCACCGTGGGGATCGTCTTGTAGCGCCGCATCAGCTCGCGGGTCCGGTCGAACACCACCACGGTCTCGTTGAGCGAGTAGCCCACGATGGTGAGGATCGCGGCGATCGAGGTCATGTTGAACTCGATGCGGGTGATGACGAAGACGCCGAGCGTCAGAACGATGTCGTGGAGCGTGCCCACGATAGCGCCGAGCGCCAGTTCCCGCTCGAAGCGGAACCAGAGGTAGAACAGCACCGCCAGCACCGAGAGCACGACGCCGATGGTGCCCGACTGCACGAGTTCGCCCGAGACGCGGGGACCCACGGTCTCGGTGCGGCGGAACTCGTAGTCGGCGTCGAAGGCGGCATGCGCCTTCTGCATCACGGCCGTCTGGCCCTGCTCGCCCGGCTGCAGTGGGAAGCGCACCAGTACGGTGCCCTCAGCCCCGAGTTCCTGCACTTCCGTCTCGCCGAAGCCGAAGCCGTTCGCCGTATGACGCACCGCGCCGACATCGGCGGTCTTCGACTTCGCCTGCAGCTCCACCAGGGTGCCGCCCTTGAAGTCGATGCCGAAGTTCAGGCCGACGGTCAGGAACAGCACCACCGTCGCCACGGACATGAAGGCCGAGAGCGGGAAGGTGAGGCGCCGGAAGCGCATGAAGTCGACGTGCGACTCGTCGGGCCAGAGGCGAAGCAGGCGCATGATCGGTCTCGAAACTCTTGGTCAAGGATGCCGGCCACGAAGGCCGGCCGTCCGAGATGACGGCAGGGCCGGCGATTAGAACGGCAGGGCCTTGGGCCGGGCCATGTTGTACCACAGGGCGATCATCATCCGGGTCAGGGTCACGGCGGTGATGACCGTGGTGAGGATGCCGAGAATGAACACCACGGCGAAGCCCTTCACGGGGCCGGAGCCGAGGAAGAACAGGATCAGGGCGGCGATCGCCATGGTCGAGTTCGAATCGATGATGGTGGCGAAGGCCTTGTCGAAGCCCGCCTGAAGCGCCGAGACGATCGAGCGGCCCGCCCGCACCTCTTCGCGCACGCGCTCGTAGATCAGCACGTTGGAATCCACAGCCGTGCCGATGGTGAGCACGATGCCGGCGATGCCCGGCAGGGTCATGGTCGCCTCCAGCACCGACATCAGGCCGAGGATGAGGCCCACATGCACGATGAGGGCGATGTTGGCGAAGAAGCCGAACACCCCGTAGGTGGCGAACATGAAGACGACGACGAGGGCGCCCGCCACCAGGGTCGCCATCTTGCCCGCCTCGATGGAGTCGCGCCCGAGGCCGGGGCCGACCACGCGGCGCTCGACCACGGTGAACTTCGCCGGCAGCGCGCCGGCCCGCAGGAGGACCGAGAGGTCGTTGGCCTGCTGGACCGTGAAGTTGCCGGTGATCTGGCCGGAGCCGCCGGTGATCGGGGTGTTGATGCGCGGCGCCGAGACCACCTCGTTGTCCAGCACGATGGCCATGCGACGGCCGACATTCTCCGAGGTCGCCTGGCCGAAGCGCTGTGCGCCCTTCAGGTTGAACTTGAAGCTGACCATCGGCTCCTGGGTCTGATTGTCGAAGGCCGGCTGCGCATCGGTGAGATCGCCGCCATCCGCCATGATCCGGCGCTCGACCGGAACCTTGGCGCCCTTCTCGTCGCGGGACGGCAGAAGATCGACGTCGCCGGAGGGCGAGTCCGCCAGCATGCGGAATTCGAGCTTGGCGGTGGAGCCGAGGAGCTTCTCCAGGCGCTCCGGGTTCTGCTCGCCCGGCACCTGGATCAGGATCCGGTCGGCGCCCTGCTGCTGGATCGAAGGCTCGGTGGTGCCCGTCGAGTCGAGGCGGCGTCGGATGACCTCGATGCCCTGGCTCACCGCGCGGCGGGTGCGGTCGGTGATGCCCGCATCGGTCAGGGTCAGGCGCACGAGGCCGTCGGGCTGCTCGGTGATGTCGATGGTGCGGCCCGCGCCCTGGCCGACGAGGGGGTTGGAGATCGGCTGGGCGAGTTCACGCAGCTTCGGCAGCAGCTTGGCGCGCGCGGCCGCGTCGGTCACGCGGACCTGAACGCCGCGCTGCAGGAGCTGGATGCCGCCCTCGGCGCGCACGCTCTCCTGTTGGAGAATGCGACGAACGTCGTCGCGCAGGGCCTTGGCCTGGGAGGCCACGAGTTCGTTCTGGTCGACCTCGAGGAGGAGCTGCGAGCCGCCCTGGAGGTCGAGGCCGAGCACGATGGCGCGCTGGGGCACGATCCAGCTCGGGAACCAGCCCGGCAGGGACGCCATGAAGCCTTTGCGCTGCTCGTGCGAGAAGAAGCTCGGCACGGCAAGGCTAAGGCCGATCAGGATGACGGCCAGCGTCGTGACGATCTTTGTTCTCGAGAAGCGCAGCATCCGCCGGTACCGTCCTGTGTCCGTTTCTTCGCTGGCCATGCGGGCCCTGGTGCCCGGCCCGCATGCCCGAGTCGCCGCCTCAGGCGGCCTTGACCGGCGCGCCCTTGACGCGGACTTCCGAGATCATCGTGCGCACGACCTTGACGCGGACGTTCGGCGCAATCTCGACCTCGATCTCCGAGGCCTCGTCGGCGACCTTGGTGACGCGACCGACGATGCCGCCGGTGGTGACGACGGTGTCGTCGCGGCGCACGTTCTTGACCATGTTCTGATGCTCCTTCACGCGGCGCTGCTGCGGGCGGAGGATCAGGAAGTACATGATGACGAAGATGAGGACGAACGGCACCACCTGCAAGGCGATGTCCGCTCCGCCAGCGGCCGAGGTGGCCCCTTGCGCGAAGGCGGGGGTGATCAAGCGGGTGACTCCTCAAGGATAAGGCCCGCGCCGCCAGACCCTCGGTCGAGGGGGCGTCCGGGCTTGTCAAAAAGCGCGCGGACTATAGCCAGGGGCTAAGTGAAAGCAACGCCGCCCGGGTGAGGCGAATGGGTCGCCGCCCCGTGAATCGCCGGCCGGGACGCGATTTAGCGGGTTCATCGCGGCCTCCCGGCACCGTAAAGCACGGCACCTGTCCCAGCTGCCCCGTCGCTGGACCCGAGTTCGAGGAGCCGCCCCATGACCGTCACGCCCCCTGCCGACCCGGCCGTCGATCCGGCCACCCTGGCGGCGTTCCTGCCTGTGCGGGAGTTCCTGCCGGTGCTGGAGCGGATCGCCGCCGCTCTGGAGCGTGCCGCCCCCGCCCCGCGTGCTCCCGTCGACCTGAATGCGGCGGATGCCTTCCTGTGGGGGCCGGAGCGCCGGCTGGTCCCGGTGCCACGCGTCAACCGGGTGGCGATCGGCCTCCTCACCGGGATCGACCGGGCCCGCGACACCCTGGTCGAGAACACCCAGCGCTTCGCCGACGGCCTGCCGGCCAACAACGCGCTCCTCTGGGGCGCGCGGGGTATGGGCAAGTCCTCGCTGGTCAAGGCGGCGCATGCGGAGATCAACGCCGCGCGCGGCCCGGGCGCCCTCCCCCTGAAGCTCGTGGAGATCCATCGCGAGGACATCGAGGCCCTGCCCGACCTGATGGCGACCCTGCGGGGCGACGCCCATCGCTGGATCGTCTTCTGCGACGATCTCTCCTTCGACGGCGACGACACCTCGTACAAGTCCCTGAAGACGGCGCTGGACGGCGGCATCGAGGGACGGCCCGAGAACGTGCTGTTCTACGCCACCTCGAACCGGCGCCACCTCCTGGCCCGGGATATGGTGGAGAACGAGCGCTCCACGGCGATCAACCCGGGCGAGGCGGTGGAGGAGAAGGTCTCCCTCTCCGATCGCTTCGGCCTATGGCTCGGCTTCCACAAGTGCAGCCAGGACGAGTATCTGGCGATGATCCGCGCCTACGTGGCCCGCCACGGCCTGAGGGCCGACCCCGACCGGGTCCGGGCCGAGGCGCTGGAATGGGCGACCACCCGCGGCTCGCGCTCGGGCCGTACCGCGTTCCAGTTCATCCAGGATCTCGCCGGTCGCCTGGGGCAGCGGCTGGAGGGGTGAGGCGAGACTGCGTCCCCGCCCTCCACCTTGTGCGGGGGACGGAGGCAGGACGTCCACGGGCTCACGCCTGGAAGGAGGGGCAGCGGACGATGTCCCCTGCCCCGTGCGCGCGGCCCGACATCAGGCCGCGCCGGATCGTTCGGGCAAATTAGTCCTTGAGGTCGGCTGGCACCTTGCCGCCGTTCTCCTCGAGCTTCTTGATGACCTGCTTGTGCAGCCAGACGTTCATCGTGGCCGAGTCCTCCTTGTCGCCGGTGTAGTGCAGCTCATCGGCGAGCTGCTTGCGGGCGGTGAGGCTCGAATCGAGGTCGAGGAGCTTCATCAGGTCGACGATCGAGGTCCGCCAGTTCAGGGTCTGCGAGTTCTTCGCAGCCATTCCGTTGAGCACCTCCTCGACGTCGACGGGGCCGCCGGCCGGGGCGCCGGTGCTGGTCGGGGTCGAGGCGGGGGCATCCGAGCCGCCGGCGGAGGGCTGTGCGTTCGCCTCCGACGGCTTGGCCTGGGCATCTCCACCGCCGAAGGGATGGAGGATCTTGCTGACGATGCTGCCGAGGAGGCTCATAACGGATATCCCTCAATCTCACGTCGGCGGCCGGTGCCGCGACGGGGTGACAACGGAGAGGGTCCGGCCCTGTTCCCCGGGGCCGGGGGATCGTCGGGAGCCCCTTCGGCTCGCAGGCTCCCGGACTCGCAGGCTCACCGGACTCGCAGGCTCACCGGACTCGCAGGCTCACCGGACTCGCAGGCTCACCGGACTCGCAGGCTCCCGCGCGGGACAGGGCGGCGACAGCGCGATTTGACATTCCCGGCCGCATCATCGACACCGCCGGCCTCGCGGCATCGACCGGCCTCATCGACCGGATTCTCGGGCCGCGTGCCGGTCCGGAGCCGCGTATGTCCCCCCTGACGGCCCATCCCCCCGCATGATCACCTCCGCATGATCGACCGCGCCACCGTGCCCCGCCCGGCTCGCGGCGACGCCTTCGCGTTCCCGGACACCCTCCTGTCCGCCGCCAGCCGGAGCCATGCCTGGGCCTGTGCGCTCCTGGTGGCGCTGTGCCTCGTCTGCTTCCTGCCCGGCATCAGTTCGCTCCAGCCGATGGACCGGGACGAGCCGCGCTTCGCGCAGGCCTCCAAGCAGATGCTGGAGACCGGCGACCTCGTCGACATCCGCTTCCAGGCCGAGGCCCGGCACAAGAAGCCGGTAGGCATCTACTGGGCCCAGGCCGCCTTTGTCGGCGCCGCCGAGGCCCTCGGCGTGCCGAACGCCCGCACCACGATCGGCCTCTACCGCATCCCCTCCCTGCTGGGCGCCATCGGGGCGGTCCTCCTCACCTACTGGTCGGCCCTGGTCTTCCTGCCCCGGCGGGGGGCCTTCCTCGCCGCCGCCCTGTTCGGGGCTTGCGTCGTGCTCTCGGCCGAGGCGCGCCTGGCCAAGACCGACGCGCTGCTCTGCGCCTGCGCCGTAGCGACCTTCGGCGGCCTCGCCCGCGCCTGGCTCCGGCGCGACGTCGGTCCCGGGCGCCTCGACACCGTCACGGTGCTGGCCTTCTGGCTCGGCCTCGCCCTCGGCATCCTGATCAAGGGCCCGATGGTGCCGCTGTTCTGCGGCCTGCCGGCTCTGGTCCTCTCCGTCCGGTCGGGGTCCGGCCGCTGGCTCGGGGCCCTGCGGCCCGGCCTCGGCCTGCCGCTCACCCTGCTGATCGTGGCGCCCTGGTTCGCGGCCATCACCTGGAAGAGCGGCGGTGCCTTCTACGGGGAGGCGGTGGGCCACGACATGCTGAGCAAGGTCCAGGGCGGCTCGGAGAAGCACTTCGCCCCGCCCGGTGCCTACCTCGTAGCGTTCTTCGGCACCTTCTGGCCGGGGGCCGCCTTCGCGGCGCTCGCGGCGCCCTTCGCCTGGGGCCACCGGCGCGATCCGGCCATCGCCTTCCTCCTCGCCTGGATCGTGCCGACCTGGATCCTGTTCGAGATCGTGCCGACCAAGCTGCCCCACTACGTGCTGCCGCTGATGCCGGCCATCGCCATCCTCACCGTGCGCGCGCTCGCCGCCGGGGGCCTCCATCCCGAGCGCCGGGGGGCGCGCCTCACCGCCGGGCTCGTGGTGCTGATCCCGGTCGGCCTCACTCTCGGCCTCTCGGCCTTCGCCTTCGCCTACGACCGCACCCTGCCCTGGGCCGGTCTGCCCCTGCTGCTGGCTGCCAGCGCCGTGTCGGCCCTGGCCTGGCGCGCCTTCGCCCGCGGCCTGCCCGAGCGCGCTCTCGGCCTCGGCATCCTGGCGGCGATGCTGCTCTCGCCGGCCGTGTTCGGCCTGACCCAGCCGGTCATCGCCGCCCTCAAGGTCTCGCCCCGCCTCGCGGCGATCCGCGATGCGCTGCCCTGCCCGCATCCGCGCGTGGCCAGCCTCGGCTACCGCGAGCCGAGCTTCGTCTTCCTGATCGGCACCGACCTCGCCATGCTCGGCACCGGCACGGAGGCCGTCGATTTCCTCAAGGGCGAAGGCTGCCGCCTCGTCTACGTGGAGGGCCGGTTCGCGACCGCGTTCGAGGCCGCCGCCGGGGCCGCCGGGCTGGTGCCGAACCGGGTCGGCACGGTCTCGGGCTTCAACATCAACGGCGGCCGCCGGGTCGACCTCTCGGCCTACGCGGCGACGCCCTGACCTCCTCGGATCCAGCACCCATGCGCCTCTCCGTGATCATCCCGGTGAAGAACGAGGCCGGCAACATCGCGAGCCTCGTCGCCGAACTCGAGACCGCCTGCGCCCCCCTGGCACCCTTCGAGGTGATCTACATCGACGACGGCTCCACCGACGGCACCGCCGAGGCGCTCGCGGCAGCCCGCGCCGGGCGGCCCTGGCTGCGGGTGCTCGCCCACGACCGCACCGCCGGCAAGGCCGCCGGCATCCGCAGCGGCATCGCGGTGGCCCGTGCCCCCGTCTGCGCCCTGATGGACGGCGACGGCCAGAACGACCCGGCCTTCCTGGCGCCCCTGCTCGAGGCCATCGAGGCGGGCGGGACGCGTACCGGCCTCGCGCAAGGCCAGCGCATCGGGCGCAAGGACGGACGGCTCAAGAGCCTCCAGTCGCGCATCGCCAACGGGGTCCGGGTGCGCATCCTCAAGGACGCCACCCGCGACACCGGCTGCGGCTACAAGCTCGTGCGCCGGGACGTCTACCACACGCTCCCGTTCTTCGACGGGCAGCACCGCTTCATGCCGGCGCTGGTCGCCCGCGAGGGCTTCGGCGTGGTCCACCGGGACGTGGTCGACCGGCCGCGCTTCACCGGCACTTCGAAATACGGCCTGTTCGACCGGCTCTGGGTCGGGCTCCTGGATCTGGCCGGCGTGTGGTGGCTGATCCGGCGCAAGCGGGTGACACCGCGGGTCACGGACGTGACGGGAGCCTGAACCATGCTGATCCAGCTCGCCGAGGACGTGCGTGGCTACGTCTACGACGTCTTCGTCACCCGCTTCGATGCCTGGCTGGTCTTCGGCATCCTGGCGCAGGCGGTGTTCGGCGCCCGCTTCGTGGTGCAGTGGCTCGCCTCCGAGCGGGCGGGCCGGAGCGTGATGCCCCTCGCTTTCTGGTTCCTCTCCATCGCGGGCGGCCTGATGACCCTTGTCTACGGCCTCGTGCGGCGCGAGCCCGTGATTATCTTCGGGCAGGCGCTGTCGACCTTCATCTACCTGCGCAACGTCACCCTGATCCTGCGCGAGCGCCGCGCCGCCCGGGCGGCCGCACCGGCGCGATGACGCCGCTGCCGCCCTTCCACGACGATCTCGGCGCGGCTTTCGCCGAGGTCTGGCGGCTGCTGGAGGACGGGCCCGCCTTGCGCCGCAACGCCTTCCACATGCCGGCGCTGGCCACCGTCGACGCCTACGGGCACCCGCAGGTGCGCACCGTGGTGCTGCGCGCGGCCGACCCGGCCGCCGGCACGCTGCGCTTCCACTGCGACCGCCGCTCGGACAAGGCGGCCGCGATCGCGGCCTCCGGGGTCGCGGCCCTCCACGGCTACGATTCCGCGACGAAGATCCAGATCCGCGCCTCTGGCCCGGCGACGCTCCACACCGACGACGCCCTCGCGGAAGCCGCCTGGGCCGGATCGATGGCGATGAGCCGGGTCTGCTACGGCGCCGACCCCGCCCCCGGTGCGCGCCTGCCGAGCGGGGACGCCTACACCTTGCCGGATGCCGAGACCGCGCTGACCCTCGGCCGGCCGAACTTCTGCGCCGTGGTGATGGCGGTGGCCCGCCTCGAATTCCTTTACCTCGACCGGCGCGGCCACCGCCGGGCCGCCTGGGAGCGGGCCGACGGCTGGCGCGGAGCTTGGCTGGCGCCCTGACAGCGCCCGGCGCTCAGACGGCCGCGCGCAGCCGCGCGAACCCCGCGTCGAGGTCCGCCTGCAGATCCGAAAGATCCTCCAGCCCGATGTGGAACCGCAAGGCCGGGCCGCCGGGATTCCAGCGGGTGGCGGTGCGGTACTTCGTGCAGTCGAACGGGATGACCAGGCTCTCGAAGCCGCCCCAGGAAAAGCCCATCCCGAACAGTTCGAGCCCGTCGAGCATCGCCGCCACGGCACGCTCCGGGACGGGCTTCAGGATGACGCCGAACAGGCCCGAGGCACCGGAAAAGTCGCGCTTCCAGATCGCGTGGCCGGGATCGTCGGGCAGGGCCGGATGGAGCACGCAGGCCACCTCCGGCCGGGCCTGGAGCCACTGCGCCATGGCGAGCCCCTGCGCCCCGTGCTCGCGCAGGCGCAGGGCCATGGTGCGCAGGCCCCGCAGGGCCAGGAACACGTCCTCCGGCCCGGGGCACATGGCGAAGTGCTCGAAGGTCCGGTGCAGGGCCGGCCAGTACGTCGCGTTCGCCGAGGTCAGGCCGAGGAGCAGGTCCGAGCCGCCCGAGAGGTACTTGGTCCCGGCCTCGACCGCGATGTCGACGCCGCGCGCATGGGGCGGGAACAGGAGCGGCGTCGCCCAGGTATTGTCCATGATCACGGCCGCGCCCCGCGCGTGGACGATCTCGGCAATGGCCGGGACGTCCTGCATCTCGAAGCTCTGCGAACCCGGCGCCTCCACGAGCACGGCCTTCGTGGTGTCGCGCATCAGGTCGGCGATGCCGGCGCCGATCAGGGGATCGTAATATTCGACCGCGACCCCGAACCGTTTCAGGACGCCATCGCAGAAGATGCGGGTGGGGCGATAGGCGGAATCGCTGACCAGCAGGTGGTCGCCGGCCGAGACCACCGCCATCAGCGCCACCGTCAGGGCAGCGAGGCCGGAGGGCGTCAGCACGGTGCCGGCCGCACCCGCGAGTTCGCTCCAGGCGCTCGTGAGGGAATCCGTCGTCGGCGTGCCGGAGGTGCCGTAATCGTAGCGCCCGCGCCGGTGCTGGAGGTCGTCGTAGGTCGGGAACAGCACCGTCGAGCCGCGATAGATCGGCGTGTTGACGAAGCCGTGCTGGGCGGAGGGGTCGCGCCCCGCATGGACGAGGCGGGTGCTCGCCCCGAATCGGGCGGGATCGCGGGGGGGCGTGTTCGACATCGGCACCGGTGGGCGAGGGATGGACCTGCCGCGACCGAAGCCCGGCGCGCGCGGTTCCGTCAACCGGCAGCTTGACCGCGACGCACGATCCTCTGCAATGCGCGCATGCGACTGGTCTCCGTCACGCCCCTCGGCATGCTCCTCGGCGCCCTGCTCGCCGCGTCTCCGGCGCCGGCCAAGACTGCAGCGGTCAAGACTTCAGCGTCCCAGACTTCGGCGCCGTCCCAGAATGGCACCTTGGCCCAGGTGAAGGCGCGCGGGCACCTCGTGTGCGGGGTCAGTGGCGGGGTGGCGGGCTTCAGCATGCCCGACGGGCAGGGGCACTGGCACGGCCTCGACGTGGATTTCTGCCGGGCGCTCGCCGCGGCCATCTTCGACGACCCCGACAAGGTGCGCTTCATCCCGCAATCCTCGGCCGCCCGCTTCACCGCCCTGCAATCGGGCGAGATCGACGTGCTCGCCCGCAACACCACCTGGACCCTGTCGCGCGACACCGCCGCGATGAACTTTCCCGTCATCACCTTCTTCGACGGACAGGGGTTTCTCGTGCGGAAATCCCTGACCATCACGGCGGTGAAGCAACTCGACCGGGCGACGATCTGCCTGCAGCAGGGCACCACCACGGAACTCAACACCGCCGACTGGTTCCGCACGCGGGGCCTGAGCTACCAGGTCGTCACCTTCGCCAACAGCGAGCAGACCCTCGGCGCCTACGAATCCGGCCGCTGCGACGCCTACTCGACGGACAAGTCCTCCCTCTACGGCGAGCGCCTGAAGACCGCGCATCCGGAGGACCACATGATTCTCGACGAGGCGATCTCGAAAGAGCCCTTCGCGCCCGGCGTGCGCCAGGGCGACGATGCCTGGCGCGACCTCGTGGCCTGGACCCACTACGCGATGATCGACGCGGAGGAGGCGGGCATCACGCAGGACAACGTGGACCGGCTCAGGGGCGAGGCCTTGAGCCCGGACGTGAAGCGCATCCTCGGGCTCGAGGGCAAGTACGGCCAAGGCCTCGGGCTCACCGACGACTGGGCCTACCGGATCGTCCATCACGTCGGCAATTACGGCGACGTCTTCGCCCGCAACCTCGGCGACGGGACACCCCTGAAGATCCCGCGTGGGCTGAACGCCCTCTGGACGAACGGGGGCCTGCAATACGGGCCGCCGATCCGGTGAGGGCGGGGCCGCCCGAATCCGGGTCCGGGCCGGGGACCGGGTCCACCCGCGCCCTCGTGCTCCAGGCCCTCGTCGCCCTGGCGCTGGCGGCGCTGGCCTATGCCGCCTTCGCCAATGCGTCGGACAAGCTCGCGCGCCAGGGCATCACGGCCGGGTTCGGCTTCCTCTCGCGGGCCGCCGGTTTCGACATCAGCCAACGGCTGATCCCCTACGCGGCCGCCACCTCGACCTATCTCGATGCGTTTCTCGTCGGCCTCCTCAACACGCTGCTGGTCTCAGGGCTCGCCATCGGGCTGGCCACGCTGATCGGGTTCGCGGTCGGCATCGCCCGGCTCTCGCCGAACTGGCTCGCCCGGACCCTCGCGGCCACATACGTCGAGACCCTGCGCAACCTGCCGCTGCTGCTCCAGCTCCTGGT
The DNA here is from genome assembly GCF_022179225.1 of Methylobacterium goesingense. Classification (GTDB taxonomy): domain Bacteria; phylum Pseudomonadota; class Alphaproteobacteria; order Rhizobiales; family Beijerinckiaceae; genus Methylobacterium; species Methylobacterium goesingense. Next base: position 32,638 of record NZ_BPQL01000001.1, read on the forward strand.
CTGGTACGTGGCCGTGCGGGTGGCGCTGCCCGAGGCCCGCGACCCGGCGGCCTGGGGCAGGGCCTATCTCAGCCAGCGCGGACTGGTCCTGCCGCGGCCCGAGTTCCACGGAGCCGCCTGGCTCGTGCCCGTCGCCTTCGTGGCGGGGATCGTCTGGGCCTGCATCCGGGCCCGACGCGCGAAGCGACGGGTCGAGACAGGGGCCGAGCCCGGCCCGGTCGTAGGGCCGGCCCTCGCCCTCGTGCTCGGCCTGCCGGCCCTGGCCTGGATCGGGCTGGCGCTCGCCGGACACCCCGTCCCGGTCGCCTGGCCGTCCCCCGGCCCCTTCGGGCCTGAGGGCGGGCTCGGGGTGCTGCCGGAATTCGCCGCGCTTCTCCTCGGGCTCTCCACCTACACGGCGGCCTTCATTGCCGAGATCGTGCGCGCAGGCCTCAACAGCGTGGCCCGGGGCCAGGGGGAGGCGGCCGCCGCCCTGGGCCTGAGCCGGGCCAAGACGCTGCGGCTCGTCACGATTCCCCAGGCCATGCGGGTGATCGTGCCGCCGCTGACGAGCCAATACCTCAACATCACGAAGAACTCGTCCCTGGCGGTGCTGATCGGCTATCCGGACCTCGTCCACGTCTTCATGGGCACGGTGCTCAACCAGACCAACCAGGCCGTGGAAGTCGTGGCGATCACCATGGCGGTCTACCTGACCCTGAGCCTCGGCCTCGCCGCCCTCATGAACGCCTCCAACCGCCGCGCGGCGCCGATGACGCGATGACCATCGTCCGCGAGACCCTCCTGCCGCCGGCCCCGCCGCCGCGCCGCGCCGCCGGCCCCACCGGCTGGCTCCGGGACAACCTGTTCTCGGGGCCCGGCAACACCCTGACGACGCTGGTGATCCTGGGCGGGCTGGCGCTGCTGCTGCCCCCGGTGTTCCGCTTCCTCGTCACCGACGCGGTCTGGCGCGGGGATTCGGGGGAGGTCTGCCGCCCGGAGGTGGCCGGGCACCCGGTGGGGGCCTGCTGGGCCTTCATCGGGGCCAAGATCAACTACCTCGTCTACGGCTCCTACCCGGCGGCCGAGCGCTGGCGCCCGAACCTGTTCTTCGGCCTCGTGGCGCTGGGCACGGCCTGGATGCTGTGGCTCGACGCGCCGCGGCGCGGCCTCGGGGCGGTCTTCGTCTTCCTCGTCGGCCCGCTTCTGTCCTACGGGCTGCTCTCGGGGACCCCGGTCCTCGGCCTCGCCCCCGTCGCCACCAGCCTGTGGGGCGGCATCCTGGTGACCCTGGTGGTCTCACTGGTGGGCATCGTCGCCTCGCTGCCGCTCGGCATCCTGCTGGCTCTGGGGCGGCGCTCGGACTTGCCGGTCCTGCGCTATGCCTGCATCGGCTTCATCGAGTTCTGGCGCGGGGTGCCGCTGATCACCGTGCTGTTCATGGCCAACGTGATGCTGCCGCTGTTCCTGCCCGGTGATCTCACCGTGGACCGGCTGGTTCGGCCGCTGGTCGGTATCGCGCTGTTCGCCTCCGCCTACATGGCCGAGGTGGTGCGCGGCGGCCTGCAGGCGATCCCCGAGGGGCAGGGCCGTGCGGCCCTGGCGCTGGGGCTCACACGGGCCCAGGCCATGCGCCTCGTCATCCTGCCCCAGGCCCTCAAGGTGGTGGTGCCGGGCATCGTCAACACGCTGATCGGCCTGTTCAAGGACACGACGCTCGTCTCCATCGTGGGCATCGCGGATTTCATCCGGGTGCTGGAGGCGGCGCGCGCCGATCCGCGCTGGTCGGCGCCGACGATCCCCGCCACGGCCTACGCCTTCGCGGCCCTGTTCTACCTGGCTTTCTGCTTCGCGATGGCGCGCTACGCCGCCTTCATCGAGCGCCGCCTCGCCGCCGGCGAGCGGGGCCGGTCATGAGCCCCGGCCCCGAGACCCCTGTTCCCGAGACGCCAGCGGTTGAGTTCCTGGGCGTGAACAAGTGGTTCGGCAGCGCCCACGTCCTGCGCGATGTCTCGCTCACGGTCGCCAAGTCCGAAAAGGTCGTGATCTGCGGCCCCTCGGGCTCGGGCAAGTCGACCCTGATCCGCTGCGTCAACGGCCTCGAGCCTTATCAAGGCGGCACCGTCCGGGTCGACGGCCACGACCTCACCCCCGGCCGCATCCCGGCGGTGCGGCGTACCGTCGGGATGGTGTTCCAGAGCTTCAACCTGTTTTCCCACCTCACCGTGCTGGCGAACTGCACCCTGGCGCCGATCCACGGGCACGGGATCGGCCGCAGGGCCGCCGAGGCCCGGGCGCGGGACGAACTCGCGCGGCTCGCCATCGCGGATCTGGCGGACCGGTATCCCGGCCAGCTCTCCGGCGGCCAGCAGCAACGGGTCGCCATCGCCCGTGCCCTCTGCCTCGACCCGGCGGTGATGCTGTTCGACGAGCCGACCTCGGCCCTCGACCCCGAGATGGTGCAGGAGGTGCTCGACACCATGGCGGATCTGGCCGCCCGCGGCATGACCATGCTGTGCGTGACCCACGAGATGGGCTTCGCCCGCCGCGTCGCCGACCGGGTGGTGTTCATGGACGCGGGCCAGATCGTCGAGGTCGCCCCGCCCGAGGCCTTCTTCGAACGGCCCGAACATCCCCGCACCCGGGAATTCCTCGGCCGCATCCTCTGAGCGGAGTTGTGCCGGCGCAGGAAACGGCGCGCGGCGGACGGCTCCGGTTCATTAACGCAGATGCGCTAAATCCCGTCCGGTACTCGCGTATCCGGGAAGCCCGTCCCTTGCGTATCCTGCGGAACATCGTCGTCGGCAGCGTCTTCGGCGGCAGCGCCCTGGCCATCGCCTTCGCCTGCGTCGACCGGCTCGACCATCCGGCCCCCAAGGCGTCCCGATCCGCCGCGCCGGTGGCCGCCCTCACCCGGGTCCGGCCGCCGGAGCCCACCGTGACGGGATCGCTGCCGGCGGAGACCGGTCCCTCGATCAGCGACATCCTCGGGCGCGACGGTGGCACGACGGCCCGGACGCCCGTGGTGCGGACGACGCCGCCCAAGCCCGCTACGGCGCGCGAGGCGGCCGCCAAGGTGACGCCGAAGCCCGCCGCGCCCAAGCCGCCCGTGAAACGGACCGCCGAGGGCTTCGACACCGAGCGCCTCAACGCCCTGATGCGCGGCGACCCGGCCGTCACCCTCACCCGCGCGCGCTGAGAACGCGCCCACCCGCCGCGCCGGATTATCGCTCGGGTGATCCCGCCCGGGTGATCCCCGCGGAAGACTTGCTATAAGCCGCACCCGGACCCCGGTGCCGCGGCGAAGCGGCAGGAGGCGGCAAGAGGAGGCGGGCCCTTGGGTCTGATCTACGCGCTCGGCGCCTACCTGAGCTGGGGCCTCGTGGTCCCGGTGCATTTCCGCCTGCTCGACGCCGTGCCGGCGCCCAGCATCCTGGCCCACCGCATCGTCTGGTCGAGCCTCCTCGTTGCGGGACTGCTGGTGGCCCTGCGCCGCCGGATCCGGAACCCCTTCCCCCTGGTGCGCCGGCACGGGCTCCTCGTCCTCTCGGCCGGGCTGATCGGCGTGAACTGGCTCCTCTATCTCCAGGCGGTGCAGTCCGGGCACATGCTCGACGCGAGTCTCGGCTACTTCATCAACCCGCTGATGAGCGTGGGCTTGGGCGCCGTGGTGCTCGGCGAGCGCCTGCGCCCGGTCCAGGCCGCGGCGGTGGCGCTCGCCGCTGGCGCCGTGTTGTTGGCCGTCGTCATGGCCGGCAGCCTGCCCTGGGTCTCGCTGGCGCTGGCGGGAAGCTTCTCCCTCTACGGACTCGCCCGCAAAATCGTCGCCGTCGACGCCATGGTGGGCTTCGCCGCCGAGACGCTGCTGCTCCTGCCGGTGGCGCTGATCTACCTCGCGGCCTTCGCGCCACCGGTGATCCAGGGCGACCCCGTGCGCTTCGGCCTCATCCTGCTCACCGGGGCCACCACGGCCCTGCCCCTGATCTGGTTCGCGGCGGCCGCCGAGCGGCTCACCCTCGCGACGCTCGGGCTGATGCAATACCTCGCGCCCTCCTGCCTCCTCGTGCTCAGCACCCTCGTCTACGGCGAGCGGCTTGAGCCCCACCGCGCGGTGCTGTTCGGACTGATCTGGCTGGCGCTGGCGATCTACGCCGTCGACGCCACCCGCGCCGCCCGGCAGGCGCGGGCCGCTTGAGGGGGCTTCAGCGCAACGCGCGAACCCGACCCGACGACGACCGCCTTTCCCGGAGATCGCCATGCCGCTGACCGACCTTCTCGTACCGACCTACCGGAACATGCTGAAGACCCTCGCCGGATTGCTGGACAGGGCCGAACGGCAGGCGCCGGCTGGGGCCGAGGGCCTGCTATCGGCGCGCTTGGCGCCAGATATGCTGCCGCTCGCCGCGCAATTGCGCTTCGCGGCCTATCAGGCGCAGGAAGCGACGTTCCGCCTGCGCGGGCAAGCCATCCCCCCATCGCTCGCCGCGGTGGCGGCCGAGGGGCGCGAGGCTGGTAACGCCCCCGGATCGCTCGCCGATGCACGGGCCCGGATCGACCAGGCCCTGTCTCAACTCGACGGTCTGACGGACGACGCCCTCGACGCCGGGGACACGCTGCCGATCGCGATCGAACTTCCGGGCGGCGTGACGTTCGACATGACGGGCGAAACCTATGCGCGCGATTGGGCGCTGCCCCAATTCTACTTCCACGTCGTCACGGCGTACGCCATTCTGCGGAACCAGGGGATCGGGATCGGCAAGGCTGATTATGTGCCTCACATGTTCGCTTATCTGAGGTCCGCACCCGCACCGTCGGCATAGGCGGAGTGCGCGGACCCGATCCTTCGGCCGGAGACCGCACCGAGGCATCCCGGGGAGGCGCCATGCTGACCAACCGCATCACCGACATCGCCGGCATCCGGGTCGGCCACGCCACCGATCTGCGCCTCGCCAGCGGCGTCACCGCCCTCTTGTTCGACGCGCCCGTGGTGGCCGGCATCGACGTACGCGGCGGCGGCCCCGGCACCCGCGAGACCGATCTCCTCGATCCCGAGCGCACCGTGGAGCGCATCGACGCCCTGGTCCTCTCCGGCGGCTCGGCCTTCGGCCTCGACGCGGCTTCGGGCGTCGTCGCCTACCTCGCCGAGACCGGGCGCGGCTTTGCCGTCGGCCCAGCCCGGGTTCCGATCGTGCCGGCCGCGATCCTGTTCGACCTCCTCAACGGCGGCGACAAGGCCTGGGGCCGGTTCTCACCCTACCGCGACCTTGGCTACGCGGCGGCCTGCGCCGCCGCGCGGGATTTCACCCTCGGCTCCGTCGGGGCCGGGACGGGGGCGGCCACCGCGAACCTGAAGGGCGGGATCGGCTCCGCCTCCGCCGAGGTCGCGGGCTTGGTGGACGTCGCGGGCTCGGCCGTCCGAGTCGGCGCCCTGGTGGCGGTGAACGCCTTCGGCCGGGTGACGGTGGGGGTGGGGCCGCATTTCTGGGCCGGGCCCTACGAGATCGGTTGCGAGTACGGCGGACTCGGCGCCCCCGCGGCGATGCCGGCCGACGCCTTCGACTGGCCGCGCAAGGACCTGTCGGGGGCGGGGGCCAGCACCACCCTGGCGGTGGTCGCCACCGACGCCGCCCTCACCAAGGCGCAGGCGCGCCGCCTCGCCGTGATGGCCCAGGACGGCCTCGCCCGGGCGATCCATCCCGTGCACACGCCGCTGGACGGCGACGCCGTCTTCGCCGTGGCCACCGGCCGGGTGCCCCTTGCCGACCCCGTCCTCGACCTCGCGCGGATCGGCGACGCGGCCGCGCGCACGCTCGCCCGTGCGGTGGCGATCGGCGTCCACCGCGCGACGGTGCCGCCCGGCTGGGCCGGGCCCCCGGCCTGGGCGGACCGCTTCGGGGGCTGACGCTCGGTAGGAACCCGGTTCAGGTCTAGCCGAGTTCGGCCTTTGCATCCGCGATGAGGCCGGCGAGGCCCGCATCGACCTCGGCCCCGAGCATGCGGCGCTCGGCCTCCGTCAGGTCGGCCGCCCAGCCGCGCTGGCCGAAGCCCTCGGCGCACTTGGCCCGCTCGGCCGCGAGGTAGGCCTCGGTCTCGGCAGGCTGCGTGCGCATGGCCTGGACGAGGCCGAACCAGGCGGCGCGCTCCACCACCGCGAGGCGGGCCCGCAGGCGGATCATCACCGCGCGTTCGGGGCTGACATCGTCCATCGGCTGCTCCGTTCCGGCCGGCTCAGCGCCGCGGTTCGCAGCGCGTCTTCACGTAGGTGCCCGGCTCGTTGCCGTGCCCGGCATTGGCCGCGAGCACCGGCCCCTGAATCAGGCATTCCTGCAGGGTGTGGGCCGGGCCCGTGATGATGTCGAGGGCCGTGTCCCGGGAGCAATCCGGAGCCTGGACGGCGGAGGCGCAGACGAGGGCGACGACGAGAATCGGGTTCATGGCTGGATTACCTGGATCAGGCCGCCCGTGCGGCAAGGGCGTTTCCCGGATTCAGGTGCAACTTAATGCAGGCCCATCGCAGGCTCCGAGCGATGTTTCCTTTTTGTTCCAAGATATTAAACACGATGCGCAGTGTTCTAGGCTCAAAGACCTATG
>NZ_BPQL01000002.1 GCF_022179225.1 Methylobacterium goesingense
CGAATTTCTCTTTGGCCATGATAGCCTCCGTCCAATCTGTTGTTGCAAGTGAAGCGGTGCGGGTGGCGCCCCGCAGGGCGCCGCCGTTTTAGGCGTACTTGGCGACGACCTTCTCGGCCTCGCCGCGCGGCACCTCTTCGTAATGGTCGAATTGCATCGTGAAGTTGGCGCGGCCCTGAGAGAAGGACCGAAGCTGGTTCACGTAACCGAACATGTTGGCCAGCGGCACCATCGCGTTGATGACGTTCGCATTGCCGCGCATGTCCTGGCCCTGGATCTGACCACGGCGGGAGTTGAGATCGCCGATCACCGAACCGGTGTACTCTTCCGGCGAGACGACCTCGACCTTCATCACCGGCTCAAGGAGCACCGAGCCGCCCTTCTGGAGGGCCTCACGCAGTGCCGCACGCGACGCGATTTCGAAGGCGAGCGCCGAGGAGTCGACGTCGTGGTAGGCGCCGTCGATCAGCTCCACCTTGATGTCGACGACCGGGAAGCCAGCGAGGATGCCGGCACCGAGCACCGAGTTCAGGCCCTTCTCGACGCCCGGGATGTACTCCTTGGGCACCGCGCCGCCGATGATCTTCGAGGCGAACTCGAAGCCCTTGCCGGGCTCGTTCGGCTCGACCACGAACTTCACCCGAGCGAACTGACCGGTACCACCGGTCTGCTTCTTGTGGGTGTAGTCGATCTCGGTGCGCTTCGTGAGCTTCTCGCGGTACGCCACCTGCGGCTGGCCGATATTCGCGTCAACCATGTAGGTACGGCGCAGGATGTCGACCTTGATGTCGAGGTGGAGTTCGCCCATGCCACGAAGAATGGTCTGGCCCGACTCCTGGTCCGTGGAGACCCGGAAGGACGGATCCTCGGCGGCCAGCTTGGCGAGGGCGATGCCCAGCTTCTCCTGGTCGGCCTTGGACTTCGGCTCGACGGCGATCTCGATCACCGGCTCGGGGAATTCCATCTTCTCAAGGATGACGGCCTTCTGCGGATCGCAGAGGGTGTCACCCGTGCGGGTGTCCTTGAGGCCGGCGAGGGCGACGATGTCACCCGTAAAGGCTTCCTTGACGTCCTCGCGGTTGTTGGCGTGCATGAGCAGCATGCGGCCGACGCGCTCTTTCTTGTCGCGCGAGGAGTTCAGGACGTTGGCACCCGACTCGATCTTGCCCGAGTACACGCGGCAGAACGTGATCGTGCCGACGTGCGGATCGTCCATGATCTTGAAGGCGAGCATGGAAAAGGGATCCGAATCCGACGGGTGCCGGACGGTCTCTTCCTCGGTCTTGAAGTCGATGCCCTTGATCTCGCCGCGGTCGGCGGGAGACGGAAGGTAGTCGACGACGGCGTCGAGCAGTGGCTGCACGCCCTTGTTCTTGAAGGCCGAACCGCACAGCACGGGGTGGAAGGCGCGACGCTGCACGGCCGTGCGGACGAGACGGTGCATGGTCTCGGCATCGGGCTCGACGCCGTCGAGGTAGGCCGACATGGCGTCGTCGTCCATCTCCACGCAGGCCTCGACCAGCTTCACGCGGTACTCGGCAGCTTGGTCGGCGAGATCGGCCGGGATCTCGGTCTCCGAGAAATCGGCGCCGAGCTTCTCGGACGTCCAGACGATCGCCTTCATCTTGATCAGGTCGATGACACCCTTGAAGGTGTTCTCGGCGCCGATCGGCAGCTGCAGGCAGACGGGCTTGCCGGCGACGCGGTCGATGATGTCGGCCACGCATTTGAAGAAGTCAGCGCCGATCTTGTCCATCTTGTTGACGAACACGACGCGCGGCACATCGTACTTGTCGGCCTGGCGCCAGACCGTTTCGGTCTGCGGCTCGACGCCCTGGTTACCGTCGAGCACGCACACGGCGCCGTCGAGCACGCGGAGCGAGCGCTCCACCTCGATGGTGAAATCCACGTGGCCGGGGGTGTCGATGATGTTCAGGCGCTTGTCGCGCCAGAAGCAGGTGGTGGCAGCCGAGGTGATCGTGATGCCACGCTCCTGCTCCTGCGTCATCCAATCCATCGTCGCGGCGCCGTCATGGACTTCGCCGATCTTATGGGACTTGCCGGTGTAGTACAGGATACGCTCGGTGGTCGTGGTCTTGCCGGCATCGATGTGAGCCATGATGCCGAAGTTGCGGTAGTCCTCGATCGCGTGCGTGCGGGGCATCGGATTGCTCCTGAAAGGGTCCGGGTCCGCTTACCAGCGGTAGTGCGAGAAGGCGCGGTTGGCTTCAGCCATCCGGTGGGTGTCTTCCCGCTTCTTCACGGCGTTGCCGCGGTTGTTGGCGGCGTCGAGCAGCTCGGCCGAAAGGCGCTCGACCATCGTGCGGTCGTTGCGGCCACGGGCGGCCTGGATCAGCCAACGGATGGCGAGAGCCTGGCGGCGCTCGGTGCGCACTTCAACGGGGACCTGGTAGGTCGCACCGCCGACGCGGCGGGAGCGGACTTCGATCGCCGGAGCGACGTTGTCGAGGGCGGCGCGGAACACCTCGATGGGGTTCGCGCGGGCGCGGTTCTCGACGATGTCGAAGGCGCCGTACACGATGCGCTCGGCGGTGGACTTCTTGCCCTCGTACATGATGGAGTTCATGAACTTGGTCAGCACGATGTCCCCGTACTTCGGGTCCGGGATGATCTCACGCTTCTCGGCAGAATGGCGGCGGGACATCGCTCGCTCCGTCTAAACTTGGGTCTTGAAACCACCCTGCGCAGGCCGCCTTGAGCCTCATCGGAGGCCGGCGACATCCTTACAGGGTGCGCGAATTTCGGTCTTACTTCGGACGCTTGGCGCCGTACTTCGAACGGCGCTGCTTGCGCCCCTTCACGCCCTGCGTGTCGAGCACGCCGCGAAGGATGTGGTAACGCACACCCGGCAAGTCCTTCACGCGGCCGCCGCGGATCATCACCACGGAGTGCTCCTGAAGGTTGTGACCCTCGCCCGGGATGTAACCGATGACCTCGAAGCCGTTGGTGAGACGAACCTTTGCGACCTTGCGGAGCGCGGAGTTCGGCTTCTTCGGGGTCGTCGTGTAGACGCGGGTGCAGACGCCACGCTTCTGCGGGCAGGCGTCGAGCGCCGGCACCTTGTTGCGGCTCTTCTGCGCCTTGCGCGGCTGAGCGATCAGCTGGTTGATCGTCGGCATGCCAATCCTCTCGAAACGCGTCACCGTCGGTGACCGTCGAAATCCAAATCTCGTTGTGGTCGGCCCCGGCATCGCACAAAGCTGTGCGACGAAACGCAAAGCCGCGCCCCAGGCTGATGTCAGCCTTTGGCGCGCCGTTGCAAGCAGAGGATCACCTGCATCGAAGCAAGCGATCATGCCGGACTGACACGTGTTCGTCTGTTGAAGTCGGATGCGTTTAGGTAGCCTTGATCGAGGCTCTGGGCCTCACGATCGTTTGCTGCCTACGGCCAGCCGTTCAATGAGGGCCTGATAGAGGTGGATTCGGCCCGCGTCAACCCGTTCCGTTACAAGATCATGAAGGGGGAGCGGCGGGATGGCGGTTTCCATGACCCGCGAACCGGGGTCGGACGCGAGGGGGCTGCGCCCAATCGGCCCATCCACCTACGCTGATCGGGTCGCTAGCCGATCCCAGGGTGCATCGGGTCCGGACCGAACTGGTTCGGACCCTCGTTTCCGCGACGGACGAGGACACCGAAGAACACCCAGAGCATCGCGGCCAGAGTTATCAAGCCAAGCAGCATCGTCAGCGTCGCATGGTTCGGGTTGATGACGGCGGAAAATATAGTCAGGAGCATGGGCGGAATCGCGATCAGCGACCACCAGCCCGAACGTCCGAGATCGTGGAACCGCTTGATGCCGAGGACGATACCCGACCAAGAGAGGACGAGTGAGACGATTACGCCGAGGATCGGGATCCATCCGGTGAGGAGCCCGACGCAGGACGTCACCAGAAATCCGTAGAGCCAATACTCCCTTCGGGAAATCCGGCCGCTCGGACTCAGGTAGAACTGGGTCCAATCCCGCTTCGCCGCGAGGGCCTTGAGCGGCGTGTTCGCGGCGAGTGTGTAGATCTCCTTCGCTTCGCCGGCGCTGATCTCGAAGTCGACCTCGTCGCCCGCCGCCGGAGGGGCGTTACGCAGGTCGCTCGGGGCGAAGCGATAGCGCTGACCGTCGTGACCCGAGATGATGCCCGGCCCAGTGGGACCCGGCATCGACAGTACTCTACCCCGCATCGTCGTTTCTCCGCGATCCGTCGCGTCGTAGGCCGACACAATCAGAACGGGAAATCTTTGTAGGCGGTCGTCTCCATGGTCAAGCTTGGACCGGCATCGCCCGTCGCGGCTGCCCGATGGCGGGGAACCGCTCGTCAATGCGAAAGGGCGGCCCTTGCGAGCCGCCCCCCCCCGTTCGTTTCAAGCCCGTGCTCGCTTACTCGGCGGCGGGCGGCAGCTCGGAGAAGGTTTGCGCGCCGCTCTCGGCGGCCTTCTGCTGGAGGATCAGGTTGTCGCGACGGCGAGCGACGGCACGGATCTCGGCCGCCATGGAGCCGGTGCCGGCCGGAATGAGCGAGCCAACGATGACGTTCTCCTTCAGGCCCTCGAGGTAGTCGATCTTGCCGTTGACCGCCGCTTCCGTGAGGACGCGAGTGGTCTCCTGGAACGAAGCTGCCGAGATGAACGACTTCGTCTGCAGGCTCGCCTTGGTGATGCCGAGCAGCACCGGCACGCCGACAACGGGCTTCTTGCCCTCGGCGAGCAGCTTCTCGTTCACCTCCGCGAGCTCCGTCCGGTCGATCTGATCGCCCGTCAGGATGTCGGAATCGCCGCCGTCGGTGATCTCGACCTTCTGCAGCATCTGCCGGACGATGACCTCGATGTGCTTGTCGTTGATCGACACGCCCTGGAGCCGGTAGACCTCCTGGATCTCGTTGACGAGATAGGCCGCGAGTTCCTCCACGCCCTTGATCGCCAGGATGTCGTGCGGCGCCGGGTTGCCGTCGACGATGTAGTCGCCGAGTTCGACCACGTCCCCGTCCTGAAGGTGGATGTGCTTGCCCTTCGGGATCAGGTACTCGACCGCCTCCGAACCGTCATGCGGCGTCAGCGTCAGGCGACGCTTGTTCTTGTAGTCGCGCCCGAACTGAATCGTGCCCGACTTCTCCGCGATGATGGCCGCGTCCTTCGGGCGCCGGGCCTCGAACAGCTCCGCCACCCGCGGCAGACCGCCGGTGATGTCGCGGGTCTTGGCCGAATCCGCCGAGACACGGGCGAGGATGTCGCCGGCCTTCACCTTGCCGCCCGGGTCGTAGCCGATGATGGCGTCGACGGGCAGGAAGTAGCGGGCGTCCGAGCCGCGCGGCAGCTTCATGGGCTTGCCGTCGGAATCGGTCACCAGCATCGCCGGCTTGAGGTCGGCGGTACGGGCGGTGCCGCGCCAGTCGATGACGACGCGCTTGGCGATGCCGGTCGACTCGTCGGTGGTCTCGGTGATCGACTGGCCGTCGATGAGGTCCTCGTACTGAACGATGCCGTCCGTCTCGGTGATGATCGGGCGGGTGTAGGGGTCCCACTCCGCGATGCGCTGGCCGCGCTTGACCGTATCACCCTCGTCCACGCGCAGCTTCGCGCCGTATTGCAGGCGGTGGTTGGCGCGTTCCGTCCCGTCCGAGCCGACGATGACGATGGCGACGTTACGGCCGGTGGCGATGAGATCGCCGTCCGAGTTCCGGGCGAGCGCCCGGTTCCGGATCTTGATCGTGCCCTCGAAGCTCGACTCGATGAAGGACGAGTCGGAGATCTGGGCGGCGCCGCCGATGTGGAAGGTGCGCATGGTGAGCTGGGTGCCCGGCTCGCCGATGGACTGCGCCGCGATGACGCCGACCGCCTCGCCCATGTTCACGGGCGTGCCGCGGGCGAGATCGCGCCCGTAGCAGGTGGCGCAGACGCCGCTCTTGGTGGCGCAGACGAGCACCGAGCGGATCTTGACCTCCTGGATGCCGGCCGCCTGGATGGCGGGCAGGTGCTTCTCCTCGATCGTCTCGTTGGTCTTGACGATCACGGTGCCGTCGAGGGCGACCAGGTCCTCGGCCGTGGCGCGGCCGAGGATGCGGATGGCGAGCGGGGCCACGACCTGGCCCGCATCCACGATGGCGCGCATGCGGATGCCGTTGGTGGTGCCGCAATCGGTCTCGCGGATGACGGCGTCCTGCGCCACGTCGACGAGTCGACGGGTCAGGTAGCCCGAGTTCGCGGTCTTCAGCGCCGTGTCCGCCAGGCCCTTGCGGGCGCCGTGGGTGGAGTTGAAGTACTCGAGAACGTCGAGGCCTTCCTTGAAGTTCGAGATGATCGGCGTCTCGATGATCTCGCCGGAGGGCTTCGACATCAGGCCGCGCATGGCGGCGAGCTGGCGCATCTGCTCGCGGGAGCCGCGAGCGCCGGAATTCGCCATCATGTAGACCGAGTTGACCTGCTTGTCGGTCCCGTTCTCGTCCTTCTGGACAGCGGAAATCGCGGCCATCATCTCGTCCGCGAGGCGGGCCGAGCACTTGCCCCAGGCATCGACGACCTTGTTGTACTTCTCACCCTGAGTGATCAGGCCGTCGTTGAACTGCTGCTCGAACTCCTTGACGAGGTCGCGGGTCGAACCGACGATCGACCACTTGTTGGCCGGCACCACCATGTCGTCTTTGCCGAACGAGATGCCGGCCTTGAACGCGTGGTTGAAGCCGAGCGCCATGATGCGATCACAGAAGATCACCGACTCCTTCTGACCGCAGTGGCGGTAGACGGTGTCGATCATCGCCGAGATCTCCTTCTTGGTCATCAGCTTGTTGACGACGTCGAAGGGAACCTTGGCGTGCTGCGGCAGGGCCGTGGACAGGATCACCCGGCCCGGCGTGGTGTCGTAGGTCTTGGTCAGCGGCTCGCCGTCCGGCCCGATGCCGTTCCAGCGCCAGCGGATCTTCGTGTGCAGCTTGACGGTCTGGGCCGCCAGCGCGTGCTCGAGCTCGCCGATGTTGCCGAACACGCCCTGCATCGGGTTCTGCTTGTTGGTCGGGTCGAAGGCGCCGATGGCCCCTTCCGCCACGATCGACAGGTAGTAGAGGCCGAGCACGATGTCCTGGCTCGGCACGATGATCGGGTGACCGTTGGCCGGGTGCAGGATGTTGTTGGTCGACATCATCAGGACGCGCGCCTCCAGCTGAGCCTCGAGGCTCAGGGGGACGTGCACGGCCATCTGATCGCCGTCGAAGTCGGCGTTGAACGCGGTGCAGACCAGCGGGTGCAGCTGGATCGCCTTGCCCTCGATCAGCTTCGGCTCGAAGGCCTGGATGCCGAGGCGGTGCAGCGTCGGCGCGCGGTTGAGCATGACGGGATGCTCACGGATGACCTCGTCCAGGATGTCCCAGACCTCGGGCTTCTCCTTCTCGACAAGCTTCTTGGCCTGCTTCACGGTGGCCGAGAAACCCTTGGCGTCGAGGCGCGCATAGATGAACGGCTTGAACAGTTCGAGCGCCATCTTCTTGGGCAGCCCGCACTGGTGCAGCTTCAGCTCCGGACCCACCACGATGACCGAGCGGCCGGAATAGTCGACGCGCTTGCCGAGCAGGTTCTGACGGAAGCGGCCCTGCTTGCCCTTCAGCATGTCGGCGAGCGACTTCAGCGGGCGCTTGTTGGCGCCCGTGATGACGCGGCCACGACGGCCGTTGTCGAACAGCGCGTCGACCGCCTCCTGAAGCATGCGCTTCTCGTTGCGGATAATGATGTCCGGCGCGCGCAGCTCGATCAGCCGCTTCAGGCGGTTGTTGCGGTTGATGACACGGCGGTAGAGGTCGTTCAGATCGGACGTGGCGAAGCGGCCGCCGTCCAGCGGAACGAGCGGGCGCAGGTCCGGCGGGATTACCGGAACCACGGTGAGGATCATCCACTCGGGCTTGTTGCCCGACATCTGGAAGGCCTCAATGATCTTCAGGCGCTTGAGAAGCTTCTTGGGCTTCAGCTCGGAGGTCGTGGTGGCGATCTCCTCGCGCAGCGCGTTGGCGATGCCGTCGAGGTCGAGTTCCTGCAGGATGCGCCGGATGGCCTCGGCGCCGATCATGGCGGTGAACGAGTCCTCGCCGTACTCCTCCTGTGCGCGCAGGTACTCCTCCTCCGAAAGGAGCTGACGCTCCTTGAGGGGGGTGAGGCCAGGTTCGATGACGCAGTAGGATTCGAAGTACAGGATCCGCTCGAGGTCCTTGAGGGCCATGTCGAGCAGGAGGCCGATGCGGCTCGGCAGTGACTTCAGGAACCAGATGTGGGCGACGGGGGCGGCGAGCTCGATATGGCCCATGCGGTCGCGCCGGACGCGCGCGAGGGTGACCTCGACGCCGCACTTCTCGCAGATGACGCCCTTGTACTTCATGCGCTTGTACTTGCCGCACAAGCACTCGTAATCCTTGATGGGTCCGAAGATACGCGCACAGAACAGGCCGTCGCGCTCGGGCTTGAACGTGCGGTAGTTGATCGTCTCGGGCTTCTTGATCTCACCGAAGGACCACGAGAGGATCTTCTCGGGCGACGAGATCGAGATCTTGATCTGGTCGAAGCTCTGGGGCTGAGCCTGCTGGTTGAAAAGATTCATGACCTCTTGGTTCATGGATCGACTCCTGCTGACGAGGCGCACCCTCCGCCGAGGGGCTGACCGCGTGCTGTAAACGGGTGCGGCGCGACGACCGGCCGGATCGTCGCTGACCGTAGAACGGGAGGCCCTGCCCCTCCCCGCTCAGACCGCGCCGGGGTCAAGCCCGGCGCGGGAGCGTGGTGCGGTGGTTACTCGGCCGCCTCTGCGGGCGGCTCGATCTGGTCGTTGGCGAGCTTCTTCGAGGAGGTGAGCTCCACGTTGAGGCCGAGCGAACGCATTTCCTTGACGAGCACGTTGAACGACTCGGGGATACCGGCCTCGAAGGTGTCGTCCCCGCGGACGATCGCCTCGTAGACCTTGGTACGGCCGGCGACGTCGTCCGACTTGACCGTGAGCATCTCCTGCAGCGTGTAGGCGGCGCCGTAAGCCTCCAGAGCCCAGACCTCCATCTCGCCGAAGCGCTGACCGCCGAACTGCGCCTTGCCGCCCAGCGGCTGCTGAGTGACGAGCGAGTACGGGCCGATCGACCGGGCGTGGATCTTGTCGTCCACGAGGTGGTGCAGCTTCAGCATGTAGATGTAGCCCATCGTCACCTTGCGGTCGAAGGGCTCGCCTGAGCGGCCGTCATAGAGGGTCGACTGGGCCGACCGGTCGAGACCGGCCATTTCCAGCATCTGCTCGATGTCGGCTTCCTTGGCGCCGTTGAACACCGGCGTCGCCATCGGCACGCCGCGGCGCACGTTGTTGGCGGCCTCGGCCATCTCCTCGTCGGTGAGACCTTCGAGCTCCGACGGCGAGTAGATCGCCTCCATCTCCGCCTTGAGGGGCGCGATGTCGTTGCTGCGCAGGTAGGCGTCCACCGCCTGGCTGACCTTGCGGCCGAGACCGGCAGCCGCCCAGCCGAGGTGGGTCTCGAGGATCTGACCGACGTTCATGCGCGAAGGCACGCCGAGCGGGTTCAGCACGATGTCGGCATGCGTCCCGTCCTCCAGGAACGGCATGTCCTCGATCGGCACGATCCGCGAGACGACACCCTTGTTGCCGTGCCGGCCGGCCATCTTGTCGCCGGGCTGGATCTTGCGCTTCACCGCCACGAAGACCTTGACCATCTTCATGACGCCGGGGGGCAGCTCGTCGCCGCGCTGCAGCTTTTCGACCTTGTCGAGGAAGCGCTGCTCGAGGCGCTTCTTCGACTCGTCGTACTGCTTCTGCATCGCTTCCATCTCGGTCATGAGACGGTCGTCGATGACGGCGAACTGCCACCATTGCGAGCGCGGGTACTCGCTGAGGAGCTCACGGGTGAGCGTGGTCTCCTTCTTGAAGCCCTTCGGACCGGCGATGGGGGCCTGGCCGATGAGCACGGTTGCGAGACGCGCATAGGTGTTGCGATCCAGGATCGCCTGCTCGTCGTCGCGATCCTTGGCGAGGCGCTCGATCTCCTCGCGCTCGATGGCCTGAGCGCGCTCGTCCTTGTCGACGCCGTGGCGGTTGAACACCCGGACCTCGACGATCGTACCCGTGACACCCGGGGGCACGCGCAGGGACGTGTCGCGCACGTCGGACGCCTTCTCGCCGAAGATGGCGCGCAGGAGCTTCTCCTCCGGCGTCATCGGGCTCTCGCCCTTCGGCGTGATCTTGCCGCACAGAATGTCGCCGGCGTGCACCTCGGCGCCGATATAGACGATGCCGGCCTCGTCGAGGTTCTTGAGCGCCTCCTCGGAGACGTTCGGGATGTCACGGGTGATTTCTTCCGGCCCGAGCTTGGTGTCGCGGGCCATCACCTCGAACTCCTCGATGTGGATCGAGGTGAACACGTCATCCTTCACGATCCGCTCGGAGAGCAGGATCGAGTCCTCGAAGTTGTAGCCGTTCCACGGCATGAACGCGACGAGCACGTTCCGACCGAGAGCCAGCTCGCCGAACTCCGTCGAGGGACCGTCGGCGATGATTTCGCCCTTCTTCACGGCCTCGCCGACGCGCACCAGCGGCTTCTGCGTGATGCAGGTCGACTGGTTGGAGCGCTGGAACTTCTGCAGGCGGTAGATGTCGACGCCGGGCTTGTTGGCGTCGGCCTCCTCGGTGGCCCGGATGACGATACGGGTGGCGTCCACCTGATCGACGATGCCGGTGCGACGGGCCGCGATGGCGGCGCCGGAATCGCGGGCGACCACGGCTTCCATGCCGGTGCCCACGAAGGGTGCGTCTGCGCGGACAAGCGGCACCGCTTGGCGCTGCATGTTCGAGCCCATCAGTGCGCGGTTCGCGTCATCGTTCTCGAGGAACGGAATGAGGGCGGCCGCCACCGAGACGAGCTGCTTCGGCGACACGTCCATCAGGTCGACGCGGTCCGGCGGCACCACGATGACGTCACCCGCGCGACGGCAGACCACGAGGTCCTCCGTCAGCTTGAAGCTCTCGTCCATCTGGGCGTTCGCCTGGGCGACGTAGTACTTCGCCTCCTCCATCGCCGACAGATAGGCGACGTCGGTGGTGACGACGCCGTCCTTCACGCGCCGGAACGGGGTCTCGATGAAGCCGTACTTGTTCACCCGCGCGAAGGTGGCGAGCGAGTTGATCAGGCCGATGTTCGGGCCTTCCGGCGTCTCGATCGGGCAGATGCGGCCGTAATGGGTCGGGTGCACGTCGCGCACCTCGAAGCCGGCGCGCTCGCGGGTCAGACCGCCCGGGCCAAGCGCCGAGAGGCGGCGCTTGTGGGTCACTTCCGAGAGCGGGTTGGTCTGGTCCATGAACTGCGACAGCTGCGATGAGCCGAAGAACTCGCGCACCGCGGCCGCGGCCGGCTTCGCGTTGATGAGGTCCTGCGGCATCACGGTGTCGATGTCGACGGAGGACATCCGCTCCTTGATGGCGCGCTCCATGCGGAGCAGGCCGAGGCGGTACTGGTTCTCCATCAGCTCGCCCACCGAGCGCACGCGCCGGTTGCCGAGGTGATCGATGTCGTCGATCTCACCCTTGCCGTCGCGCAGGTCCACCAGCGCCTTGACGACCGCGAGCATGTCCTCACGGCGCAGGGTGCGCACGGTATCCTCGGCGTCGAGGTCGAGGCGCATGTTCATCTTCACGCGGCCGACGGCCGAGAGGTCGTAGCGCTCGGAGTCGAAGAACAGCGAGTGGAACATCGCCTCGGCGGTGTCGAGGGTCGGCGGCTCGCCGGGGCGCATGACGCGATAGATGTCGAACAGCGCGCCCTCGCGGGCGGAGTTCTTGTCCACCGCGAGCGTGTTGCGGATGTAGGGGCCGACGTTGATGTGGTCGATGTCGAGCACGGGCAGCTCGGCGACGCCGACATCCTCGAGGCTCTTCAGGAGCTTGTCGGAGATCTCGTCACCGGCCTCGGCCCAGATCTCGCCGGTCTTCGGGTTGACGAGGTCCTCGGCGATGTACTGGCCGATCAGGTCTTCGTCGGTGGCCTTGAGGAACTGCACGCCGCGCTCGGCGATCTGCCGGGCGTTGCGGGCGTTCAGCTTCTTGCCGGCCTCGAGCACGACCTCGCCGGATTCCGCGTCGACGAGGTCGACGGACGCCTTGAAGCCCTTCAGGCGCTCGGCGTCGTAGGGCACGCGCCAATCGGCGCCGTCGCGATCGTAGATCACGCGGTTGTAGAAGGTCGACAGGATCTCCTCGCCGTCCAGCCCGAGGGCGAACAGCAGCGAGGTCACGGGCAGCTTGCGCTTCCGGTCGATGCGGACGTGCACGATGTCCTTGGCGTCGAACTCGACGTCGAGCCAGGAGCCGCGATACGGGATGATGCGCGCCGCGAACAGGAGCTTGCCCGAGGAATGGGTCTTGCCCTTGTCGTGGTCGAAGAACACGCCCGGGCTGCGGTGCATCTGCGAGACGATGACGCGCTCGGTGCCGTTGACGATGAAGGTGCCGTTCTCCGTCATCAGGGGCATGTCGCCCATGTAGACGTCCTGCTCCTTGATGTCCTTGACGGACTTGGCGCCGGTGTCCGGGTCCACATCGAACACGATGAGGCGCAGCGTGACCTTGAGCGGGGCCGCGAAGGTGATGCCGCGCTGGCGGCACTCGTCGACGTCGTATTTCGGCTGCTCGAACGTGTACTTCACGAACTCGAGGAGTGCCGTGGAGGAGAAGTCCGAGATCGGGAACACCGACTTGAACACGGTCTGCAGGCCTTCGTCGCCCCGTCCGCCTTCCGGCTCGTCCATGATCAGGAACTGGTCGTAGGATGCCTTCTGAACCTCGATGAGGTTCGGCATCTCGGCGACTTCCTTGATCTTGCCGAAGAACTTGCGAATCCGCTTGCGACCGACCAGCGTGTTGGCCATGGGTGACCTCGCTCCTACGTCCCGCGTACCGGGTGCCCGGGGAAGGCCTCTGCCTCCCGCAACCAGGCGATGGGCCCGCCCCGCCGGACGACGCCCACCCGAACTGAAAAACTCGTGGCCCTCGCGCGGGCCGGTCGGGTCGCCTGAAGCGACCTTGGCCCACGGGCGTGAACCCGCGGGCCTTGGGGGCCGTCAGGTCCGGAGGGACCCGACGGAAGCGGATGGGCCGGTGCGGCCCACCGGAAGAGCCTTACTTGAGCTCGACCTTGGCGCCAGCCTTCTCGAGCTGAGCCTTGAGCTTCTCGGCCTCTTCCTTGTTGACGGACTCCTTGACGGCCTTCGGGGCGCCCTCGACGAGGTCCTTGGCTTCCTTGAGGCCGAGGCCGGTGATCGCGCGGACCTCCTTGATGACCTCGATCTTCTTGTCGCCAGCGGCGGTGAGCATGACCGTGAACTCAGTCTGCTCCTCGACGGCGGCGGCCGGACCAGCGGCGGGGCCGGCGGCCACGGCGACGGCAGCGGCAGCCGAGACGCCCCACTTCTCTTCGAGCATCTTGGCGAGGTCAGCGGCCTCGAGAACGGTCAGCGAGGACAGGTCGTCGACGAGCTTGGCGAGATCAGCCATGTTTGTATTCCTTCGTAGATCGGTTTGAACGGATGGGTTGAAAAGGGCGATGCGGCCTCAGGCCGCTTCGCTCTGAGCCTCGTCCTTGGTGGCATAGGCCCCGAACACGCGGGCGAGCTTGGCCGCCGGTGCGTTGACAACCTGAGCGATCTTGGTCGCGGGAGCCTGGACGAGGCCCACGATCTTGGCGCGCAGTTCGTCGAGGGACGGGAGCGAGGCGAGTGCCTTCACACCGTCCGGGTTCAGGGCAGTCGTGCCCATGGCGCCGCCGAGGATCACGAGCTTGTCGTTGGCCTTGGCGAAGTCCACCGCAACCTTGGCGGCCGCGACCGGATCGCTCGAGTAGGCGAGCAGGGTCGGGCCCTTCAGGAGGGGCTTGATGGAGGCGACGTCCGTGCCATCGAGAGCGATGTTGGCGAGGCGGTTCTTGGTGACCTTCACGGTGGCACCGGCCTGCTTCATCTGCGAGCGCAGCTTCTGCATGTCGGCGACCGTGAGGCCCTTGTAGTGGGCCACGACGACGACGGACGTGTTCGCGAACACGCCGTTGAGCGTCGAGACGAGATCAGCTTTGGCTGTCCTGTCCACTGGGGCTCTCTCCGGTTGGCGGAACCCGAGGATGGGTCCGCCGGTTGCACATGCCGCCCGGGACGGAACTCGGCTTAACGAGAAGCCGGAACGTCCTTGGCGACGCTTCACGGCCCTGTCCCCCATCGCCCCCCGGAACGGGTGGACGACACGGGTGAGATGGTTCAAACCGATGCCTGACCCTGTCCGCACGGCGGGCCGGGTGAGAGCAGTAGAATTTCGGTCTTCCCAGTCTGTGCAGGCTTGCGGATTAAGCCGGTGACCCGGCGCCTGCAGTCTCGGACAGGACATGGCCGGACGAAGCTCAGAGGGGGTTTTACGCCCCGCAAAGCCTTCCGGCCAATACCGCCTGGTTGCCCAGACGATCTCTCAAAGGGAATACGACCAGCGGTCGATTCCTTTCGCATGTATGAAAACGTTGAGGGGGTCTATAGAGCCTTGCAAGCAGCCTGCCAAGTGCCCCGGCCCGAGAAAAGCGCGGTGGACCGCGCTTTTCACTTGACGCGCTGGCGCTGCATCCGCCGGTCGCGGCCGTGGTGTCGCGACCCTGACGTGTTGCACTCTGCCCGTGCCTCATGATGCACCGGACGCGCCGGATCCATACGGGCAGGAGCCTATACCGGTAGGAACTTGCGCGCCACGCGCCACCACGGCTCGCGCGCCTCGCGCTTCTGATCGGCTTTCGCCGCGTAGAAGGAAGCGTTGTGTTCGCCTCGGAGCGCTTCGCGGGTGAAGCGGATGAGGTGGTGGGCAACGAAGCCCATGTTGAACACCGCCTCGATCTGTCCGCGCCGCAGGGCATGGCCGGCGGCCCGCCAGAACACGCCGCGATAATCCGAGAGCAGCCCGACCCGCACCGCGATGTTGAAGCCCAGGATCAGGCCGCGCCGCAAATTGGTCCGGGTCAATTTCCCCTTGATCGGGGTCTTGATCCGGTGCGGGTAGGTCCGCTCCACCTGGTAGCGGAAGCGCGCGAAAAGGTTCTCGGGCTCGTAGGCATGGGCGATGGCCCGGCGCCAACTCGCCACCACGTCGTCGTGGGGACGCTTGAACAGGACGTTGGATTCCAGCGCCGCGTCGTGGGTCAGTCGGCCCTCGCGGGTCAGCCGGTCCCAGAGCGGTGTCTTCGGCAGGGCCTGGAGCAGGTTCATCGTCAGCACCGGCACAGCCGACTTGTCGATGAAATCGATCAGCTTCTGCTCGGACTGGTCGGTATCCGTGTCGAGGCCGAGGATGATGCCCGAGGTGACTTCGAGACCGAAGTTGTTCAGCGTCTCGATCGCCTCGTACATGGGCACGGCGGCGTTGTGCTTCTTGTCGATCCCCGCGAGGGCGTCCTCCTCCGGAGTCTCGATGCCGACGAAGACGGTCATGAAGTTGGCCTGCCGCATCAGCTCCAGGATGTCGGGTTGCTTGGCCATGTTCAGCGTCGCCTCGCAGGCGAACTGAAGCGGGTAGTCGTTCTTCTTCTGCCACGCCACGAGGTGGGGCAGCATGTCCTTCGTGGCCTTCCGGTTGCCGATGAAATTGTCGTCGACGAAGTAGACCACGGCTGGATGGCCGGGCTGGGCGATGATGGCGTCGAGTTCGCCGAGCATCTGCTCGGGGCTCTTCAGGCGCGGCTGGCGGCCGTAGAGTTGCGGGATGTCGCAGAACTCGCAGCGATAGGGGCAGCCGGAGGAGAACTGCAGCGAACCGATGAGGTAGCGCTTGAGTGGCGCGGCCTCGTAGGCCGGGGCCGGGAAGTCCGAGAGCGGCAGGCGCTCCTTGGTCTCCAGGCGGACCTGGCTCGCCGGGATCGAGATGTCGCGGTCGAGGATCGCGACCAGTTCGTCCGTCGCGTCGCCGATCTCGCCGAGGTGCAGGTAGTCGAACTCGGGGTACTGCTCGGGGGAGCCGGAGACCGAGGGGCCACCCAGTGCCGTGACCTTACCGGCCGCGTGCGCCCGCGCGTAGATGTCCCGGATCTGTGGGGCCTGGATGTGCATGCCGGACACGAACACCGCGTCGGCCCAGGCGAAGTCCGCCGGTCCCGCCCGGGTGATGTTCTCGTCGATGAACCGGTATTCCCACGTCTCCGGCATGTAGGCTGCGATCAGCAGCAGCCCCTGGGGCGGCATGAAGGCCTTCACGCCGCCCATCAGGGGGTAGGCGTGAGAGAAGGTCCCGAAGGACGGCGTATAGGCGGGAAAGACGCACAGGATGCGTCGCTTCGAGATCACGGAGAGGGTGCATCGCATGAGAGCATACCTAGCACAGGCATCCGCGAAGGCGTCACCCTCACGTGTTGTTTTCTCGGGTCTTTTCGGAAGCTTCCGCGCTCGGTGAGGGCACAGGTGGGCACCGCCATCACGCGTGTTTGAACGGGCACGCCTCCTATTCCACGTGAGCCTCGTCCCCGTTCAGGGCCAAGCTCCGCAGGATCTGCAGCCCGGTGCCGAGCCGCGCCAGCGGCGGGGAACCAAGCGCGAGCCGGACCCCGTTCGGCGGGGCGGCGGGGCCGATCGCGAAGGCACTCGCGGGTGAGACCGCCACGCCGTTGCGCGCCGCCGCAGCCGCGTAGCGCTCCGCATTCCAGGCCTCCGGCAGGGTCAGCCAGAGGTGATAGGCCCGCGGATCACCCTGGACGTCGAGTCCGGCGAGCATCTCCCGCGCGAGGGCGTGGCGCGCCGCCGCGTCCGCGCGCTTCTCCCGTCCGATGCGTCCGGCCAGACCATCCGCCATGACGTGCAGCGCCAGAGCGAGGGGCAGGCCACCGGCGGTCCAGGCGCCGTTGCGGATGGTCCGCGTCAGGCGCTCCACCAGGGCGGGCGGACTGGCCACGAAACCGAGGCTCAGGCCGGGTGCCACGCGCTTCGACAGGCTGTCGATCAGGATCACCCGGTCGGGAGCCAGGGCGGCCAGGGGCTCCTCGTCGCAGAGGAAGCCGTAGACCGCGTCCTCGATGCAGACGAGGTCGTGTGCGGCGAGCAGCCGGGCGATCGCTCGGCGGCGCTCGGCGCTCATTGTGCAGCCGAGCGGGCTTTGCAAGACGGATTGCAGGTAGAGGCCGCGCAATGGGGCGTCGCGATGCGCCTGCGCGATGGCGTCGGGGTGCACACCGTCCGCGTCCAGCGCGAGGGGCACCAGGGTGATGCCGAGGCGTGCGGCCATGCCCTTGACGATTGGGTAGGTCAGGGCCTCGACCCCGATCCGGTCTCCGGGCTGGGCCAGGGCCGCCATCGCGGCGGCGATGCCCTGGCGCCCGGCGCCCGTGAACAGGACCGTCTCGGGATCGGCGGACCAGCCGCCCCGCGTGAAGAAGCCCGAGGCCGTGGTGCGCGCCCGGGCCGTGGCTCCCGCTCGGACCGGCGGAAACGCGGCGCGCAGAGCCGCCGGCTCCAGCATCGCGGACAAGCTCGCTGACAGGTCGGCCGCCTGCCGCGGCAGGATCGAGAAGACGTGCTCCAGGTTGATCAGGCCGGTTTCGGTTTCCGCCAGCGCCGTATCCTCGGCCGCGACGGGGGCGCGGATGAAGGTGCCCCGCCCGACTTCGCCCGTCACGAGCCCGCGTCGAGTCAGCTCCGCATAGACCCTGCTGGCCGTGGACACCGCAATTCCGCGCTCATAGGCGAACTGCCGCTGTGGCGGCAGCCGCGTGCCAGGCGCGAGCCGGCCGGCCGCGATATCGGCGGCAATCCCGTCGGAGATAGTGCGGTAGTCCATGGTCCGTGCATTGATCCGAGTGCAATGATTCGATTGATTTGCGCGGAAATCGGATCAATGAGGGGTCTCGATCCGATGGAGGCCGCGAGACATGACGACGCCCAACAGCTTACCCTGGTTTCGGCCGATCACGATAGTCAGGGAACGGAGCCCCGCTACCCGATGGGGATTCACCGGATTGAACCGGGCGATCGCCCGGCTGCTACTCTGGCGGAATCGGTACAATGGGCGCAGGACAATCCGCTCCATGACCTCGGAGCAAATCGTGGGGCTTGACCTCGATCCGGTCGCCATGAGGCTGGAGGGCGAGAAGCCGTTCTGGCGGGCTTGAGCGCAAACGAAAACGCCCGGCCGTGAGGCCGGGCGTTTCCTATTGGTGCACGCAAAGTGCGTGAATCAGGCGGTGAGGACCGTCGAAGGCTCGACCTTGACGCCCGGACCCATCGAGGAGGTCACGGCAACGCGCTGGATGTACTGGCCCTTGGCGCCGGCGGGCTTGGCCTTAGCCACCGCATCGGCGAACGCCTTGATGTTCTCGACGAGCTTGTCGGCATCGAACGAGACCTTGCCGATCCCGGCATGGATGATGCCGGCCTTCTCGACCCGGAACTCCACCGAGCCGCCCTTGGCGCCGGCGACGGCGCTCTTCACGTCCATGGTGACGGTGCCAACCTTCGGGTTCGGCATCAGGCCGCGCGGGCCGAGCACCTTGCCGAGACGGCCGACGAGCGGCATCAGGTCCGGAGTCGCGATGCAGCGATCGAACTCGATCTTGCCGCTCTGGACGATCTCGAGGAGATCCTCGGCGCCCACGATGTCGGCGCCGGCGGCCTTGGCTTCATCCGCCTTGGCGCCGCGAGCGAACACCGCCACCCGCACGGTACGGCCGGAGCCGTTGGGCAGGTTGCAGACGCCGCGGACCATCTGGTCGGCGTGGCGCGGGTCGACGCCGAGGTTGATCGAGATCTCGACGGTCTCGTCGAACTTGGCGCTGGCCTTCTCCTTCACGAGCTTGATCGCCTCGTCGATGGGATAGAGCTTGAGCGCGTCGATGCCCTCGCGGGCGGCGCGGATGCGCTTGCCTTCGTGTGCCATTGTGCCCTCCCCTTAAGCGACGACGTCGAGGCCCATGGCCCGCGCGGAGCCACGGATCATGGCGACGGCGGCGTCAACCGAGTCGCAGTTCAGGTCGGGCATCTTCTTCTCGGCGATCTCGCGCAGCTGCGCCTCGGTCACCTTGCCCACGGTCGGGCCCTTGCCCGGGGTCTTCGAGCCGGAAGCCGGCTTCTTGCCGATCTTCAGGCCGGCGGCCTTCTTCAGGAAGAAGGTGACCGGCGGCTGCTTCATCTCGAAGGTGAAGGAGCGGTCCTGGTACGCCGTGATGACGACCGGGATCGGGGTGCCCTTCTCGATCTGAGAGGTCTTCGCGTTGAAGGCCTTGCAGAATTCCATGATGTTGAGACCGCGCTGACCGAGCGCGGGGCCGATGGGCGGCGACGGGTTCGCGGCGCCAGCCGGAACCTGAAGCTTCACGTAGCCCGTGATCTTCTTTGCCATAGGGACTGCTCCCAAAGAATGCCCGGCACCCGGCTGGCCTCAGCGCAAGTGGGACGGGCGGTTGCAGGTCGCGGTGCGGTCCGTGCGTCCCGGCGGCGAACCGGGCGGGCCTCCCGCGTGTGACACCGTCACGGAGGACGGTGATTTCGCGCCCCAGCCGAAGCCGAGCGGAAAAGCGAAGGGCGAGCAGATGGCGGCTCGCCCAAATTTGCGTCGTATCAGACCTTCTCGACCTGGCCGTATTCCAGCTCGACCGGTGTGGCGCGGCCGAAGATCGACACGGCGACCTTGAGGCGCGACCGGCTCTCGTCGATTTCCTCGACGGTGCCGTTGAAGGAGGCGAACGGGCCGTCGGAGACGCGAACCGTTTCGCCGATCTCGAAGGAGACGGAAGGCTTGGGGCGATCAACGCCCTCGGCGACCTGACCCTTGATGCGCTCGGCCTCGGCATCCGGGATCGGAACCGGCTTCGACTTGTCGGCGCCGAGGAATCCCGTGACCTTCGGGGTGTTCTTGATGAGGTGGTAGACCTCGTCGGTCAGGTCGCACTTCACCAGGACGTAGCCCGGGAAGAACTTGCGCTCGGCATCGACCTTGCGGCCGCGGCGCACCTCGACGACCTTCTCGGTCGGCACCATGACCTCGTCGAACAGCTCCATCAGGCCACGCTGGGCCGCCTGATCCTTGATGGACTGCGCGACCTTGTTCTCGAAATTCGAGTAGGCGTGGACGATGTACCAGCGCTTCGACACGGTTCTCACCAAATCCTGACGTCAGTCAGCCCGATCACGCCGCAGCGTGCCCAGGCCGAGAAGTTGTTAGGCGCCGACCCCGAGGATCAGGGTCACGAGATAGCGCAGCGCCTGGTCCACCACCGTGAAGAAGATGCTCGCCACCACCACCATGATGAACACCATCACGGTGGTCACGACGGTCTCCTTACGGCTCGGCCACGTGACCTTACGGCCCTCGTCGCGAACCTGAGCCAGGAACTCGGCCGGGCCGACGCGCTTCTGCGCGGGACGCACGGGTGGGGTCGCCCGCGGGGGCGTCGGCGTGGCGGAACCGCGCTGCGGGGTGCGCGCGAGGTCCACTTTCTTCGATGCTTCGTTCGATGCCATGGCGCCAACAACAGGGAGATCGGCCCGAGCTTCGGGAAAGCGCGATGCGGCGGCTCCGGGGAGGAGCCTGCATCGACGACCTTCATCGATCTCGGAAGGCGACCGCTCTAACGCAAGTCGCCGGGCTTGTCGACTGCGCCCGGCCTGACGTCGCGAGGTAGCGATCTACTGGAAAGGAAGAGGGCGGGGAGGGTCGACAGGTCTGATGCGGCCAAATGGCAAAGTCCAAATGGCAGGAGTGGAGGGACTCGAACCCGCAACCTCCGGTTTTGGAGACCGGCGCTCTGACCAGTTGAGCTACACTCCTATGCGGAGGACAAGTCCTCCGCCGCGGCGCTGCTATAGACCGGCCGAGACGGCTTCGCAATGGTCAAACCGCGTCGTCAGCGAAGAACCTTTGCTGCGGTGCGGACTGCCTGCAGGAGCCCTTTGAAACGACGACGGCGCCCCGGGCTGAGCCGGGGCGCCGCGTCACATTCGTTGCCGTTCGGGCGACCGGGAAGGCCGCCCGGTGGAGTTCGAACTACTCGTTGATGGCGGCGA
>NZ_BPQL01000003.1 GCF_022179225.1 Methylobacterium goesingense
GGCAGCTTGTAGACCCGGCGCAGGAGCAGCCGGGTCTACAAGCTGCCCCACACCTTCCACATCCTCGTCACGGTGGGGCTCGCCCTGGTGGTGCAGGAAGCCGTCATCATCGTCTGGGGGCCCATCGGCGGGAACGTCGCCCCGCCGGAGGCCTTGGGCGGCGTGATGATCCTCGGCGATTTCGTCTATCCGGAGTACCGGCTCTTCGTGATCGGCTTCACGGCGATCCTGGCGGCCGGCCTGTGGTGGCTCCTCGACCGGACGCGGCTCGGCGCCATCGTTCGGGCCGGGTCGGAATCCCCCTCGAACATGGCGCTGCTGGGCTACGACACGCATGCCATCAACACCGCCGTCTTCGCGCTGGGCGCCGGGCTCGCGGGGCTGGCCGGGGCGCTCGCCGCCCCCATCCGGGGCGTCGAGCCCTTCATGGGCGTCGAGGCGCTGGGCATCGCCTTCGTCGTGGTGGTGATCGGCGGGATGGGCAGCTACGCCGGGGCGCTCGCGGCCGGCCTTCTCGTCGGCATCGCCCAGAGCCTGATGGCCACCCTGTGGCCCGAGGGCGCACGCCTCGTCATCTATCTCGGCATGGCCGGCATCATCATGGCGATGCCGCGCGGCCTGTTCGGCCGGGCCTGAGGGGGAGTTTTCGCGGTGATTCCCCTCCTCGATCGACCCCTCGTCCAGTTCGGCCTCGCGGTCGCCGTCGTGCTGATCCTGCCCGTGACCATGCGCTCGGGCACGCTGGCCAGCGAGATCCTGATCTTCGGGCTCGCTGTCGCCGCCTGCAACCTGCTGCTCGGCTACACGGGCCTCCTCTCCTTCGGCCAGGGCATCTTCTTCGGCCTCGGCAGCTACGTCGCCGGGCTCGGCCTCGTCCGGGTCGGCCTGCCCGCCCCCATCGTGCTGCTGCTGGCGTTGGGCGGAGGCGCCCTGGTGGCGGCCGCCGTGGGCTGGGTCTCGATCCGGCGCCAGGGCGTCTACTTCGTGATGCTGACGCTCGCCTTCTCGCAGATGTTCTACTTCCTGGCCTACACCTTCAGCGGTCTCACGGGAGGCGACAACGGCCTCCTCGACATCCCGCGTCCGCGCCTTGGCGACACGGTGCTGAGTGGTCCATGGGCCTACTACGCCTTCGTGGCCGTGCTCTTCCTCGCGCTCTTCGCCGCACTCCAGCGGGTCGCGCTCTCGACCTTCGGGCGCACCCTGCTCGCCATCCGCGACAACGAGGCCCGGGCCGGGGCGATCGGCTATCCGGTGCGCGCCTTCAAGGTCGCGGCCTTCGCGATCTCCGGCGCGGTCACGGCCTTCGCGGGCGCGCTCCACGCCATGCTGATCGGCGTCGCACCGCTCTCGAACATCGACTATCACACCAGCGAGACCCTGCTGATCATGACGATCATCGGGGGAACCGCGAACCTGTTCGCCTCGCTCCTCGGCGCGGGCGCCTACCTGCTCGCCGCCGATGCCCTCTCGGCGATCTGGCCGCGATGGCTCCTCCTCCTCGGGCTCCTTCTCATCGTCATCACGCTGTTCCTGCAGCGCGGCCTCTGGGGCCTGATCGAGCGCGCCGTCGCCCTGGTGACGCGGGCGCCGCCGCCGGAGGATCCGGCCCCCGACCGGCCGGTGGTGAGCAATCCCGACGTCGCACCCGCATCGGAGGCGACCCGATGAGCGAACCCATTCTCGCCACGG
This sequence comes from Methylobacterium goesingense, assembly GCF_022179225.1. GTDB lineage: Bacteria > Pseudomonadota > Alphaproteobacteria > Rhizobiales > Beijerinckiaceae > Methylobacterium > Methylobacterium goesingense. The sequence goes on from NZ_BPQL01000003.1 coordinate 1,693, forward strand.
ACGCCTTGAGCGTCCGCTACGGCAGCTTCGTCGCCCTGCAGGACGTGACCCTGCGCATCGCCGAGAACAGCGTCCACTCGATCATCGGCCCGAACGGCGCCGGCAAGACCACCCTGTTCCACGCCCTGACCGGCCGGATCGCGCCCTCGGCCGGGCGCATCACCCTGGGCGGCCGGGACATCACCCGCACATCGGACCACGAGCGCGTGCGCCTCGGCCTCGCCCGCTCGTTCCAGGTCACAAGCCTTTTCCCGACGCTCAGTGTTCGCGAGAACCTGCGGCTGGCCGCGCAAGGTCGGACGCCCTGGCAGGCGCTTGCCCCCTGGCGCCGGGCCGAGGCCAACCGGCCGGTGCTCGCGGTCGCCGAGGCGATGCTGGAGCGCCTCGAACTGACCCGCGTGGCGCTCCGCGCCGCCGGCGAGCTCTCGCACGGGCAGCAGCGGCGCCTCGAGGTCGGGATGGCGATGGCAGCAAGCCCGAAGGTCATCCTGCTCGACGAGCCGACCTCCGGCATGGGTATCGACGACATCGCCGCGATGACGGCGCTGATCCGCGACCTCGGGCGCGACCACACCGTCCTGTTCATCGAGCACAACATGGGCATCGTCATGAACATCTCCGACACCGTGACGGTGATGCGCGCCGGCCGCGTGCTGGTGGAGGGTCCGCCGGCCGTCGTGCGCGACGACCCGGAGGTGCGCCGGGCCTATCTCGGCAACATGATCACCGGGGACATTTCCGGGCCGAAGGATCTGGTCTCGTGAGCGGCCCGATCGCCCTCGCCCTGGAGGAGATCCACGGTTTCTACGGCAAGAGCCACATCCTCCAGGGCGTCAGCCTGGAGGTGCGGGCGGGGGAGATCGTTTGCCTCCTCGGGCGCAACGGCGCGGGCAAGACCTCGACCCTCAAGGCCGTCAGCGGCCTCCTGCCCCCGCGCGGCGGCCGGGTGCGCTTCCACGGCACCGACGTGGCCGGCTGGCCCGCCCATCGCATCGCCCGGGCCGGCCTCACCCTCGTGCCGGAGGATCGCGGCATATTCAGCCTGCTCAGCGTGGAGGAGAACCTGGCCATCGCCGTGCGGAAAGGTTCGCCCTGGGGCATGCGGGCGATCTACGCCATGTTCCCGCGTCTCGAAGAGCGTCGCCGCAATGGGGGCGCCCAGCTCTCGGGCGGCGAGCAGCAGATGCTGTCGATCGCCCGCGCGCTCCTTTCAGGGCCGAAGCTCCTCATGCTCGACGAGCCGGTGGAAGGCCTCGCCCCCGTCATCGTCGAGGAGATCGTGGCGCAGATCCGGGCCATCCGAGACGCCGGGGTCCCGATCCTGCTTGTGGAGCAGAACCTCGCGGTCTGCACGAGCCTCGCCGACCGCCACTACATCCTCGAACTCGGCCGCGTCGCCTACGCGGCCGGCAATGCCGACTTCGTCGCCGACGCGGCGGCGCGCGACCGCTTCCTCGGCGTCAAGGCCGCGTGAGCAGCGAAGGAAACGCAGGACACTCATGTCGAACCTCACCATCAACGCCGAGCGCCTCTGGGACACCCTGACCGAGACCGCCGCCATCGGCGCCACCCCGGACGGGGGCATCGCCCGCCTGACGCTCAGCGACGAGGACCGCCGGGTGCGCGACTGGCTCAGGGCCCAGGTCGAGGCCCTGGGCTGCACCCTCACGGTGGATGCGGTGGGCAACATGTTCGCGCTCCGCCCTGGCCGGAACCCGGACCTGAAGCCGATCGCGCTGGGCAGCCACCTCGACACCCAGCCCACGGGGGGCAAGTTCGACGGGGTGCTGGGCGTGCTGGCCGCCCTGGAGGTGTTGCGCACCCTCGACGGGGCCGGCTTCGTCACCGAGGCGCCCCTCCTGCTGGTGAACTGGACCAACGAGGAGGGCGCGCGCTTCGCCCCCGCCATGCTCGGTTCCGGCGTCTATGCGGGCATCTATGCCGGCGATTGGGCCGAGGCCCGCCAGGACAGCGCCGGCACCAGCTTCGGTGCCGCCCTCGACGCCATCGGCTACCGCGGCGCGGCGCCCGCGGGCTCGGTGCCGTTCGGCGCGATGTTCGAGCTGCACATCGAGCAGGGCCCGATCCTGGAGGCTGAAGGCGCCGCCATCGGCGTGGTCCAGGGCGTGCAGGGCATGCGCTGGTTCGAGGTCACCCTGGAAGGCCAGTCCGCCCATACGGGCTCGACCCCGATGCCGATGCGGCGCAACGCGCTCCTCGGCGCCGCGCGCCTGGTGGAGGCGGTGGACGCCGCCGCCCAGGCGCACGCCCCCGATGCGGTCGCCACGGTGGGCCACCTCACGGTGACGCCGAACTCCAACAACGTCATCCCGGGCCACGTCTTCCTCACGGTGGACCTGCGCCACCCGCAGGACGCGGTGCTCGACGCCCTGGAGGCAGCCCTGCGCGACGCCCTCGACCGCGTCACGGTCGGCCTCTCGCTGACGGGAAAACTCCAGGTCATCGCCCGGACCGCCCCCGTGGCCTTCGATCCCGACTGCATCGCTTCCGTCCGGCGCGCGGCCGAGAAGGGCGGCCACCCTACCCGCGACATGGTCTCGGGCGCCGGCCACGACGCCGCCCACGTCGCCGGCCTGGTGCCCACCACCATGGTGTTCGTGCCGAGCGCAGCGGGCCTCAGTCACAACCCGGCCGAATCCACCGCCCCGTCCGAGTGCGCGGCCGGCGCGCAGGTCCTCCTCGACGCGGTGCTCGACTACGATTCCCGCCACGCCCCCGCAGCCTGATCCGAATCTTTCAGCAAGGCTTCCCCCAGC
>NZ_BPQL01000004.1 GCF_022179225.1 Methylobacterium goesingense
GTGCTGGCGCGCCAGCACGGTGGTGGGGGCGACGATCGCCACCTGCTTGCCGGCGAACACGGCGGCCGCGGCGGCGCGCAGGGCCACCTCGGTCTTGCCGAAGCCGACATCGCCGCAGACGAGACGGTCCATCGGCCGACCCGAGGCGAGGTCGCCGATCACGCCGGCCACGGCGCTCGCCTGGTCGGCGGTGAGCGCGAAGCCGAAGCCGGCGGCGAAGCGCTCCATCTCGCGCTCCCGCGGCACCAGCACCGGCGCCCGGATCGCCCGGCGCTTCTCGGCATCCGCCAGCATCACCCGGGCGGCCCGGGCCATGCAGGCCTCCGCCTCCAGGCGGCGGCGTCCCCAAGATCCTTTCGCCCAGCTTCCGCCTTCGAGCTTGTCCAGGGTGACGGCCTCGACCTCCGAGCCGTAGCGCCAGATCCGGTCGGCCTGCGAGACCGGCACCATCAGGATGCCGTCGCCGGCAAAGCGCAGGCGCAGGGCGTCCTCGCTGCCGCCGTCGCCGGTCCCGACCGGCTCCAGTCCCTCGAACACGCAGAGCCCGTTGTCGCGGTCGACCGCGACGTCACCGATGCGCAACTCGACCTCGCCGATGGGCAGGATGGCGCTCGGGCCCCCGGCGGCCACGGTGGCGGCACGGGCGCCGAAGAGGTCGGCGGCGGCGATCACCGCCACGCCCCTGTCCGGCACCCGGAATCCCGCCTCGATCGGGGCCTCCAGGCTGAGGAGCGCGCCGGGCTTTGCCGAAACGGCGTCGGCCCAGGCCCGGATAGCCCGGACCTTGCGCCCCAGGGCGCGCTCGGCAATGCGCGCGAGCCGGGCCAGCGGCTCGGCGGGCCCCGTGAGGAGGATGCGGTCGCCCGCCTTCAGGCGCTCGCGCAGGGTCTCGGCCAGCGCCGTGTTCGGCCGGGCTTTCCGCACGAAGGCCGGCATGGTGAGGTCGTCGGCTCCGTCCGCATGGGCCCCGGCGACCCGGCGCTCCCCGAGTTGGGCCGCCCAATCCTCGGGGCTCAGATAGAGGCTGCCGTCGTCGGCTCCGCCGCGCCGGGACCGGGCCGCGGCCTCGCGTCCTTCCGCGATCTGCTCGAAGAAGGCCTGCGCCCGCTCCTCCGCCCCGTCCTCGACCACGAGGGCCGCGTCGGGCACCTGATCGAGCACGGTGTCGAGGGACGGGTAGTACCGGGCCAGACCGTGCTCCTGGCCCGTGAAGGGCGCGAGCCGGTTCTCCGAGCCCTCGGGCAGGAGGATCTCGGTGGCGGGGTCGACGACGAGCACGTCGGCATCGGCCAGCGAGCGCTGCGAGACCGGATCGTAGGAGCGGATCGCGGTGACGCGGCCCTCCTCGTACTCGATGCGGCAGGGGCGGTCGGCGGCGGCCGGGAAGACGTCCACGGTCCGGCCCCAGACCGCAACTTCGCCGGGCTCGTCGACCCGGTCGTCGAGGATGTAGCCGAGGCGCTGCAGGAAGGCGGAGACCGCCGTCGGATCGAGGGTGTCGCCGACCCGGACCTCCAGGCGCGCCGCGGCCCAGGTCGCGGCCGGGGGCACCCGCTGGATCAGGGCCGGGGCGGTGGTGAGGACGATGTCGGGCAGGGACGCCGTGTCGGTGAGCCAGCGCAGCACGCCGGTGCGCGCGCCCATCACGCCCCGCGAGGGCGAGGCACGGTCGTAGGGCAGGCAGTCCCATTCCGGGTAGATCGCGACGCTGCGCTCCGGCGACAGCGCCCGCAGGATCTTCGCGATGGCCTCCAGCCGGTGGCTCTCGCGGGCCATGTGGACCAGGGGCTTGCCGGTCCGGGTCAGGTCGAGGAGTGCGACCGCGAGGGCGCCGGTGGGCACGAGCGGCGCGACGGCTTCCGGGGCGGATGCCGGCGCCGTCTCGGGCGCCTGCGCCGAGGTCTTGCGGGAGGTCGGCTTCGACGCCGCCTCGGCGCGGGCTGCCTTGACCGGGGGAACCTCTGCGCCTGGTGCCTTCGCGCGCGGTACCCTGGCGCGCGGTGCCTTGACGGCCGTCTGGGCTTTCGCCTTTGCCGGCCCCTTCGCCGGCCCCTGGGCCGTCGGGGTCGGAGCGGGAGACGACGCGGTCCTGCGTTTTGCCATCTGGGGTGTGCGCTGCCCGGCTTGGAGGAGAGGAACTGGGAAACGCGGCCGGTGCGTCCCGGGCTCCGCGCTTTCGCCGCCCGTCCCCAGTTTGTCGCAGCCCCTGTGGATCACATCTCCGGGTCGGGCGCCGCCTCGAGGCGGCCCTGCGCGATGGCTGCCTGGAAGGCCGCGAAGTCGGCCTCGTTCTGGTCGCCGTAGGCGAAGGCCCAGGTGGCCAGGGCCTCGCGCAGGTCGCATTGCCGGTCGCGGCCGCAATAGCCCGCGATGGCCGCGGCATCCCCGGTGCGGGCATGCGCCCGGGCCAGCAGGGCACCGTAGGCCCAGGAGAAGTAGATTAGCGGCTGCCCCGTGAGGCCGGCCACGGGGATGTCGCCCTTCATATTCTTCATCTGGCGCACGTAGAACGGCCGGCCGTCGATGGTGGTCCAGCCGAGCAGCGGATCGCCCACCGCCTGGAGCAGGCGCTGGCCGTAGATCACCCGCTCGCCCTCGTGGTCGCCATAGGCGTCGGGCATGCCGGCGAGGTAGGGGGCGTGGGCCGGCGTCACCGCCTCCTTGACCTGGAGGAAGAGGACGTCCTGGTCCGAATTCCCGCACAGAAGCGCGACATAGGCCCGGGTGCCGACGCTGCCGACGCCGACGACCCGGTGGGCCACGTCGACCACGTGGTAGCGGCTCAGCATGAACCGGCGCTCGCGCGGCAGGGTCTCGGCATAGTGCTCGAGCCCGCCGATCACCGCCTCGCGGGTCTCGGCATCGACGCCGGTGAGGATCGGAGGCTGCTCCTTGAAGCGCCAGCCGCCGTCGGTCCGGCGCTCGCCGACCCGGGCGAGCAGGCTCTTGTTGTGCTTCTTGCGGGCCTTCTCCACCGCCTTGGCGATGACTGCTTCTGAATGGGCGTCGATGGTGAGGCCGGCGAAATCGAGCCGGTCGGCCCGGGCCGCCTGATGCCAGACGTCGAGGGGCCCCTGCGGCGCCAGCTCCGTCATGGTGTGCTGGTAGCCCGCCACCGCCGCGAGGGTCGCCTCCCGGCGCTCGGCCTTGCCGACCCCGTCCGTACGGGCCGCCACCTCGATGCTGGCGACGAGCCGCTTCAGGTCCCATTCCCAGGGGCCGATGGTGACCTCGTCGAAATCGTTGAGGTCGAGGACGATGTCGCGCTGGGGCGTGCCGAACAGGCCGAAATTGGCGAGATGCGCGTCGCCGTTCATCACGACCGCGATGCCGCTGCGTGGGGTATGCGCGAGGTCCCAGGCCATGACGTGGGCCGCGCCCCGCAGGAACGCGAAGGGCGAACTCGCCATGCGGGCGACCCGCAGGGGAATGAGGTGTTCCTGGCGCCCGGCATGGGCCGCCTCGATCAGGGAGACCGGGTCCGGCCGGTTGCCGGGCGGCGTCCAGGCCGCGTGAGAGGCGTGCGGTACGACCTCGCGCAGCGCCTTGCCGGCATGGCGTCGCTTGTCCCAGGGCTCGCCCGCCTCGCGCAGATTGATGCGGGGAATGTCGGCCAGCGGGGCGAGCAGGATGTCCTCGGCCTCCACCGCCGAAGCGTCTCTACCCTCGCTCGTGCGCGGGCTGACACCCTGCGGACATTCCATGGCCGGTTCCTCGCTCGCGGATCAGTGATGGACAAACCTTGGCCATTTCCGTTCGTTCCCGGGGCGTTACGTCCCAGCGCGGCGTTTCATCCGACCCGCGTGGATCGATGACCAGGATGTGAAAGGATCGTCGGCTTTCCGGGATCTCGCGGGCCACGCAGTCGAACATCGCCGCGTGCATCACCTGTCGGAAGGCGGAGCAGGGCAACGAATCCGAGCATGGAGGCCGGGGTCCGGATTTGAACCGGACGTGCAGATCCTTGCGGGGATCTTGGCTCAACCCTCACCCACCTGGCCGAGGTCTTTGAAGCATGAAGAACGGCGGTCTGCAAGTGGTGTCCGACGGAAGACTAGGCATCGATCGATTTGTATCTCGCGAGGGATGGCGAGAAAGATTTTGTTAAGAACTTGTATTTTCCTGCGCGGACAGGACCACGATGCTCGGATGTCCTTGATGGGCACGGGTGGCACCTTGCCCGGCGCGCGCGCCGGGCCATCGGTGATTGACCCGCGTCGGCAAACGGCGTTCTTGGGCGCGAAGCTTGAGCCATGCGATTCCGGAGTGCCTGAACGATGCCCGCAACGTCCGTGCCGACGACGCCCTACGACGACCAGAAGCCGGGCACGTCCGGCCTGCGCAAGAAGGTGCCGGTGTTCCAGCAGGCGCGTTACGTCGAGAACTTCGTCCAGGCGATCATCGACTGCATTCCCGACCGGGCCGGCACGACACTGGTGCTCGGCGGCGACGGCCGCTTCCTGAACCGCGAGGTGGTGCAGACCACGCTCAAGATCGCCGCCGCCAACGGCTTCGCCCGGGTGCTGGTGGGCCGGGGCGGCCTGCTCTCGACCCCGGCGGCCTCCTGCGTCATCCGCAAGCACGGCGCCATCGGCGGCATCATCCTGTCTGCGAGCCACAACCCGGGTGGGCCGGAGGGCGATTTCGGCATCAAGTTCAACACCGCCAACGGCGGCCCGGCGCCCGAGACCGTCACGGCGGCGATCTACGCGCGCACCAAGGCGCTGACCGAATACCGCATCGTCGAGGGCCCCGACCTCGACCTCGACACGATCGGCGAGACCCGGATCGGCGACATGACCGTCGCGGTGATCGACCCCGTGGCGGACTACCTCGCGCTGATGCGCGAACTCATCGATTTCGACGCGATCACGCGCCTGTTCGGAGGCGGCTTCCGCATGCGCTTCGACGCCATGAGCGCGGTCACCGGCCCCTATGCCCACGCCATCCTGGAGGGCGTGTTCGGGGCCGAGGCCGGCACCGTCCTCAACGGCACGCCCCGGGAGGATTTCGGCGGGCACCATCCGGACCCGAACCCCGTCCACGCCCACGACCTCTACGAACTGATGCTGAGCGAGGCGGCGCCGAACCTGGGTGCAGCCTCGGACGGCGACGGCGACCGCAACATGATCGTGGCGCCCGGCCTGTTCGTGACCCCGAGCGACAGTTTGGCGATCCTCGCCGCGCATGCCCACCTCGCCCCCGGCTACGCCAAGGGGCTGGCCGGCGTCGCCCGCTCCATGCCGACGAGCCGGGCCCTCGACCGGGTGGCGGCGTCGCTGGGCATCCCCGCCTACGAGACCCCCACCGGCTGGAAGTTCTTCGGCAACCTGCTCGATGCCGGCCTGATCACCCTCTGCGGCGAGGAGAGCGCCGGCACCGGCTCGAACCACGTCCGCGAGAAGGACGGGCTCTGGGCCGTGCTGATCTGGCTCAACATCCTGGCGGTCACGGGCAAGCCGGCTCAAGACGTGGTGCGGGACCATTGGGCTCGCTTCGGGCGCGACTACTACACCCGGCACGATTACGAGGAGATCGACGCGGAGGCCGCAAAGCGTCTGATGGATGGCCTGCGCGCCAAGCTCGCCGGCCTGCCGGGCACCAAGCTCGGCGATCTCACGGTCGCGGCGGCGGACGACTTCCGCTACGTCGATCCCGTCGACGTCTCCGTCACCGAGCAGCAGGGCGTGCGCGTCACCTTCGCGGAGGATGCGCGGGTGGTCTACCGCCTCTCCGGCACCGGCACGGCGGGCGCGACTCTGCGGGTCTATATCGAGCGCTACGAATCCGCCCCCGACCGGCTCGAACTGCCGGTGGCGGAGGTGCTGGCCCCGGTGGTGAAGGTCGCCAACGATCTGGCCGACATCGCCGCGCTCACGGGCCGGTCCGAGCCGAGCGTGATCACCTGAGACCGCTGCCCCCGGGGCGGTCCGCTCCGGCGGAGGCCGCCCCGGCGCCACGTCCCGTCCCCGAGCGAGGCATCTCTCCCGTGAGCGCAGCAGACCCGACCCTGCCCCTCGTCGTCCTCACCAATCCGATCCACGCGGAGGCGATGGCCCTCCTGGCGCCGCACGCGCGGGTCGTCACTGCGGGGGACACGAGCCCCGACACCCTGCGGGCGCTCGCCAGCGAGGCGGCGGGGCTGATCGTGCGGGCGCAGCTGCCCGACGACATCCTCGACCACGCCCCGTACCTGCGCGGCATCGTCCGCCACGGGGTCGGGCTCGATTTCGTGCCCCTGGAGGCGGCCACCGCGCGCGGCATCCCGGTGGCCAACCTGCCGGGCAGCAACACCGGCGCGGTGGCCGAATACGTCTTCGCGGCCCTGTTCCACCTGCGCCGCCGCCTCGGGCACCTCGACGGGACCCTACGGGGGGCCGGCTGGCTCGCGGCCAAGACTTTTGCCAGCGATCTCGGCGAGATCGGCGGCACCACGATCGGTATCCTCGGCACCGGGGAGATCGGGCGCCGCGTCGCGCGGATGGCGCGGGACGGCTTCGGCATGCGGGTGCTCGGTCATTCCCGCAGCGCCCGCCACCGGAGACAGGCGTCCGACGACGGCCTGTTCGAGGCCGTGGACCGCGAAACGCTGTTTGCAGAGAGCGACGCGGTGGTGGTGGCCTGCCCGCTGACGCCGGAGACGCGGGGCCTCGTCGATGCCGGCCTCATCGGCCGGATGCGGCCGGACGCGGTGCTGATCAACGTGGCGCGCGGGCCCATCGTACAAGCCGAGGCGCTGGCCGCCGCCCTGCGCGCGGGGGCGATCGGGGGCGCGGCGCTCGACGTGTTCGAGGTCCAGCCGCTGCCCGACGACCACCCCTACCGTGCCTGTCCGAACCTGCTGCTGACCCCGCACGTGGCCGGTACCAGCACCGACAGCCTGCGGGCGATGGGCCTGGGCGCCGCCGAGGCGATGATCCGCATCCTGGCCGGCGAACGCCCGCACAACCTCGTCAACCTGGCCGCCCTGGCGCATCGCTGAGCGCGCCGGCTCAACGAAGATCCCGAGGAGGACACCATGGCTCTCACCAGCGCGATCAAGGGCGTGATCCCCATCGCCCCGACGCCCTTCCATCCCGACGGCCGGGTCGACGAGATCTCCCTCGACCGGATGTCGGACTTCTTCTCCGGTGCCGGCATCGACGGCCTCACCATCCTGGGTCAGCTCGGCGAGGCGCCCAAGCTCGATCACGCCGAGGCGGTCGCCATCGCCCGGCGGGTCGTCGGGCGCATGAGCGTGCCGGTTCTCGTCGGCGTCTCGGCCCCGGGCTTCGCCGCCATGCGCGCCCTCGCCCGCGAGGTGATGGACCTGGGAGCGGCCGGCGTCATGATCGGGCCGCCCAACACCTTGCGCACGGACGACCAGGTGGTGGCCTATTACCGGAACGCCGCCGAGGCGATCGGCCCCGACGTGCCCTTCGTGATCCAGGACTATCCCCTGACCTTCTCGGTGGTGATGACCCCCGCCGTGATCCGCCGGATCGTCACGGAGAACCCGTCCTGCGTCATGCTCAAGCACGAGGATTGGCCGGGGCTGGACAAGATCACGACCCTGCGCGGCTTCGAAGCCGACGGCTCGATGCGCCACATCGCGATCCTCACGGGCAATGGCGGGCTGTTCCTCGACTTCGAAATGGAGCGGGGTGCCGACGGCGCCAACACCGGCTACGCCTTTCCGGAGATGCTGGTGGACGTGGTGCGCCTGTCGAGGGCGGGCGAGCGCGACGCGGCCCACGACCTCTTCGATGCGCACCTGCCTTATCTCCGCTACGAGCAGCAGCAGGGGCCCCTCGGGCTGGCGGTGCGCAAGTACGTCTTCCAGAAGCGCGGGATCTTCGCCTCGGACGCCCAGCGCAAGCCGGCTGCGAACCTGTCGGCGCAAGGCAAGGCGGAGGTCGACTACCTCCTGTCGCGCATCGCCCGCGTCGATCCCCGCGCCCGGGTCGCGCCCTAAGGCCGCCGAGATCCGATCGATATCAGCCCCGCCTCGCCCGAGAAGCCCCGCCTCGTCCGAGAGGCTCCGTTACGCCCGCGAAAAGGTCCCTTCATGTCCGACGCCTTCGATCCCCAGCCGGCCGCCGACTTCCTGCTGGCGGCCTATCGCGCGGGGCGGCAACACGCCGAACTGCCCGAGGCGATCCGCCCGGGCACGATGACGGAGGGCTACGACATCCAGGACCGGCTCTTCGAGGCCCTGGGCGAGACTTGCGCGGGCTGGAAGCTCGCCATCGGCAGCGCCAAGGGCAAGCGCACATCCGGGGTCGGCCGCTCCATCGCGGGCCGCGTGCTGCGGGGCCAGCTCCACGAGCCCGGCGTGGCGCTCCGGATGCCCCATGCGGGGCCGGTGACGATCGAGTTCGAGGTCGCCTACGTCATCGCCCGGGACATCGATCCGGGCGCCCCTGCCGTCGAGGCCGCGCACGTCGTGGCAGAGACCCGCGTGGCGTTCGAGCTCGTGCTGTCGCGCTTCTTCGACCGCCGCGCGGTCGGTTGGCCGAGCTTCGCCGCCGACAATTCCGCCTTCCAGGCCCTGGTGATCGGACCCGCCCTCGACCCGGCCGACCTGCCGGGCCTCGCCCGCAGCCTCGTGGTGACGGTCGACGGCACGGAGCGGGCCCGCGCGGTGACGGGGGAGGACCTGACCGACCCGCTGGCGGCGCTGGCCGACCTCATGGCGGTCGCCCGCGAGCGCGGCATGACGATCCCCGCCGGCAGCCTGGTTTCCACCGGAACGCTCTCGGTGCCGTTCGACCTGACCGGGCCGGGCACCGTCACGGCGTCGTTTCTGGGGCGCACGCTCGCGTTCACGCTGCTGCCGGTCTGACCGGGAGCGCCGGAGGTCGGGGTGGTGGAAGAGGGCGGAAACCCGACCCACGCCGCTGCCCCCTCCCCGGAAGGGGGAGGGGACGCGACGCCTTGAAAAATCAGTCCACCGCCGCGCCGTGCAGCTCGGCGCTGGTGAAGCGCTGCTGCTCGGCCATGACGAGGCCGGCGAGTTCGCGCTTGAGGGCGTTGAACTCGCCCGACGCCGTGTCGCGCGGGCGCGGGATCTCCACGGTGAGGTCGCGCTTGATGCGGCCGGGACGGTAGGTCATCACCAGGATGCGGTCGGCCAGGTAGATCGCCTCCTCGATGGAGTGGGTGACGAAGATCACCGTCTTGCGATACTCGGCCCAGATCCGCAGCAACTCGTCCTGCAGGGTGCGCCGGGTCAGGGCGTCCAGCGCCCCGAAGGGCTCGTCCATCAGCATCACCGGCGGGTCGAGGGCCAGGATGCGCGCGATGGCCACGCGCTGGCGCATGCCGCCGGAGAGGTCCTTCGGATAGCGCTTGCGGAAATCCGACAGGCCCAGCGTCGCCACGATGCGGTCCACCGTCACGGTGGCGTCGGCCCGCGGCACGCCCCGGATGTCGAGGCCGAAGCGGACGTTGTCCTCCACGTTCATCCAGGGGAACAGCGCGTATTCCTGGAAGACCATGCCCCGGTCCGGCCCCGGCTCGGTCACCGGGCGCCCGCCCATGGTGATCCGTCCGGCACTGAGGGGGGTGAAGCCCGCGATGGCGTTGAGCAGGGTGGACTTGCCGCAGCCGGACGGTCCGAGCAGGCAGAGGAACTGCCCCTCCGGCACCGTCGCGGTGATGCCGTCGAGGGCCGGCACGGCGCCGGCGCCCGTCCCGAACACCTTGCTGGCCTGGGCGATCTCGATTTGCGCCGACATGATCAGGCGTCCCGGTTCAGCGTTCAAGGCCGCGATGCCAGCGCAGTAGGTGGTCGTTGAGGCGCGACATCGCCCCGTCGATGATGAGGCCGAGGATGCCGATGGTGAGCATGCCGCCGATGATCTTGTCGGACCACATGTACTCGCGGGCCTCCAGGATGCGGTAGCCGAGCCCGTCCGAGACCGCGATCATCTCGGCGACGATGACCACGATGAAGGCGGTGCCGATGCCGATCCGCATGCCCGCGAGCACGAAGGGGCTCGCCGCCGGCAGGATCACCCGCCGGAACATCGTCCAGGACCCGGCCCCGAGGTTGCGGGCCGCCCGGATGTAGATCGAGTCCACCTGCCGCACCCCCGCGATGGTGTTGACCAGGACGGGGAAGAAGGTGCCGAGCGCGATCAGGAACAGGGCGGGCGGGTTGCCCAGCCCGAACCAGACGATGGCCAGCGGGATGTAGGCGATGGGCGGGATCGGCCGCAGGATCTGCAGCAGGGGGTTGAACAGCGCGTAGAGCCGGTCGCTGGTGCCGAGCAGGAGGCCGACCGGCACGGCGAGTCCGGCGCCGACGCAGAAGCCCATGAGCACGCGACCGAGGCTCGCGATCGCGTCGTGCGGCATCTCGCCGGAGAACATCCAGTGCCAGTAGCTCTCGGTGGCCGGGTCGTAGGGTAGGCCGGGCAGGAGGCCCGAATACCACTTCACCGCCACCGCGCTCGGCGGCGGCAGCACGATGGGGGAGAACACCCCCACCCGGCTGAGGATCTCCCACAGGATCAGGAGCGCGATGGGGACGATGGCGCCGCGGAACCGGTTCATCGTGCCGCTCAGTTCGTCTTCAGTTCGGCCTTGGCCTTTTCGAGGAGGTCGGTCTTCACCCACTCGGCGTCGGATTTCGGCGGGTTCACCATCTTACCGAGACCGTACTTCATCATGTAGTCGGTCGTGGTCTGCATGTGCCCGGCGGGCACGTCGTAGGTGTACTTCGCGTTGGCCATGCCGTCGCGAAAGTCCTGGCTCGAGAGCTGGCCTTTGAACACGCTCTCGCGGACGTACTTCTCAGCGAGCGCCGGGTCGTCGATGAAGGCCTTGGTGGCGGCCACGAACAGCTTGAGCACCCGGGCGGCGACCTCGGGACGTTCGTTGTACATCTTCTCGGTCATCACCAGCGGGCGGACCGGCACGCCGATGGGGGTGTCGTAGGGCTTGACCACCTCGGTCGCGTAGCCGGCGCTGATCGCCTGCGTCGATTGCGGCTCACTCTGGCAGATCACGTCGACGTACTTCTGCGCCAGCGCCTGGTTCAGGTCGGCGTAGTTGTTGAAGTAGATCAGCTGCACGTCCTTGCCGGGCCGCTCCGACCAGGTCATTCCGTACTTGTCGAGTTCGGCCAGCAGCATCAGGTCCTGGGTGCCGCCGCGGACGGTGGCCACTTTCAGGCCCTTCACGTCCTTGAGGGTCTTGATCGTGTCGAGGTCGGGCCGGCGCAGGATGCGCACGCCGCCATTGGCGAAGCCCGCCACCACGTAGAGCTTGACGCCGTTGCCGCGCGCGGCCACCGCGCCGTCGGCGCCCGAGGCCGAGATGTCGATCTGGTCCACCGCCATGGCGGGGTAGATGTCGGCGCCCTTGGCGAACTGCTTCTCGTCGATCTTGAGGCCGAACTTCGGGGCGATCTCCTTCATGTAGGAGATGGCGCCGTAATGGGCAAATTTCAGGTTGCCGAGGCGCACCACGTCGTCGGCCCGGGCGGTGCCGAGGGCCCCCAGGGTCGCCAGAACGAACAGGGCTGCGCGCGTGGTGGCGTGGCGCGTGAACATCGTTGTCCTCCGGTCGCGGGTCGTGTCGCCCACTTCGTCCGCCGCGAAAACGGTCGGTACGGGGTTGAATAAGCGTATTCTGAGTTCGAAAGTAAACCCGCCGGGGAGGAAGTTTTGACAGCCATCGAGACGGATGAAATCCAACGGGTCACCGTGCTGGGCTGTGGAACCCTGGGTGCGAGCTGGGCCGCCCTGTTCCTCGCCCACGGGCTCGACGTGGCGGCCTACGATCCAGCACCCGGCTTCGCGGCGCGCACCGCTGCGGCGGTGGAGGCGGCACGCGCGCAACTCGCCGAACTCGGCCTGAGAGGGGCGGGCACGCTTCGGTTTCACGCAAAGCTGGAAGACGCGCTCGCCGGGGCGGACTTCGTTCAGGAGAACGCGCCGGAGAGCGAAGCGGTCAAGCGCGCGCTGCTGGCCGAGGCCGACCGCCTGCTACCGCCCGCGATCCTCATCGCGTCGAGCACGTCGGCCATGCTGCGCAGCGCCATCGTGGCGGATTGCGCCCGGCCCGAGCGGGTGCTGGTCGCCCACCCGTTCCACCCGCCCCACCTCGTGCCCCTGGTCGAGATCGTGGCCGACGGCCCCGCGGTCGCGGCGCGGGCCTGCGCCTTCTACGCGCGCCTGGGGCGCCGGCCCGTGGTGCTCAACCGGGAAATGCCCGGTCACATCGCCAACCGCCTCGCCTCGGCCCTCTACCGGGAGGCCGTGAACCTCGTGGCGGAGGGGGTGGCGAGCGTCGCCGACATCGACGCGGCGCTCTGCAACGGCCCCGGCCTGCGCTGGGCTGCGATGGGCCCGCACATGACCTACCATCTCGGCGGCGGGGCGGGCGGCATCCGGCACTATCTCGACCATCTCGGCCCGAGCCAGGTGCGGCGCTGGGCGAGCCTCGGCAATCCGGACCTGACGGAGGACGTCAAGGACCGAATCGTCGCCGGGATCGCGGCCGAGGCCGACGGGCGCTCGGTCGAGGCGCTCGCGGCCCGGCGCGACGCGGCCCTCATCGCCATCCTGGGCGCCCGCATCGAGGTCGCGGGCGAGGCCCCGAACCGATCGTGATCCCGACCCGCCGGAACACCCCCTGGCCCCGGTGGAGGCCGATGACGTCACCGGCCACGCGCTGGTGGTCGATGGCGGCCTGACCATGCGGTGGTGGTGGGGCGGCGCCTGACGCTTACTTCAGCGCGGGTTCTGCCAGGTCGTGCGGGGTGCCGTGGCGGCTGGCGCGGGTTTGGGAGCCGCCGGAGCGGCCGTCACCGCCGGCAGGCTGCCCGTGGCGGCCGGAACCGCGCGGACCGGGAGAGCGGGCTCCTGCGCGACGCGCAGCTTGCGGGCCGGCGCCGGCGATGCCCGGCGGACGGCGCGCACCCGGCGGCGGCGCGGGCGCGGGCTCTCGGCGGTGGACCCGATATAGCCGCCGACGATGCCGCCCACGACCGCGCCCACGGGGCCGCCGACCAGGGCGCCGGCGACGACGCCCGTGCCGACGCCCACCGTGGTCTTGCTTGCGGCCGCGGCGGCCTGCGGCGCCGCCAGCGCCCCGACGAGCAGTGCAGCGTAGGTGAGTTTCTTCATGATGGTCGCCCGATCCCTGAAATCAGGGGCGATCCCTGGCGAGCCACCGTGACGAAATCTGGGCCGAACCTGCGCGGATGTCCGCTGTATTGACCGAACCGTCCGCGAAACGAAGGGGCTGTGCTCCCCGCGCCGCACGGAGCGACCGAAGTCTGCGTCCGGACGATTCACGAGAGCGCGAGCGGCCGCAGGATCTCGACCACCTCCGGAAAGCTCGGGCGCGCGGCGTGGTCGGGCTGGGTGGAGGCCGCTTCGAGGGAACGCAGGGGGCCGTCGCCGATCCCCGCCAGGGCGAGCACTTCGCCGAGCAGAATCCCCCAGGCCCGCATCTCGACCCGACGCAGGGTCGCGCCGGCCGCGCCGTCGGGCAGGGTGGAGGCGGCGCCGAAATCGCTCACCACCGCCGCCCCCGCCGCCCCGTCCCAGAGGATGTTGTGGCCGTAGAGGTCGCCGTGCAGGATACTCCGCTCATGCAGATGCAGGCAGGCCTGCGCCGCGGCCTGCGCGATGCGCAGCGCCGCCTCCGGCGTCAGCACCAGGGCGGGATCGTAGACGTCGCGGCTGCAGCTCGCGAGGCTCGGCGGGCCGGCGAGCACCTGCCAGTCCGCCGGCAGCAGCCGCATCACCAGTCCCTCGGCCCCCTGCGGGTGGCCGGTGATGCGCCCGAGGGCGCCGGTCAGGTTGGGGTGCGTTCCGGCGGCGAGGCAGGCCGCCATCTCGCGCTCGGGCAGGCCGTCGCTGGTCATCGCCCCCTTGAAGAGCTTCAGCGCCACGGCCTCGGGCGTCGCCCCGTCCCGCCGCCAGACCGCGCGATGGACCCGCCCGGAGGCGCCCTCGCCCAGCAGCGCGCCGGGCTCGATGTCCTGCCAGCGCACGGGGGGCACCGCCGGGGGCAGGGGCGCGCCCTCGAAGGGATTGCCCGAAAACGACGTCCAGGCGAGGCGCGGCAGGGCCGTGAGCCAGGGCGGCAGGGCGTCCAGGGCGTTGGCGGCCAGCCGCACCAGTTCGAGGTTGGGCGCCCCCGCGAGGCTCTCGGGCAGAGTTCGCAGGGCGTTGCCCGACAGCATCAGCTTCTGCAGTTCGGGCCGCGCGCCGAGCGCCTCCGGCAGGTGGGCGATGCGGTTGTCCGTGAGGGTGAGCCAGCGCAGGGCCGGGGGCAGGGCCTCGCCCGGGACCTCCACGAGGCCGGTGGCCCGGAAGCCGACCTGGCTCAGGGCCGGGCAGTCGCCCAGCACCGGGGGCAGGCGCGTGAAGCGGTTGCCCGAGCAAAACAGCACGCGCAGGTGCCGGAGGCGGCCGAAATCCTCCGGCAGCGCATCGAGGGCGCTGTTGCTCAGGTCGAGCAGTTCGAGGGTGTCGCCGAGAGCGAGGATCTCGCGCGGAAACTCGGTGAGGCCCGGGGGGAAGCGCAGCTCCCGCGCGCCCGCGCAATCGCCCCGGCGGAGGGCATCGAGGAGGCTCAGCGTCATCGTGCGGGCGCGGGATTCGGGCGGGGCATCGGCGGTCTCCTGAAGGGGGCGGCCCGCGGCCGCGCCGGTTCGCGATGATTCGGAGCGCGTCTCATAGCGCGTCCGGCCGCGAAGGTCCGCCGGACACGGCCGGCGCGCATCGCCCGGCCGCCGGTGCGATCCAGGGTTGGACGGCGCCACGCCGGACCGCGACCGGTCCGGCCGTCCGCGAACCGCGCGGCCTGGACCTTGCAACGACGCCCGCAGCAATCGCCGGAAAACGGGAGGCACCGTGGCCCATCATTCGATCTCGCGCAGGACCCTGCTGGGCGGCACGGCCGTTCTGGGGCTCTCGGCCCTCTCCGCGCGGGGCGCGCTGGCGGCCGGGCCGATGACCGTCGGCGTCATCTACGTGGGGCCGAAGGACGATTACGGGTACAACCAGGCCCACGCCAAGGGCGCCGCCGCCCTGAAGGGCCTGCCCGGAATAGAGGTCGTGGAAGAGGAGAACGTCCGCGAGACGACCGACGTCCAGAAGACCATGGAGAGCATGATCAACATGGATGGGGCGAGCCTCATCCTGCCCACCTCCTTCGGCTACTTCGATCCCCACGTGCTTATCGAGGCCAAGAAGAACCCGAAGGTGCAGTTCCGCCATTGCGGCGGCCTCTGGACGGAGGCGAACCCGAAGAACGCCGGCTCCTATTTCGGCTACATCGCGCAGGGACAATACCTGAACGGCATCGTGGCCGCGCACGCCACGAAGTCGAAGAAGCTCGGCTTCGTGGCCGCCAAGCCGATCCCGCAGGTGCTCAACAACATCAACGGCTTCCTGATGGGCGCCCGCAGCGTCGACCCGGCGATCACCTGCCAGGTCATCTTCACAGGCGAGTGGTCGCTCGCGGTCAAGGAGGCCGAGGCCACCAACGCGCTCATCGACGGGGGCGCCGACGTCATCACCTGCCACGTGGACAGCCCCAAGGTGACGGTGGAGACCGCCGCCCGGCGCGGCGCCTTCGTCTGCGGCTACCACGCCGACCAGTCGGCCCTGGCCAAGGACAAGTACCTCACCGGCGCGGAATGGGACTGGGCCCCGATCTATAAGGGCTTCGTCACCGGCATGCAGGCCGGCAAGGCGCCCCCGAACTTTTTGCGCGGCGGCCTCGCCGATGGTTTCGTGAAGATGAGCGCCTACGGCCCCGCCGTCTCCGAGGCGGCGCGCAAGAACGCCGACGCGGTCAAGGCCGAGATGATGAAGGGCGGTTTCGCCATCATCCGGGGGCCGCTGAAGGACAACAAGGGCAACGAGATCGCCGCCGCCGGCAAGGGTCTGCCCGAGAACGCGCCCGAACTCGAGAGCACGGGCTACCTCGTCGAGGGCGTCCGGGGCTCGGCCTGACCGGCGCTCACGGAGACGCCGCGATGGTCGCCGACACCGCAACGACGGACGCCGCCTCGGCGGACAGCGCGGTCGCCGCCCCGCGTGCGCCGGCCGGCCTCCAGCTTCGCGCCTGGGCAGCGCGGCGGGCGGAGGCCGCGATCATCCCGCTCGGGGCGCTGGCCCTCGGGCTCGGGTTGTTCAGCCTCTTCCTCGCGAGCCTCGGCAAGTCGCCGGCGGCCTTCCTCGACCTCGTCTACCGGGGCGGCTTCGGCTCGTCCTTCGCCCTGCAGAACAGCCTCCAGCGGGCGGCGCCCCTGCTGTTCGCGGCCCTCTGCGTGGCGCTCCCCGCCCGCCTCGGCCTCGTGGTGATCGGGGGCGAGGGGGCCATCGTGCTCGGCGGCCTCGCGGCGGCGGCCGTCGCGACGCCCCTGTCCGGGGCGCCCAGGGGTGTCGGTATCGCCCTCATGGCCCTGGCGGCCCTGCTGGCCGGGGCGCTCTGGCTCGGCGCGGTGGGGGCCCTGCGGGCCTGGCGCGGCGTCAACGAGACCATCGCCAGTCTGCTGATGTCCTACATCGCCATCGCGCTCGCCAACCACCTGATCGAGGGCTGGCTGCGCGACCCGGGCAGCCTCAACAAGCCCTCCACCCGGACCCTCGACGAGGCGTTCCGGATTGGCCCGCTGCCGGGGCTGGAGGTGCATTGGGGCCTCGCCGTCGGTCTCGTGGCCTGCCTCTTCGCCTGGGTCCTGACCGAGCGCACCACCCTGGGCTTCGCCGCCCGCATCGCCGGGGGCAACGTCCGCGCGGCCCAGATCCAGGGCCTGCCCGTGGGTCGCCTCATCACCGGTTTCACCGCGCTGGGCGGGGCGCTGGCGGCGCTCGCCGGGTTCTTCGAGGTGGCGGCGGTTCACGGCAACGCCAACGGCTCCCTGGTGGCCGGCTACGGCTATACCGGCATCCTCATCGCGTTCCTGGCCCGGCAGAACCCCCTGGCGATCCCCCCCGTCGCCTTCCTGCTCGGCGGGATCGAGGCGTCGAGCGGCCTGATCCAGCGCCGCCTGCACGTTCCGGACGCCACGATCCTGGTCCTCGAAGGGCTGCTCTTCCTCCTCGTCCTGATGGGGGAGACCCTGTACGGGCGCTTCAAGGTGTTCAGCCCCCACCTCTGGGGCGACAAGCAGGCCGCCGCGGGCCTCAAGCCTCCGGGAGCGCCGGCACCATGAGCGGCCTCGACCTGCCGGGCGATCTCGGCCTCTGGAGCGTGCTCCTCGCGGTGATCGGCGGGGCCATCCGGGTCTCGACGCCGTTCCTGTTCGTCAGCCTCGGCGAGACCATCACGGAGCGCTCGGGGCGGATCAACCTCGGCCTCGAGGGCACCCTGGTGTTCGGGGCGATGTCGGCCTACGCCACGGCGGTGCTCACCGGCTCGGCCTGGGCCGGCGTCGCCGTGGCGGGTCTTTCGGGCGGCCTGTTCGGGCTCCTGCACGGCTGGATCTGCCGGCTGCCCCGGGTCAACGACGTGGCGCTCGGCATCGCCCTGATGCTGTTCGGCTCCGGCCTCGCCTTTTTCTTCGGCAAGGCCTTCATCCAGCCCTCGGCGCCCCAGCTGCCGGCGATTCCCTTCGGCAACTGGTCCGACCTCGCCCAGGTGCGGGCGGCCCTCCAGATCAACGTACTGTTCCTCATCGGGGCGGCGCTCAGCGTCTTCCTGTGGTGGGCTTTGCGCAACACTCGGATCGGGCTCGTAGTCCGCATCGTCGGCGACAGCACCGACGCGGCCCGCGCCATGGGCTACGACGTCGACCGGGTGCGGCTGCTGGCCACCGGGGCCGGCGGGGTGCTGGCGGGCATCGGCGGGGCCTACCTGTCGCTGTACTATCCAGGCTCCTGGAACGAGGGCATCTCCTCCGGTCAGGGCCTGATGGCGGTGGCCCTCGTGGTGTTCGCCCGCTGGAACCCGCTCGCCTGCTTCGGTGCGGCTTTGCTGTTCGGCGGGGCCGGGGCGCTGGGGCCGGCGCTGCAGTCGGTGGGCGTCAGCTCAGGCTACTACCTGTTCTACGCCGCCCCCTACGTGCTCACCCTCGGCGTCCTCATCGCCACCTCGTCGCCGAACCACGCCCTGGCCGGAGCGCCGGGCGAACTCGGCCAAGCGAAGTAAGCCTCAGCAAACGGGTATTCCGAATGAACGGACTTGGCGGCCTCAACAAATCCCCGAACGGCGTCGTGCTCGGGCTGGTCCAGCTCCAGTTGCCGACTGTCGCCACGAAGGCGGACCTCGCCGCGCAGACGCAGCGCATCGTCGACATGGTCGGCAAGGCCCGGCGCAACCTCGCCACCATGGATCTCGTGGTCTTCCCCGAATACGCCCTCCACGGGCTGTCGATGGACACCAATCCGGACATCCTGTGCCGGATGGACGGCCCCGAGGTCGCGGCCTTCGCCAAGGCCTGCATCGACAACCGGATCTGGGGCTGCTTCTCCATCATGGAGTTCAACCCGCACGGAAACCCGTACAACACCGGCATCATCATCGACGATACCGGCGCGGTGAAGCTCTACTACCGCAAGATGCACCCCTGGGTGCCGGTCGAGCCCTGGGAGCCCGGCGACATCGGCATCCCGGTGATCGAGGGGCCGAGGGGCGCCAAGATCGCCCTCATCATCTGCCACGACGGGATGTTCCCCGAGATGGCCCGCGAATGCGCCTACAAGGGCGCCGAGATCATGATCCGCACGGCAGGCTATACCGCGCCGATCCGCGAGTCCTGGCGCTTCACCAACCAGGCGAACGCCTTCTGCAACCTCATGGTCACCGCCAACGTCTGCATGTGCGGCTCGGACGGCGCGTTCGATTCCATGGGCGAGGGCATGATCGTCAACTTCGACGGGCAGATCATCGCCCACGGCACCACGGGCCGCGTCGACGAGATCATCACCGCGGAGGTGCGGCCCGACCTCGTGCGCGAGGCCCGCATCCACTGGGGCGTGGAGAACAACATCTACCAGTTCGGTCATCGCGGCTACACGGCCGTGAAGGGCGGGGCCGGGGATTGCCCCTACACCTACATGCAAGACCTCGCCGCCGGCCGCTACCGCCTGCCCTGGGAGGACGCCGTCAAGGTCGTCGACGGTACGTCCTGCGGGTTCGC
Organism: Methylobacterium goesingense; assembly: GCF_022179225.1. Classification (GTDB taxonomy): domain Bacteria; phylum Pseudomonadota; class Alphaproteobacteria; order Rhizobiales; family Beijerinckiaceae; genus Methylobacterium; species Methylobacterium goesingense. The sequence continues at coordinate 19,097 of NZ_BPQL01000004.1, forward strand.
CGCGCCCACCCGATCCTACGCCGCCGGCCAGACCCCGGACGCGCGGGAAGCGGCGGAGTGAGGCAGGCCTCAGCCCTGCTTCTTCAGCGCCGCGAGCATCTCGCGGCGCAGAATCGCGTTGAGGCGCGTCTGGTAGCCGCGGCCCTCCCCGCGCAGCCAGGCCAGCACGTCTGAATCGATGCGCACCGTCGTCGAGGTCTTGGTCGGGCGGAAAAACTGCCCGCGCGCGGCGCTGGTCCAGAATTCCTCTGTAAGGGGCGGGATGTCGCTGTAATCGATCGCCGCGTCGGGCATGGCCGCGAGCGCGTCGCATTCGGCCTTGTGCGCTTCGGTGAGCGGCGGAAGGTTCGCCAGATCAACGTCAAAACGGACGCGATTCCCGTTCGTAACGTCGCCGCTCGGTGCGATCGGCACGTCGGGCCGAGATGATGCGGACGATTTCGATTTCCCTGCCATCCTCGTCCCTCTCGGTGAACGTGTGGACAATCAGCAGCACCGCGACGTCACCGATGGAACCGATCGCCGTCCAGCGCAGCTCCCCGCCCTCGACCCGGTCGGGCGCCGTGAGGAGAAACGGATCGGCGAAGACGCGAACCGCGGATTCGAAGCCGATGCCGTGCTTGCGCAGGTTCGAAGCGGCCTTGGCCGGGTCCCATTCGAAGTGCGTCGTCACAACGAAATTGTTACGACAAATCCGTTCCGCAAGCCATCCGGGACAAGCCACATGAGTGCTACCCCCTTACCCACCGCCGGCGGCGAGCGCCACGCCGCCGCCGAGCCCTATCCCTGGCCCTTCGACGGGCGGCTCCGGCCCGACAACACGGCGCTGGTCATCATCGACATGCAGATCGATTTCTGCGGTCCCGGGGGCTACGTCGACGCCATGGGCTACGATATCGGCCTGACCCGGGCGCCGATCGGGCCGATCGGGCGCCTGCTCGCGGCCGCGCGCCACCTCGGCTACCACGTCATCCACACCCGCGAGGGCCACCGCCCCGATCTCGCGGATCTGCCCGAGAACAAGCGCTGGCGCTCGCGCCGGATCGGGGCCGGCATCGGCGATCCGGGGCCTTGCGGGCGCGTGCTGGTGCGCGGCGAGCCCGGCTGGGAGATCATCCCCGAGCTGGCGCCGATGCCCGGCGAGCCCGTCATCGACAAGCCCGGCAAGGGCTCGTTCTGCGCCACCGACCTGGAGCTGATCCTGGGGCGGTGCGGCATCCGCAACCTGATCCTGACCGGGATCACCACGGATGTCTGCGTCCACACCACGATGCGCGAGGCCAACGATCGGGGCTTCGAATGCGTCATCGTCTCGGATGCCTGCGCGGCCACCGACCCGGGCAACCACGCCGCCGCCCTTAAGATGGTCACGATGCAGGGCGGCGTCTTCGGCGCCGTGGCGACGGCCGACGCGATCCTGGCGGCGATGGAATGAGGTCCGTGTCGGCTGAGGCGTCCACCGCAGGCGCGATCGCCATCGAGACGATCGGCATGACGAAGCGCTTCGGCGCCTTCACCGCCCTCGACGACGTCTCGATGAAGATCGAGGCCGGCGGCTTCCACGCGCTGCTGGGCGAGAACGGCGCCGGCAAGTCCACTTTCGTGAAGTGCATCATGGGCTTCTATGCACCCACGCGCGGCAGCGTGCTGGTGGATGGGCGCGAGGTGGCGATCACCAACCCGAAGGGCGCCCAGGCGCGCGGCCTCGGCATGGTCTACCAGCACTTCACCCTGGTGCCATCGCTGACGGGGGCCGAGAACCTCGTCATCGCCCGGCCGCACGTGCCGCCTGTGATCGACTGGCGCGCGGAGCGGGCCGTGCTCGCCGCCTTCATGGAGCGGATGCCGTTCCGGCTGAACCTCGACCGGCCTGTGGCGGAACTCGCGGCCGGCGAGAAGCAGAAGCTCGAGATCATCAAGCAACTCTACCTCAAGGCCCGCTTCCTCATCCTGGACGAGCCGACCTCCGTGCTCACGCCGGGCGAGGCCGAAGAGGTACTCGGCCTCCTGCGAGGCATGGCGGATCGGGGCGAAATCACCGTCCTGATGATCAGCCACAAGTTCCGGGAGGTCGAGGCCTTCGCCCGCACCGTCGCGATCCTGCGGCGCGGCGCGCTCGCGGGGAGCGGGCGGGTGGACGAACTGACGCGGGACGCGATGGCGGCCATGATGATGGGCGCGCGCGCGTCACGCACGGTGGCGGACCGGACCCGGACCCCGGATGGCACCCGCGACGTGCTGCGCATCGAGGCCCTGCGTGCCAATGATGCGTCGGGCCTGCGCCCGATCGCGGTCGAGGGCTTGCGGGTGCGCGCCGGCGAGATCGTCGGCATCGCGGGCGTCTCGGGCAACGGCCAGAAGGTGCTGGCGGACGTGCTGGGCGGCCAGATCCCGGCGGAGAGCGGCCGCGTGCTGGTTGAGGGCGAGGCCTATGACGGGCGCCGCGCGCAGAGCCGGGACCATCGGGTGCGCTTCATCCCGGAGGAGCCCCTGCGCAACGCCTGCGCCCCGCGTATGTCGGTGAGCGAGAACCTCGCCTTCCGCACCTTCGACCGGCGCGCCGCCCGTCGGGACGATGACGTTCCGGCCCGGCCGACCGTCTGGCTCGACACCGGCGCCATGCGGCGGCGGGCGGGTGCGCTGATCGCCCGCTTCGGGGTTCGGACCGCGTCGTCCGAGGCGCCGATCGCGACCCTGTCCGGCGGCAACGTGCAGCGCGCCGTCCTGGCGCGGGAACTCACCGGCCCGGTCAATCTCCTGGTCGTTGCCAACCCGTGCTTCGGACTCGATTTCTCGGCGGTGTCCGAGATCCGGGGGCGGATCGTCGCCGCGCGCAATGGCGGTGCGGCGGTCCTGCTGATCAGCGAAGACCTCGACGAGATCCTCGAACTCTCCGACCGCATCGTGGTGATGTCGGACGGGCATATCGTGCATGAGGTGGAGGCCGCCCGGGCCGACCCTCAGACCATCGGCCGCCACATGGCCGGGCACCACTGATTTCCATCGGGCGCGAGATCCTCGCGCCCGATCGTTTCAGTCCTGCGGCAGGTGCCTCAGCGACCCCCGGGGCCGCCATTCGCGCTGCCATTCGGGAAGGCCTGCTCGGGCCGGCTCGCATTGCCGCCCGCGGCCGAGTTGGTGGTCACGGTATCGGCACCGGTGGCGCCGTAGGAGATGACGAGGTCACCGCTGTTACCCGTGGTGTTCGGCTGGTTCTGGACGATGACGCCGCGCCGCCCCTCGTCGGGGAACAGGCCCTGCGCGGCGGCCGGCAGGGTCGTCAGCACGGCGAGCGTGATGGCGCTCGCCAGGATGGATGGGGTCTTCATGGTCGATCCTGAGGTGTCGAATTGACAGTCAATCCAGTTTGTCAGGCCGTGTTCCTGCGGCGAATGACCCGGTTCGCGAGCGTCGGCGCCTCGCCGCGCGGCGCCGTTAAGGCCTCGTGCAGCATATCGGCATAAGATCGCCGGCATGCGCAACGCCCTCGTCCTCGCCCTCATCCTCTGCGCCCCGGCCGCCTCCGCGGGGCCGCTGGATTTCTTCACTGGCGTTCCCGATGCGCCGGGCGTGGTCCGTGGCGGTTCCTTCGGGCCCAGCGGGAACGACTATTACGGCGACATGCGCCTCGGGGGCTCGAGCCGGACGGCGCTCACCGTCCGCCATGCCAGGGCAAAGCTTCAACCGGCTGCCCGCGAGAAGCGGCTGCCCCGGTCCTGAGCAGGGCGGGCCCCGTCGCGCTGGTCCTCGCGATACCGACCCGAAGACTCGCTTAACTTCGATCGCCTATGGTCCACGCGCCTGTGCCGGCTGTGGCACGGGTGCGCCGCCGTGCCGCCGCCACCGGCCCGCAGCGCGCTAAACGTCTCCGGTGGCTGAATGTCCGCATCCCCTCAGCCCGAATGGAGGCTCGCGATGCACGTCGCCCTCGTCGATCCGAGCCGGGTGATCCGGAAGACGGTCTCCGACATGCTGATCGCCGGTGGCCACAGCGTCACGGCCTTCTCGGATTCGGCCGCAGCGCTGGATTACGTGACCGGGAACGCCGCCGTGACCTGCGTCCTCACCAGCCTCGAGGTGCAGCCGCTCGATGGGCTGGAACTGTGCTGGTCGCTCCGGGCCCTGGCCGACGACCGGCGGCCCCTGACCATCCTGGCGATGTCTTCGGCTCGCGACAGCCGGCCCCTCGACGAGATCCTCGACAGCGGGGCGGACGATTTCCTGACCAAGCCGCCGAGCGCCCAGGAACTGTACGGCCGCCTGCGCAGCGCCGAGCGGGTGCTCAAGCTCCAGCACGCCCTGATCCGGCAGGCCGACACCGATCACCTCACGCAACTGCTCAACCGCGGCGCGCTGATGCGCCAGGCCCGGACCGCCCTCGACGCGGCCGGCGCGGGCCAGCCCCTGACGGTGCTCCAGATCGACATCGATCACTTCAAGAGCATCAACGATCGCTACGGCCACGATGTCGGCGACGTGGTGATCCGGTTCGTCGCCCATGTCCTGCGCGAGACCGGCGCCACGGCGGGCCGCCTCGGCGGCGAGGAATTCGCGGCGCTGATGCCCGGGCACAGCCTGGGAAGTGCCGCGGTCGTCGCGCACCGCATCCGCAGTCAGTGCGCCGCCAGGTCGATGCCCCAGCAGGGTTCGGCCTTGCGGTTCACCGTCAGCATCGGCCTCAGCGAGTGGGTGCCGGGCGACAGCGTCCAGACCCTGCTCAAGCGGACGGACGTCGCCCTGTACGCCGCCAAAGCGGGCGGGCGGGATCGCGTGGCGGTCACCACCGCCTCGCTCCGGACGGAGTGCGTCAGCTAGGATCGGGCCGCGCGGATCACCGGCGGATCGCACCGGCGCGTGAAGTTCGCGACGCGGTGTCGGCTGGCGGCCGCGCCGCGCGTCCTCTGATGCGAAGGAGACGCCATGCTCTACACCATTCTCTGCTACAAGGACGAGGACGTCGTCACCGCCTGGAGCGCCGACGAGGAGGCCGCCGTGATGGGCCGCCTCGCGCGCGTGCACGAGGGGCTCGCGCGGGCAGGCAAGCTCGGTCCCTCCCTACGGCTGCTGCCGACGACCGCCGCCACGACCCTGCGCAAGGCCGGCGAGCCGCCCCTGGTGATCGACGGCCCCTTCGCCGAGACCAAGGAGCAGCTCCTCGGTTTCTACGTCGTCGACGTCGCCGACCTCGACGAGGCGCTCGCGATCGCCCGCGACCTCGCGGCCGCCAATCCGGGCGGCGCCTACGAATTGCGGCCCGTCCTGCTCTACAATCCCGATCCACGGGGCGCGGCGCCAGGGACGGGGGCGGGCTGAGCGATGAGCGCTCCCGATCCCGACGCGGCCTGGATCGCCGCGGCTCTCACGGCAACGCGGCCGCAGGTCCTGGCCGCGCTCCTCCGGGTGTTCCGCGACCTCGACACCGCCGAGGAGGCGTTCCAGGACGCGACCCTGCGGGCTCTCAGAACCTGGCCGCGCAACGGCCCGCCCCGGGACGTCGCCGCCTGGATGATTCTCGTCGGCCGGAACGCCACCCTCGACGGCAAGCGGCGCGTTGCCCGCCTCGCCCCCCTGCCGCCGGAGGAGGCGCTGTCCGACCTCGGCGATGCCGAGGCGCCGCTCGCCGAGGCGATCGATGCCGGCTCCTACCGCGACGACATCCTGCGCCTGCTGTTCATCTGCTGCCATCCCGAGCTTCCGGCCACGCAGCAGATCGCGCTCGCCCTGCGGATCGTCTCGGGTCTGAGCGTCCCGCGCATCGCCCGCGCCTTCCTCGTCACCGAGGCGGCGATGGAGCAGCGCATCACCCGCGCCAAGGCGCGCATCGCCCGCAGCGCCGTGCCCTACGAAGCACCCGGCGCGGCCGAGCGGACGGCGCGCCTCTCCGCCGTCGCCGCGATGGTCTACCTCGTCTTCAACGCCGGCTACTCGGCCGGGACGCACGCGGAGCGGGCTGAACTCTGCGACGAGGCGGTGCGCCTCGCCCGCCTGCTGCTGCGCCTGTTCGGCACCGAACCGGAGGTGATGGGGCTCCTCGCCCTCATGCTTCTCCAGCATGCCCGCACCCCGGCACGCTTCGATGCGGAGGGCCGGATCGTCCCCCTCGACGATCAGGACCGGGCCCTCTGGCGCGGGCCGCTGATCGCCGAGGGCCTCGCCCTCGTCGACAAGGCGATGCGGCACCGGAGTCCCGGCCCCTACCAGATCCAGGCCGCCATCGCCGCCCTCCACGCCCGCGCGGCGCGCCCCGAGGACACCGACTGGGCCGGGATCGCCAGCCTGTACGAGGCGCTGGAGCGGATGCAGCCCTCGCCGGTGGTGAGCCTGAACCGTGCCTCCGCCGTGGGGAAGGCCGAGGGGCCCGCGGCGGGGCTCGCCCTGGCCGATCCCCTGGCCGGGGCGCTGGACGGCTACTTCTACTTCCACGGCCTGCGCGGGGCGTTCCTCCAGCAGCTCGGGCGCACGGGCGAGGCGCGGGAGGCGATGGGCCGGGCCATCGCACTGGCAGGCACGCCGGCCGAGGCCGCGCAGATCCGCCAGCAGCTCGACCGCCTGAGCCGGGAGGGATCGGCGCTCGAAAAAAACGTTGTCCGACCTGTCGGGGATCGCCCCGCCGACGCGTCCTTGTGACGAGGCCCGGCGGACCCGCGGCGCGGCCCAACAAGAGGAGAGGACCGGAATGAGCAGCACGAATCAACCCGATGCCCCCGCCCCCGTGAAGGGCGGCCTCGTCGCCTACCTGACGGTGGACGGCGCCATGAAGGCGGCGGAGTTCTACGTCCGCGCCTTCGGGGCCGAGATCGTCACCGTCATGCCGGTCGACGAGCAGGGCCGGACCATGCATGTCCACCTGTACGTGAATGGTTCGTCGCTGATGCTGGGCGATGCCTACCCGGAACACGGGCATGCCCTGCAGTCGCCCCAGGCCTTCAACCTGACCCTGATGGTCGAGGGCATCGACGAGCGCTACGCGCGGGCGGTCGAGGCGGGGGCCACCGCCCTGATGCCGCCCTCCGACATGTTCTGGGGAGACCGCTACGGCCAGCTGCGCGACCCCTTCGGCGTCCTCTGGGCGATGAATCAGGTGAAGCGCTGAGCGCGTCCCACTCTCCGTCACCGTTGCCGCCAGCACCCTTGCCGCCACCAAGCCCTTGCCGCCAAGCCCGTCGCGGAGCGCCGCCATGACCGACACGACTGGACGCGAACTCGTCCTCACCCGCCTCATCCCCGCATCGCCCGCCGCCCTCTACCGGGCCTGGACCGATCCGGAGCTCCTGAAACGCTGGTTCGCGCCGAAACCCTTCGCGGTCGCAGAGGTCGAAACGGACCTCCGGGTTGGCGGCGCCACCCGCATCGTCATGCGGGGCCCGGACGGGACCGAATTCCCGAGCCAGGGCGTCTATCTCGAACTCGTCGAGAACGCCCGCATCGTCTTCACGGACGCCTATGTCCGGGCCTGGGAGCCGTCGGCCAAGCCATTCTTCACCGGCATCGTCACCTTCGAGCCGGAGGCCGGCGCCACCCGCTACACCGCGCGCGTCCTGCACTGGTCGCAGGAGGATTGCGCGGCGCACGAGGCCATGGGTTTCCATGACGGCTGGGGCCGCTGCGCCGACCAGCTCGCTGAGCTCGCCGCCGGCCTTTAGCGGCGCGGACCCTAATCGACCCAACCCACGAGGGAGCAACGCCATGTCGAAGGTCAGCACCTGCCTGTGGTTCGAGCGGGACGCGGAGGCGGCGGTCAGCCTCTACGTCTCCCTGGTGCCGGAGTCCCGCATCGGGCATGTCCAGCGGGCCCCCGGCCCCTGGCCCGGGGGAGAGCCCGGCGATGTCATCATGATGACGTTCGTCCTCGGCGGTCAGAGCTTCCAGGCCCTCAACGGCGGCAGGCCGGCCGATTACGGCACGGCCGCCTCGATTTCGGTCGCCTGCGCGGATCAGGCCGAAGTCGACCGGCTCTGGGACGGGCTGGTCGCGAACGGCGGCTCGGAAATCCAGTGCGGCTGGCTGCGTGACCGCTGGGGCGTGCCCTGGCAGGTCGTGCCCACGATCTTGCCCCGCCTCCTCGCCGATCCGGACCCCGCCGTGGCCGACCGCGTCTTTGCGGCCATGCAGACCATGGTCCGGCTCGACGTCGCCGCCCTGGAACGCGCGGCCGCCGGCACGTCCTGACTGCGCCGGGACGGATCTGGCGCGTTTCTTCCATGGGCCGGCGGGTGCACATCGGATGTGCTACGACCCCCTGGCGGCCGGAACCCTGCTCCGGCGCCAAGCCCCTCTTGGAAGACTGGCACGGGCCGCCCCTTCGGCCGGGGCGGCGCTGCCGAAGCGGACCCACCGATGTTCCTCAGCGTGTTCGATGTGTTCAAGCCGGGCATCGGTCCCTCCTCGTCCCACACGATGGGGCCGATGACGGCGGCGGCCGACTTCCTGGACCTCCTGCGCGCCCATCCGGACAGGGATGCCGCCGCCGCGATCCGGGTGAGCCTGCATGGCTCCCTCGCCTTCACGGGCAAGGGTCACGCGACCGACCGGGCGGTGGCCCTCGGCCTCCTGGGCTTCCGGCCCGCCGACGTCGAGATGGACGCGGCCGAGGGCGGCCTGGCGGAGCTGCGCGTCCGCAAGCGCCTCGCTCCCCCCGGCCTGCCGGAGCTGGCCTTCGACCCGATGACCGGAATCGTGTTCGATTTCGGCCCGGCGCTGCCGGGGCACGCCAACGGCCTCGTCGTGACGGCCCTCGACGCGGAGCGCGTCCCCGTCCTGTCGGAGACCTATTACTCGATCGGCGGCGGCTTCATCGTCACGGCGGCCCAGCGCGCGGCCGCCGAACCGCCGCCCTCGGAAGGGGCCGATCCGCGGCTCTGGCCCTACCCCTTCGACACCGCGGTCACCATGCTGCGCATGGCCCGCGAGAGCGGTTTGTCGATCGCCGCCATGAAGCGCGCCAACGAGGTGGTCGATCGCTCGGAGGCGGAGTTCGACCAGGGCCTCGCCCGCATCTGGGGCGTCATGAACGGCTGCATCGAGCGCGGCCTCGCGCACGAGGGCGAGTTGCCCGGGGGGCTTCGGGTCAAGCGCCGAGCCAAGCACATCCGCGACCAGCTCGTCAGCGAGCGCGGCTCGAACACGGCCCAGCCGCACGCGGTCTCGGACTGGCTCAGCGTCTACGCCATGGCGGTCAACGAGGAAAACGCGGCCGGCGGCAAGGTCGTGACCGCGCCGACCAACGGAGCGGCCGGCGTCGTCCCGGCCGTGATCCGGTACTACCTCGACCATTGTGTCGGCGCCGATCCGGCTCGGGTTCCCGATTTCCTCCTCACCGCAGCCGCCATCGGCGGGCTGATCAAGCACAACGCCTCCATTTCGGGTGCCGAGGCCGGCTGCCAGGGGGAGGTCGGCTCGGCCAGCGCCATGGCGGCGGCCGGGCTCTGCGCCGTGCTCGGCGGAACCCCGGCCCAGGTCGAGAACGCGGCCGAGATCGCCCTGGAGCACCATCTCGGCATGACCTGCGACCCCGTCGCCGGCCTCGTGCAGGTGCCCTGCATCGAGCGCAACGGCATCGGCGCCACCAAGGCGGTGGCGGCGGCCTCCCTGGCCCTGCGCGGCGACGGCTCGCACTTCATGCCGCTCGACAACTGCATCGCGGCGATGCGTCAGACCGGCGAGGAGATGAGCCACAAGTACAAGGAGACCAGCCTGGCCGGGCTGGCGGTGAACCTGCCGGAGTGCTGAGCAATCCGGCCCGGTCTCAGGCCAGCCGGAGGTGCCGGATCTGCCGGCCCGGGGCGATGGCCTGGGCCGCCGTGGCGATGCCGCGCGCGTCGATGCCGAAATGCCGGTGCAGGTCCGCGATCGTGCCGGTCTGGCCGAACTGCGAGACGCCGAGCGCCCGGGTCCTGTGGCCCCGCACCGATCCGAGCCAGCCGAGGGTGGCAGGATGGCCGTCGAGGACGGTGACGAGACCGCAATGGGTCGGCACGTCGGCGAGCAGGCGCTCGATGTGGCTCGACGCCTCCGGCGCTCCCCGTTCGCGCAGGGTCTGGGCGGCGGTCCAGCCGGCCTGGAGCCGGTCGGCGGAGGTGACGGCGAGGAGGCCGACGTCGCGCCGGTCCTCGGCCATCAGCCCCGTGGCGGCGATCGCCTCGGGGGCGATGGCGCCCTGGTAGGCAACGACCACCTCGGCGTTCGGGCCGGGCCGGCGCAGCCAGTAGGCGCCCGCCACCATGTCGGCGGCCAGTTCCGGACCGATCTCCCGGGCCGGCTGCTCCAGGCTGCGGGTCGAGAGCCGGAAATAGGCCGAGCCGCCGGCCGCATCGGGCAGGCAGGTCACCGGGTCCGGTTCGGCCGGGCCGGAGCGCTGCATGTGTGCGAAGGCGAAGCGCAGCAGCACCGCGAGCTCGTCCACGAAGGCGGGCTCGAAGGCCGAGAGCCCGTCCTGGCCCATGCCGATCAGCGGCGTCTTGATCGACTGGTGGGCGCCCCCCTCGGGCGCGAGGGTGACGCCCGCCGGCGTCGCCACAAGGAGGAAGCGCGCATCCTGGTAGCAGGCGTAGTTCAGGGCATCGAGACCGCGCTCGATGAAGGGATCGTAGAGGGTGCCCACCGGCAGCAGGCGCTCGCCGAAGATCGAATGCGACAGGCCCAGCGCCGAAAGGGCGGTGAACAGGTTCGATTCGGCGATGCCGAGCTCGAGGTGCTGGCCGGAGGGCGCGAAGGTCCAGTTGAAGGTCGAGGGGATGCGCTCCTTGCGGAAGAGGTCGGCCATCGCTTGCCTAGCGAAGAGGCCGCGCCGGTTCACCCAGGCGCCGAGATTGGTCGAGACCGTGACGTCGGGGGAGGTGGTGACGATGCGCGCGGCGAAGGCCGAGTCGGTCTTGGCGATCTCGTGCATGAGGAGGCCGAACCCGGCCTGCGTCGAGAGCGTGGCCTGCTTCGGCGCCACCAGGCGTTCGGGCACGGGAACGACCGGCGCCTCGTAGCGGCGGCGGCCGCGCTGCACGAAGGGCACTTCGGCGAGGAAGCGCCGCATGGCGTCGGGCTCCACGTCGAGACCTTCGAAGGGCTCCCATTCGTGGCCCGGCCGAATTCCCATCTCGGCCTGGAAGCCCGCGACCTGGGTCGGGGTCAGCAGGCCGGCGTGGTTGTCCTTGTGGCCGGCGAGCGGCAGGCCGTGGCCCTTGATCGTGTAGGCGATGAAGCAGACCGGACGGTCATGGGCGCGGGCGGCCTCGAAGGCCTCCAGCAGCATGGGTAGGTCGTGGCCGCCGAGATTGCCCATCAGGGCTGCGAGTTCGGCGTCCGAGCGCCGGTCGATCAGGGCCGAGACCGCGCCCTGGTCGCCGAGTTCCTCGGTCAGGCGCCGGCGCCAGGCCGCGCCGCCCTGGAAGGCCAGGGCCGAGTAGGTCTGGTTCGGACAGGCCTCGATCCAGTCCTTCAGGCGCGCGCCGCCCGGCTCCGCGAAGGCGGCCTGCTGGAGCGTGCCGTGGCGCAGCACGACCACGTCCCAGCCGAAGTTGGCGAACATCGCCTCGAACTTCGCCCACAATCCCTCGCGCACCACCGCATCGAGGCTCTGACGGTTGTAATCGACGATCCACCAGGTGTTGCGCAGGCCGTGCTTCCAGCCCTCCAGCAGGGCCTCGAAGATGTTGCCCTCGTCCATCTCGGCGTCGCCGATGAGCGCCACCATCTTGCCCTCGGGCCGGTCGGCGCCCCAGCCCTTGGCGCGCACGTAGTCCTGGGTCAGCGATGCGAAGAGCGTCTGCGCCACGCCGAGGCCGACCGAGCCCGTGGAGAAGTCGACGTCGTCCACGTCCTTCGTGCGCGAGGGATAGGACTGGGCGCCGCCGAAGCCGCGGAAATTCTCCAGCTTCTCCCGGGTCTGGTGGCCGAACAGGTATTGCAGGGCATGGAAGATCGGGCTCGCATGGGGCTTCACCGCGACCCGGTCCTCGGGCCGCAGCACCGCGCCGTAGAGCGCCGTCATGATCGCGCAAAGCGAGGCCGAGGAGGCCTGGTGCCCGCCCACCTTCAGCCCGTCGGCGGAGGCGCGCAGGTGGTTGGCGTTGTGGATCGTCCAGGTCGAGAGCCAGAGGCTCTTGGCGGCCAGGGCGGCGAGATAGGGCAGTCGCGGATCGCTCATGAGGAAAAGTTAGCCGAGGTTCGGGGGTGAAAGTGGCCAAAATCCCTTGCCGCACACGGCTCTCGTGGCTCAGATTGATCGCCTGGGCCGCCACCGCGAGGGCTTCGTGCCAAGACCCGACCTCGATGCCATCGACCGCCGCATCCTCGTGGCGCTCCAGGAGGATGCCCGCCTGACGGTGCAGCAACTCGCCGAGCGGGTCGGGCTGTCCGCCTCGCCCTGCGCGCGGCGCGTCCGGCTCCTGGAGGCGGCCGGCGTGATCAAGGCCTACGTGGCGGTGGTGGATCAGGTCGCGGTGGGGCTGCCGGTCAGCGTGTTCGCTTCGGTGAAGCTCGAACGCCAGCGCGAGGAGGAACTCGACCGCTTCGCGGTGGCCGTGGCCCGCTGGCCGGAGGTGGTCGACTGCTACCTGATGACGGGGCAGCGCGACTACCTGCTGCGCATCGTTGTGGAGGACCTCGAGGCCTACGAGCGCTTCCTCAAGGACAAGCTCACGCGCCTCGACGGCGTCGCCTCGATCGAGTCGAGCTTCGCCCTCGGCCAGGTCAAGCGCGCGAGCGCCTTGCCCATCCCGAGCGCCTTGCCCATCCCGAGGGCCTTGCCCACCCCGAGGACCGGGCGCGACCCGTGAGGGATCCTCACGCGGCCAGACGGGCGCGGACCCAGTTGATCACGCCGCCCTCCAGGAGCACCTCGATCTGGCGGGGCGAGAGGTCGTGCCGCAGGCGGATCTCGCCCCCGCTGCCCAGCCGCGCCACGATCTCCGGGCCGGCGGAGAGCGCCCCGGCCACGTCCGCGATCTCGATCACGTCCCCGATCTCCAGGCGGTCGTAGTCGGACGGGTCGGCGAAGGTCAGCGGCAGGACGCCGAAGTTGATGAGGTTCTGCCAGTGGATGCGGGCGAAGCTCTTGGCCAGCACCGTCTCCAGGCCGAGGTAGCGCGGGGCCAGCGCGGCGTTCTCGCGGCTCGACCCCTGGCCATAGTTCGACCCGCCCACGATGGCGTGCCCGGCCCGCTCCCGGCCGCCCTGGCGGACGCGCTTGGGATAGGTGTCGTCGATGGGCTCGAAGGTGAATTCCGAGGTCTTGGGGATGTTCGACCAGTACGGCATCACCCGCGCACCGGCCGGCATGATGTCGTCGGTGGAGACGTCGTCGCCGGTCTTGAGCATCACGGGGACGCGGATCGAGGCTCCGAGCCGGCCGAGTTCGGGCAGCGTCGTGATGTTCTCGGATTTCTCAAGCGCCACCGCGCGCGCCTCGTCCTCGGGCAGGGGGGGCACCAGCATCGCGGCGTTGGCCGCCACCATCCGGGGGGACTCGATCCGGGGACAGGGCATGTCGAGGGTGCGCGGATCGGTGATGACGCCCGTAAGCGCCGAGGCGGCGGCGGTCTCGGGGCTGCACAGGAACACACTGTCCTCGCGGGTGCCGGAGCGGCCGGGGAAGTTGCGCGGCACGGTGCGGAGCGAGTTGCGGCCCGAGGCCGGGGCCTGGCCCATGCCGATGCAGCCGTTGCAGCCGGCCTGGTGCACCCGCGCGCCCGCGTGGATCAGGTCCGAGAGCTGCCCGTCGCGGATCAGGGTCTCGAGCACGACGCGGGTGGAGGGGTTGATGTCGAAGGAGACCCGGTCGTGCGCCTGGCGGCCCTTCACGATCGCGGCGACCATCGCGAAGTCGCGAAACCCCGGATTGGCCGAGGAACCGACATAGGACTGGTAGATCTCCGTGCCCGCCACCTCGGAGACCGGCACGACGTTGCCGGGGCTCGACGGCTTGGCGATCATCGGCACCAGGGCCGAGAGGTCGAGGTCCTCGGACTCGTCGTAGGTCGCCCCGTCGTCGGCGGCGAGGGGAATCCAGTCTGCTCCGCGCCCGACGCCTTCGAGGAAGGCCTTGGTGACCGCGTCCGAGGGGAAGACGCTCGTGGTCGCGCCCATCTCGGCGCCCATGTTGGCGATCACGTGCCGGTCCATCGCCGTCAGGTGCTCGAGGCCGGGGCCGTGATACTCGATGATCCGGCCGAAGCCCCCCTCGACGCCGTGGCGCGCCAGCAGGGTGAGGATCACGTCCTTGGCGCTGACCCAGTCGGGCAGGCGCCCGGTGAGCCGGACGCCCCGGACCCGGGGCATGCGCAGGTTCAGGGGCTGGCCCGCCATGGCGAGCGCCACCTCGACGCCGCCCGCCCCGAAGGCGAGCATGCCGAGCGACCCGGCGGCGGGAGTGTGGCTGTCGGAGCCCACCAGGGTCTGGCCCGGCTTGCCGAAGCTCTGCATGTGCACGGGATGGCTGATGCCGTTGCCGGGGCGCGAGTACCACACCCCGAAGCGGCGGCAGGCCGAGCGCAGGAACATGTGCTCGTCCGCGTTGAGGTGGTCGTTCTGCACGAGGTTGTGGTCGATGTACTGCGCGGCGAGGCCGACCTTCACGCGTTCGACGCCCATCGCCTCGAGTTCCAGCATGACGAGGCCGCCGAGGACGTCCTGGAGCAGGGTCTGGTCGATGGTCAGCGCGATGTCGCTGCCCGGCGTGAGGTCGCCCTCGGCGAGGTGGGCCTGGACGAGTTTCTGCGTGAGGTTGAGGGCCATGGCGGTCTTCCAGGCTGTTTCGGGGAGGAGGGCGGCGCGCCGGATGGACCGGAGCGCCGCCCGGATGGCGTCCCTTACGGGTTGCGGTCGTTGCGGCGCAGGCTCTCCGGCATCGCGAAGATCAGGAGGCCGGCCGCCACGAGGCAGAGGATTCCGATCCCGTAGAGCGCCGGGGTGGTGGACCCCGTCAGGTCCTTGACCCAGCCCACCGCCACCGGGCTGACGATGCCGCCGAACTGGCCCAGCGTATTGATGAGCGCGATGCCGCCGGCCGCGCCTGCTCCGGTGACGAGCTTGGCGGGAAGGGTCCAGAAGGTCGGGATCGAGGCGACGATGCCCGATCCCACCAGGGCCAGCGCGATCATCAGGGGCACGATCTGGCGGTCGAACAGGCCGGCGGCGAAGAACCCGAGGGCCGCCGCGATCGCGAGGCCAGCCACGAATTTCGGCCGCTCGCCGGAGGCGTCGGACAGACGCCCGATCACCACCATACTGATGGCGCCGCAGATGTAGGGGATCGCCGTGAGGAACCCGACGGAGGCGGCCTGGCCGCCGCTGGCGGTCTTGATCAGGTCCGGCCCCCAGAAGTTCAGGCCGTAGGAGCCGACCTGGAGCAGGAAGTACACGAGCGCGATCAGGAGGAAGCCCGGCTGCTTGATCGCCCCCCAGAGGGAATGGTCGGCGATGTCGCGGTTGTGGTGGGCGATCTTGGCCGAGAGCAGGTCCTTCTCGGCCCGCGAGAGCCAGCGGGCATCCTCGATCTGGTCGTCGAGGCGGAAGAACACCAAGGCGCCGAGGACGAGGCAGGGCAGGCCGCCGGCCAGGAACAGCCACTGCCAGCCGGCGAGACCCGCCACGCCGTTGAGGCCGCCGAGGATCAGGCCCGCCACGGGCGCCCCGAAGATGCCCGAGAAGGCCGAGGCCACGAACATGAAGGAGGTCACGCGGCCCCGGAACGAGGCGGGGAACCACAGGGTGAGGTAGTACAGGATGCCCGGCGCGAAGCCCGCTTCCATGGCGCCGATGATGAAGCGCAGCACGTAGAAGTGCCACTCGGTGGTGATGAAGACCATCAGCGCCGTGGCGATGCCCCACGAGACCATGATGCGGGCGATCCAGCGGCGCGCCCCGACCCGGTACAGGAACAGGTTCGAGGGTACCTCGAAGATGACGTAGCCGACCACGAACATGCTCGCGCCGAGCCCGTAGGCGACGTTGCTGAAGCCGAGGTCGCTCTGCAGCTGGAACTTGGCGAAGCTGATGTTGATCCGGTCGAAGAACGCGAACATGTAGCAGACCATGATCAGCGGCATCAGCCGCCACGCGGCCTTGCGGACCACGCTGCGTTCGGTGACGTCCTGCACGCCCGCGAGCGGGGCGGTGGTGGTGGCGATGGGCATGTTTCCTCCTGGGGCGATGGCGTGGGCCGGCCTTGCGGCGGTCACCGCGGTGACCGCCGTGGCGGGCGCTCGGGGTCCGGCCGGAGCCACCTTCTGCGGGGGCTTGCCGGCCGAGGTCACGGAGTCGGTGGTCAGGCCGCGGCCGGCACCGGGTGCAGGTCGGAAGGCCGGCCTGCCTTGGCGACCTGTCCCGGCACGTCGTGGCCGATCAGGCGCGGCAGGTCGCGGGACAGGCCGATCAGGGCGTCGAGGTCGAGGCCCGTCTCGATGCCCATCTCGTAGGCCATGCTGACGAGGTCCTCGGTGCAGATGTTGCCCGTGGCGCCGGGCGCGAACGGGCAGCCGCCGAGGCCGCCCAGCGCCGCGTCGAAGCGGCGCGCGCCCGCCCCGTAGGCGGCCAGCACGTTGGCGAGCCCCAGCCCGCGGGTGTTGTGGAAGTGCAGGGTCAGGTGCTCGGCCGGCACGATCGTCAGGGCGCGGGCGACGAGGTGCTCCACCTGCCGGGGGTTGGCCATGCCGGTGGTATCGGCCAGCGTCACGCCTTCGATCCCAAGGGCAAGGTAGCGCTCGACCTGGCGCATCACCTTGTCCGCTGCCTGCTCCCCCTCGAAGGGGCAGCCGAAGGCCGTGGCCACCGTGGCGTTGGTGGAAACGCCCGAGCCGCGCACCGTCTCCATGATGCGGGAAAACCCCTCGATCGAGGCGGCCGGCGACATGCCCATGTTGGCGCGGTTGTGGGTCTCGCTTACCGAGGCGACGAGGTTGACCTCGTCGACCCGCGCCGCGAGCGCCCGCTCGGCGCCCTTCGGGTTGGGCACCAGGGCGACGTAGACGGTGCCGGGCCGGCGGTGAAGGCCGGCAAAGACCTCGGCCGCGTCGCGCAAGGCCGGCACGGCCTTGGGCGAGACGAAGGACGAGACCTCGATGCGGGAGAATCCGGCTGCCGAGAGCGCGTCGATCAGCGCGATCTTGTCGCGCGTTGCCACGAAGACGGGCTCGATCTGGAACCCGTCGCGGGTGGCGACCTCCTGGATCAGCAGGGGGCTGGCATTCGTTGCGGTCCCGGTCATTGGATCGCTCCCTCGCGACGCAGGCGTTCGATGGTCTCGGCATCTCGGCCGAGGTCGGCCAGGACGTCGTCGGTGTGGGCGCCCAGGGCCGGCCCCTGCCAGCGCACGCCGCCCGGCGTGCCGGACATCTTGGGCACGATGCCGGGCATCTTGACCCGGGTGCCCCCGGGCAGTTCGGCCTCCAGGATCATGTTGCGGGCCGCGTAGTGCGGGTCGGCCACGATGTCGGCCACCGAATAGATCCGGCCCGCCGGCACGTCCGCCGCGTCGAGGGCCTGGAGCGCCTCGTCGACGCTGCGCGCCCGCGACCAGTCCGCGATCACCCCATCGAGCATGCCGGCCACGGCCGAGCGGCCGTCGTTGCCGCGCAAGGCGGGATCGTCGGCAAGATCCTGCCGGCCGATCACGCCCATCAGGCGCCGGAAGATCGGGTCCGAATTGCCCGCGATGACGACGAAGCCGCCGTCCTTCGTCGGATAGGTGTTGGAGGGCGTGATGCCGGGCAGGGCGCCGCCCGTGCGGGTGCGGACCTCGCCGAGGAGGTCGTATTCCGGCACCAAGCTCTCCATGACGTTGAACACGCTCTCCACGAGGGAGACGTCGATGACCTGGCCCGCGCCGGCGTTCGTCTTGACGTGCAGGAGGGCCATGAGGGCGCCGATGACACCGTGCAGCGAGGCCAGCGTGTCGCCGATGCTGACGCCGACGCGGGCGGGTGGGCTGTCCGGGCTGCCGGTGGTGAAGCGGATGCCGCCCATCGACTCGCCGATGGCGCCGAAACCGGGCCGGTCGCGGTAGGGCCCGGTCTGGCCGTAGCCCGAGATGCGGACCATCACGAGGCTGGGGTTGAGGGCCGAGAGCACGTCCCAGCCGAGGCCCAGCTTCTCCAGGCCGCCGGGCCGGAAGTTCTCCACCACCACGTCGGCGCTGCGGGCGAGATCCTTGACGATCTCCAGGCCCTCCGGCGTCTTCAGGTTGATCGCGATCGACTTCTTGTTGCGGGACTGCAGGTACCACCAGAGCGAGGTGCCCTCGTGCATCTTGCGCCACTTGCGCAAGGGATCGCCGTCGCCGGGCGTCTCGACCTTGATCACCTCGGCGCCGAACTCGGCCATGATCTTGGTGGCGAACGGCGCGGCGATGAGTTGGCCGAGTTCGAGAACTCTGATTCCACTGAGCGGGCCGGTGGCCGAAGCTGTCGCTGAGCTTGGCATTGGCGTCTCCTCCATTGTTCTTGGAGGTAGCGATATTGTGCCGAATGCCCGAAGTCCAAACGTCATGCGCGAGCGTGCGTTCTCTCTAGGCGAACGCTGAGTCCAGCTCCGACCTCAGGGGCCGGTGCGCAGGTGCTCGAGGAGCAGGCCGGCTGCCGGGGGGAGGGCGCCCGGCCGCACCACGAGGCTTAAGCTGCGGTAGGACCATGCATCGGTGAGCGGCACCGCCACGAGGTGCATCTGGGGGCCGAGAAGGGCATGAACGTGGGCGGGCACCACGCCGAGCCCCATGCCGGCCTGCGCCATCCGGCAGATCGCGTCGAAGCTCGGCACGTGGATGCGCAGGCGCAGGGGCTGCCCGAGGCGACGCGCCTCGTCGCGCAGGGTCATGTAGATCGAGCTTTCGCGGTGCATCCCGACATGGTCGTGCGCGAGGGTCTCGACGAAGGCGACCGCCTCGCGCCGGGCCAGCGGATGGTCGGCGGGCATGACGAGGACGAGGCGGTCGCGGCGATAGGGGTAGCTGCGCAGGGAGCGGGCATCGGTGCCGCCGGCGCAGAGGCCGAGATCGGCCACGCCCTCCTCGACGCCGGCCACCACCCCGCCGCTCGGCCGCTCCTCCAGATCGACCCGGATTCCGGGCTGGACGGCCAGGAAGGCCTGGAGGTCCTCGGGCAGGAACTGCACGATCGCCGAGAGATTGGCGAGCACCCGGACGAAGCCCCGCACGCCGCGGGCATGCTCCGCGAGTTCGAGGCTGATCTGCTCGGCGCTGGCCAGCATCCTTCGGGTGTGATGCAGCAGCGTCTCCCCGGCCGGCGTCGGGCGCATCCCGCGCGGCTCCCGGGTGAGGAGCGTGCAGCCCAGGACGCCCTCCAGTTCGGCGAGGCGCTTGCTGACGGCCGAGGGCGCGATGGCCGCCCGCCGGGCCGCGCCGTTCAGCGTGCCCTCCTCGCAGATGGCCGCGAATAACCGCAGGGTCTTGAGGTCCAGGCGGTTGAGGATGGACGGGGTCGGAAATCCGTCCGGCATGCCCGCTCCTCCGCGACCCGCGGATCCGAGCCGGCCCGAGTGTATCCCGGCCCCGGTCGGAGGCGTCAATGACCGGGCTGGACCGCCTCGTTCACACCCCTGCGACGGCGTTCGTCGACGAGCCTGGCGAGGGAGCGCCCGACTTCCAGCAGCAGCATGTCGCTCATCCGCTGTAGCAGCGGCTCGGGGACGGCCTGGAGGGCATTGTGGGCCGCGAGACAATGCTCGGCCGCGTTCTCCAGGGGATTCCGGTCCGGATCGTGACCATCCGGTGGATTCGCGTCACGCCGGCACCGCGTCCGGGTCATGTCGATCACCACGCCGCTCCCGCGCTGGGGACGCCCGGCTTCGTCGAGGACGGTCCGACCCCGATCCAGAACCCACCGCACGACGCCGTCCGCCGAGCGGACGCGGTACTCGATCGTGCAGCACATCCCCGTCTCGGCGCTGCGCCGGATCTCCTGCGCGGTTCGTGCGCGATCCTCGGGATGAATACCGGCGAGGAAGACGTCGAGCGATGCGCCCGTTTCGGCCAGGGCGGGATCGACGTTGAATACCAGGGCGACGAGGGTATCGGTATAGACCCGGTCGTTCGGAACGTCGTATTCCCACCGCCCGATCACATCCGTAGCATCGATCGCCTGTTGCAGCATTTGTGGCGGGACCTCCGCCTCACGCACGCGATACGCTCCCATACACGACCCTGATGTCATCGAATCTTCGACGCGAGCATTATCGGGGTACCGGATTGAAAACAACGCCAGGAGGTGAGATTTCCTGCCACACGCTTCTGTATGCACTTAAGGGCAAATTCGAGAGGCGTCGTTAACGTTGAGTAATGAGATGAGTTGCAAGATGGGAATGCCCGACGCCGAGCCGTCGAAGGACCGCGAGCCGGACTGGAGATCGGAAGAAGCAGGCCGCTTGCGGCAGCGGAGTCTGCAACTACAGGCGCAGATCGCCGAAACACTCGGTCTTCCGGTGACGGCGTTCCATCCGGCCGCGACGCTCCGACCGGGCGAGACCGGCGCGCCGGAGGCCGTGCACGACGAGGCCTTCGCGATGAGCCGTGACTGCTCGGCGCTGATCGAGGCCTTCACCAGCATCACGGATCCTGCGGAGCGTCAGCGTCTGCTGCAGATCGTTCGCGACGCGGCCGCACGATCGAGCAAAGTCTGAACGCATCGATCGTGCCGGGTTCCCGGGCGCCGTTGCGTGGACGACGGAGGTTGCCGGCGCCCCCGCGAGTTCGATCAATTTCGCGCATGCCCCATTGCCAGGACCCTGCCGCCGTCGGACATGATGGGCGATCGGACACGTGGTCGGACTGAGTGGGAGCATCACCATGGAACGCCGGGATTTCTTCGCTGGGCTCGGAGCCGCCGTCGCGCTCTCCGCCGCCACGTCGGCTCTGGCGCAGGCGCCTGAGCCTTCGCACGCGCACGGGGAAGGCCACGGGATGCAGGACCACGGGATGCAAGGCCACGGGGCCCACGAGCATCCGCCCCAATTCGCCGCGCTCAAGGAGTCCAGCGCGCGCTGCGTCTCGACCGGCAACGATTGCCTGCGGCACTGCTTCGGCATGCTCGCGATGAACGACACCCGCATGGTCGCCTGCATGAAGTCGGTCTACGACCTCGTCCATGCCTGCGGCGCCCTGGAGACGCTCGCGGCGGTCAATTCCCCGCACACGCGCGTCCTGGCCAAGGCGGTCGGCGAGATCTGCGCGGCCTGCGAAACCGAGTGCGCCAAGTTCCCCGACATCGCCGACTGCCGCGCCTGCCGCTCGGCCTGCCAGACCTGCGCCGCCGAGTGTCGGAAGATCGCGGCCTGAGGGCGGTGCCGTAGGTCACGCCCTTCTCCGCGGGCCAGCGCCGGTCGGCCATCGAGGCGGCGTCGGCCCGGGTCGGGATCTCGGCGCGGGGCTCGCGGGACCAAGAGGACCGGGCGCGCGCAGGCTGACGGAAGCCATCGCCCGGCAGACGTCGGAGGCTCCCTTACGCCAGCGAGACCCAGAGCCCGTCCGGCCTCACCGCGACGGGCGACAGCCGCAGGGCACGGAACGACCAGCCCGGCGAGACCGAGCCGTCCCGGAGGTCGAAGGAGGCCTGGTGCCGGGGGCAGTGCAGCCGGCCCGCCGCGCAGCGGCCGAGGGACAGGTCCGCCCCCTCGTGCGGGCAGGCGCGCTCGGCGGCCACGATCCGCGTCCCGTCCCGCACCAGGATCAGCTGCCGCCCACCGACCCGGACCGGGGTGATCGCGCGGTCGCCGAGGAGGCTCGCCGGCCCCAGATAGGTCGGGCCCGGCCGCGCCTCAGCCACCCAGATAGGCTTCCCGGACATGCGGGTCGGCGATGAGGGCCTCGCCCGTGCCCTCGAGGACGATGCGGCCGGTCTCGAGGAGATAGGCGTGGTCGCAGAGTTCGAGGGCCGCGAAGGCGTTCTGCTCCACCAGCAGCACGGTGGTGCCCGCGTCGCAGATCGAGCGGATGACGGCGAACATCCGCTCGACGATATTGGGGGCGAGCCCCAGGGAGGGCTCGTCGAAGAGCACGAGGCGCGGGCGCGCCATCAGGGCGCGGCCGATGGCCAACATCTGCTGCTCGCCGCCCGAGAGGGTGCCGGCGGCCTGCTGGCGGCGCTCGGCGAGGCGCGGGAACTCGCCGTAGATGCGCCCGAGGTCCGCAGCGATGCCGGCCCGGTCCCGGCGCAGATACGCGCCCATGGCGAGGTTCTCGGCGACCGTCATCTGCGGGAAGACGCGTCGTCCCTCCGGGCAATGGGCGATGCCCGCCTCCAGGATGCGCCGGGGCTCGGCCCCCGTGATGTCGCGCCCGTCGAGCCGGATGGCGCCGGAGCGGGCCGGCACCAGCCCCGAGATCGCCCGCAGGGTGGTCGACTTGCCGGCGCCGTTCGCGCCCACCAGGGCCACGAGCTGGCCTTCGCGCACGTCGATGGTGAGGCCCTTGAGGGCGGTGACGTGGCCATAGCCGCAGACGAGGTCGCGGATCTCAAGCATGCGCGGCCTCCCGAGTGTCCGCCGATTGCTGGGCCTCGGCGATCGCCCGGCGGGCGGCGCTGCCCTGGCCGAGATAGGCCTCGATCACGGCCGGGTCGTTGCGGATCGCCTCGGGCGGCCCCTCGGCGATCAGCCGGCCGTAATTGAGGACGACGATGCGGTCGGAGACCTCCATCACCATCGGCATGTCGTGCTCGACCAGCAGGAGGGTGACGCCGCGCTCCCGGATCTGCCGGATCAGGCGCACGAAGACCCGGGTCTCCGAGGCGTTCATGCCCGAGACCGGCTCGTCGAGGAGGAGCATGGCGGGCTCGGTGGCGAGCGCCAGCGCCACCCCGACGAGGCGCTGCTCGCCGTAGGCCAGCGCCCCCGCCTTCTCCTGCGCGCGTCCCGAGAGGCCGACCCAGTCGAGAAGCGCCTCGGCGCGCGCCCGCAGGCGCCGCTCGCCGGCGCCTGTGCGGCCGATCAGTGTGTCGAGGAGGCGCGTGCGCGGCGCGGCCGCTCCCTGGCGGTGCAGGCCGATCATGACATTGTCGAACACCGTGTCGTCGGGAAAGACGCTGGTGCGCTGGAAGGTGCGCGCGAGGCCGAGGCGGGTGATCGCGTGCGGCGGCAGGCCCGCCAGGCCGGTGCCCCGGAACCGGACCTCGCCCTGGCTCGGCTTGAGGAAGCCCGTCATCACGTTGAAGGCGGTCGTCTTGCCCGCCCCGTTCGGGCCGATCAGGCTGACGATCTCGCCCTCCCGCACGTCGAAGTGCAGGTCCGCGATGGCCACGAGACCGCCGAAGCGCACGCCGACATGGTCGACGGAGAGGATCACGCTCATCGCGGCACCACCGGGCTGGCTTAGAGGACGGGGGCCCGTGCCGGCCGGGCGCGGGGCGCGAGCCTGGCCAGACCCGGCACGATCCCGCGCGGCATCACGTAGAGGATCACGATCAGCACGATTCCGTAGACGATCCACTGCGCTTCCGGCGCCATCACGGGGCGCAGGCCCACGGGCAGCAGACCGAAGATCAGGCCGCCGATCACCGGGCCCATCAGCGTGCCCTTGCCGCCCGCCACCACCATGATGACCATGCTGACGGTGGTGGAGAACAGGAACACGTCGGGATCGATGATGCGCAGGTAATGCGCGTAGAGGCTGCCCGCCGCGCCCGCCATGGCGGCCGAGATCACGGTCGCGATGGTGAGGGTGCGGGTGGCGTTGATGCCCACCGAGAGCGCCAGGGACTCGTTCTCCTTGAGGCCCCGCATCGCCCGGCCGAAGCGCGAGGCGACGAGGCGGGCGATGACGAGGTAACAGAGGGTGCCGACGGCGAGCACGAGGTAGTAGTTCTGCAGCTTGGTCCGCAGGGTCCAGGTGCCGAGGCCGGGCAGGCCGAGGCTGATCGCCGGAATGCCGGTGAGCGCCAGAGGCCCTTGCGTCAGTTCCACCCAGTTGAGGGCCACCAGGCGCACCACCTCGGCGAACGAGATCGTCACGATGACGAAGTAGGCGCCCCGCACCCGGAAGGAGAGGCGCCCGATCAGCCAGCCGCAGGCGCCGGCCGCCAGGATCGCGAGCAGAAAGCCCACGACCGGCGGCCAGGGCTCGTGGACCACGCGGGTGCCGAAGCCGATCTCCACGTCGAAGCCGAGGCTGGTGAGCGCGCTCACGTAGGCGCCGATGCCGAAGAAAGCGATGTGGCCGAGGCTGAGCTGCCCGGTGAAGCCGAGCAGCAGGTTCAGGCTCATGGCGCCGATGGTCAGGATACCCGTCGTGATCAGCGCGTTGAGCAGGTAGGGGCTCGCGCTCAGCCCCAGCGGCAGGACGACGAGGCCCGCGAGCAGCGCGAAGGGAAGCAGCCGGCTCATCCGATGCGCTCCGCCTTGGCGAACAGGCCCGTCGGCTTCACCAGCAGCACCGCGATGATGATGAGGAAGCCCATGGCGTCCCGGTAGCCGGAGGAGATGTAGCCGGCGCCGAGTTCCTCGGCGAGCGCCAGGATGAAGCCGCCGATGGCCGCCCCGGTGACGTTGCCGAGCCCGCCCAGGATGACGATGGCGAAGGCCTTCAACTCGGCGAGGCCCCCCATCTGCGGGAACACGACGTAGACCGGCCCGAGCAGGGCACCGGCGGCGGCGGCCAGGGAGGACCCGAGCGCGAAGGTGGCGGTGTCGATGAGGCGCACGTTGACCCCCATCAGGGCCGCCGTGTCGGCGTCCTGGAAGGCGGCCCGCATGGCGAGCCCGAGCTTCGTGCCGTTGATCAGCGCGTAGGTGAGCGCGATGAGGCCCAGAGCCGCCCCGAGCACGAACAGACGCAGCCAGGAGACCGAGACCGGGCCGATCTGCAGCGGGGCCTCGGGAAAGGGCGACGGGATCGCCTTGGCGACCCCGCCGAAGATCCACAGGGTCGCCGATTGCAGGGCGATGCCGGCCCCGATCATCACCAGCATGGTGGTGTCGATGTCGGCCCCCCGGAAGGGCCGCAGCAGCAGCCGCTCGATGGCCGCCCCGAACACGAGTCCGCCGAGGATCGCCACGGGCAGCGCCAGGAAGAAGTTCAGCCCGAGGGCCGCGACCGCGAGGTACATCAGGTAGGCGCCGACCGTGTAGAGCGCGCCGTGGGTGAAGTTCACCACATTCATGATGCCGAAGATCAGGGTCAGCCCGATCCCCAGGAGGGCGTAGGTGCCGCCCAGGATGAGCGTGTTGACGAGGTGCTGGATCAGCTGGTCCATGGGCGGCCCCGGGGTTTCGTGGATCGGCTCAGGCTCGCCCTCCCGCGCGCGGGAGGGCGTGGGGGGTGTCAGAGCGTCGGCACGACGACGCGGCCGTCCTTGATCTCGATGAGGTAGACGTCGGGCTTGCTCTGGCCGCTCTCCTTGCCGGCGGGGCCGGCCTTGGCGAAGCGGATCGGGCCGTTGAGCCCCGTGAAGTCGACGGACCAGAACGCCTTGGTGATCGCCGCCGGCTCGGCGGAACCCGCCTTCTCGATGGCGTGGGCGATGGCCCGGATGCCGTCGTAGCCGCGGAAGCTCTCGGTGACGCCCGCGAAGGCGAAGCCGCGCTTCTTCCACTCGGCGATGAAGCGTTCCGTCGCCTGCGGGTCCGGTGTCTTCTCGGGCAGCCAGGGCAGGAAGGTGGTCAGGTGCATCGTGCCGTCGGCGGCCGAGCCGGCCTGCGCGATGATCTGGTCGGGGTTCTGCGAGCCGCCGGTGGTGATGACCCGCTTCTTGAGGCCGAGCGCCGCCATCTGCTTGAACAGGAGCACGAGCTGGTCCACCGCGCTCGTGATCATGATGGTGTCGCTGTCGGAGGCCTTGAGCTTGGAGAGCTGGGCGCTCATGTCCTGCGCGCCCTGGTCCATGGTCTCGACGAGGCCGACCTGGACACCCTTGTCCTTCAGCATCTTGCCGAAATCGGCGGCGGCACCCCGCCCGAAATCGTTGTTGAGCACGAGGAAGTCGGCTTTCTTCATGCCGAGCTTGGCCACCATCGGCGCGAAGGTCTCCGCCTCCAGCGCGGAGGGCGGCGAGATGCGGAAGACGAAGGGATTGCCCGAGGTGGTGATCTTGCCGGACGAGGAGGTCTCGACCAGCATCGGCACCGCGTAGTCGATGAGCTTGGGCATCACCGCGAGCGTCAGGCTCGAGCCCCAGGCGCCCATCAGCACCGGGGTCTTGTCGCTGGTGATCAGCTTCTCGGCCACCGCCGCCGCTTCCGTCGGGTTGCTCTTGTTGTCCTCGACGATCAGCTCGATCTTTTTGCCCAGCAATCCGCCCCGGGCGTTGATCTCGTCGGCGGCGATCTTCGCGCCGTTGACCACGTAGGTGCCGGAGGCCGCGAACGGCCCGGTCAGCGGCTCGTTGACGCCGATGCGGATCGTGTCCGCCCGCGCCCCCGTGGCGGCCAGCGCCAGGAGAATCGCGGTCGTGACGGTGAACCTGCTGGGCATTCGCGTATCTCCGGTGCGGGGCTGGGGTGAAATCGGATCAGGCGCGGCCGAGCCAGGCCGCGAGGCGCGCCCGGGCAAGGCCGAGGAGGAGGCGCAAGGGGTTGAGGCCGGCCGGCGCCGGGGCCTCGGCGCCGGAGAGACGGGCATCGACCGCGCGGGCGAAATCCGCCGCGATGCGGCCGGCGAGGTCGCGCACGAGGCCGGGACGGCCGAACTGCGCGAGGGGCCCGGTCAGGGTGTAGCCGACATCGAGCACGACCCGGGCCGTGCCCGGCGCCGGACCGGGCTCGACCCGGTAGCGCAGTTCGCCCTCGGTGGCCGAGCGCCCGCCCGCGTCGCTGCCGGCACCCCGGACCGAACCGGCGAGCGTGGCGGGGTCCCGCGCGATGCGGGCGCTGCCCCGGAAGGTCGCGGCGATCGGCCCGATCCGGACCTGAAGGCCGCCCTCGACCGTGTCGGGCTCGGGCCGGCCCGTCAGGACGGCGCCGGGTAGGCAGGCGGCCACGGCCTCGATATCCCCCAGCAGGGCGAAGACGGCGTCCGGCGGGTGGGACAGGTCGATGACGTGCGTGAAGCGGTGGGCGGGCGCGAAAGGGGTCGCCGGCGTCGCCGCCCGGGCGGGCGCGACCCGGTTCTCCGTGACCCGCGCAGCCTGTGAGCGAGCCGCCACCGTCTCGCCGATGCGGGCGCCGACGGGGCCGAGGGCGCGCGCTGCGCCGGTCTCGGGCCGGATGCCTTGGGCGCGGCGCTCTGCGATGACGGCCATCACCGCTCGCACGATGCCGGCGTAGCCGGTACAGCGGCAGAGGTTGCCCGAGAGGCCGACCCGGATCCGCCGCTCGTCGGCCTCGGGCAGGCGCAGGACGAGGTCGCGTGCGGCCACCAGCATGCCGGGGGTGCAGTAGCCGCACTGGAGCGCGTGCTCGCGGTTGAAGGCGGCGCGTAGTTCCGTGGCGATCGGGTCGTCGTCCAGGCCCTCGATGGTAGTCACGGCGGCCCCTGCGCAGGCGCCCGCGAAGGTCAGGCAGGCGCGCGCCGGTTCGCCGTCGAGGAGCACGGTGCAGGCACCGCAGACGCCGTGCTCGCAGCCCAGATGCGTGCCCGTCAGGTTCAGGTTCTCGCGCAGCACGTCGCCGAGATGGCTGCGCGGCTCGGCTTCGATGCGTAGGGACCGTCCGTTCACCGTCAGCCCGAGGGCGATCCGGCCAGTGGTGGGCTCGGCCAATCCGGCGCTCATGCGGCCTCCGGGACACGCGAGAGGGGGAGCTTTCCGGCCTGCGCCACCGCGCGGGCCAGCACCGTGACGTGGACGTGGCGCTCGACCGGGTCCGCCATGCCGGCGGCGATCAGGGCGGCCTCCGCCGCGCTAGGCTCGAAGCGCTCCGCGAAATCGGGACTGATGCGGCCGCCGAAGAGCGGACGAGCATCGGCGAGGAGCACGGGCGCCCCCTCGACGGCGCCGATCACCGCGCGTCCCCGGCCGGCCCCCGGCTCCAGGCGCACGGCCCCGATGGCGTGGGCGAACTCCCCGATCTTGGCGCAGTGCTTGACGTAGCCCCAGGCGGCGCCCGGCGGCAGGGCCGGCACGCGCACCGCCACCAGGATCTCGGCCGGTCCGAGCGCCACCTCCAGCGCGCCGGTGACGAAGCGCTCCACCGGCAGGGTGCGGCGGCCCTTGGGCCCCGCGATCTCGACCTCGGCGCCGAGCGCCATCAGGGCGCTCACCCAGTCGGCGGCCGGGTCGGCGTGGACGAGGCTGCCGCCGATGGTGCCCCGGTTGCGCACGGGCCGGTAGGCGATCGCCGAGGCCACCCGCTGCAGGGCGCCCCCCGTGAGGTCGGGCACGCGCCCGTCCTCGATGTTGGCGTGGGTCACGCATGCGCCGAGCACGAGGGCGCCGGCCTCGACGCGGGCCTGACGCAACTCCGCGATTCCCGTGATGTCGAGGATCAGGTCCGGTTCGACGAGGCGCAAGGCCAGCATCGGCCCGAGGGACTGTGCGCCCGCGATCAGCTTCACGCCGCCCTCTGCCGTCGCGAGGCGGTCGAGCAGGGCGGCGAGGCTCGCCGGGCGCTCCCAGGCGAAGGGGCTGGGTTTCATGCGGCCTCCCGTGCGGGCTCGGCGCCGGTGCGGGCGGCCAGCACCGCCTCCACGATCCGTCGGGGCGTGACGGGGGAATGCAGCATCTCGACGCCGAGCGGGGCCAGCGCGTCGTTGATCGCGTTGGCGAGCGCGGCCGGCGGCGCGATGGCGCCACCCTCGCCGATGCCCTTCTGGCCGAAGCGCGTGTAGGGCGAGGGGGTCTCCATGTGCTCGATGCGCGCCATCGGCACCTCGGCGGCGCCGGGCAGCAGGTAGTCGGCAAACGTCGAGGCCAGCGGCTGGCCGCGGGCGTCGAAGCGCATCTCCTCGTAGAGGGCGGTGCCGATGCCCTGCGCGAGGCCGCCATAGATCTGGCCATCGACCACGAGGGGGTTCACCAGGGTGCCGCCATCCTCGACGATGACGTAGTCGAGGATCTCGACGGCGCCGAGATCGGGATCGACTGCGACCACGACCGCGTGGGCCGCGTAGGAGAAGGTGCCGGAATCGCGCTGCGGCTTGTAGCCGGCGGTGACCTCGAGCCCACCCGGATCGGTGTCGGGGCCAAGGTCCTGCGGGCGTCGGTACCAGGTGCGGGCGATGGCTTCCAGGGAGATGTCGCCGGAGGGGCCGACCACGTGGCCGCCCGAGAAGTGGCATGCCTCGGGGCTTGCCTGGAGCAGGTGGGCGCCGATCCGCACCGCCCGGTCGCGCAGGGTCTCGCAGGCCGTCGCCACCGCGCCACCGGCCATCACCATCACGCGCGAACCCCAGGAGCCGGTGGAGTAGGGCGTCATCGCGGTGTCGCCGTGGACGAGGCGGGTGCGCGCCACCGGCACGCCCAGGATCTCGTGGGCGACCTGGGCCAGCGTCGTCTCCAGGCCTTGGCCGTGGGAATGCGCGCCGATGCGGAGTTCGAGGCCGCCGTCCGGCGTCAGCCGGGCGGAGGCCTGCTCGTGGCCCGGCACCATCGGAATGCCCCAGCCGGAATAGACCGAGGTGCCGTGGGCCGCCTGCTCGCAATAGACCGACAGGCCGAGGCCGATGCGGCGCCCGTCCGGTTCGGACGCGCGTTGGCGGGCGCGGACGCCCTCGACGTCGATGGCCCTCAGCGCGCGGGCGAGCGCCTGCGGATAGTCGCCGCTGTCGAAGTGCTTTCGGGTGATGTTCTCGAACGGCATCTGCTCGGGCCGGACGAGATTTTTTTCACGCACGACCTCGGGCGCGATGCCCGCTTCACGGGCGACCGCGTCGAGCACGAGTTCGAGGGCGAAGCAGACGCCGGTGCGGGCGACCCCCCGGTAGGGCAGGATCGGGCACTTATTGGTGGCCACCGACCACGTGCGGCAGCGATAGCTCGGGAAATCGTAGGGGCCCGGCAGGATGCTGGCGACCTGTGCCGCCTCCAGGCAGGCCGAGAACGGATAGGCCGAGTAGGCGCCGGAATCGACGGTCGCCTCGCAGTCGATGCCCCGCAACCTGCCGTCGCGCTCCGCATAGGCGGTGATGCGATAGTGGTGCTCGCGGCAATTGGCGTTGGCGGTGAGGTGCTCGCGCCGGTCCTCAAGCCACCGCACCGGATGGCCGAGGCGCAGCGCCAGCCAGGTCAGCGCCACGTCCTCGGCGAGCAGGATCGCCTTGTAGCCGAAGCCGCCGCCGACGTCGGGCGAGACGATGCGGATGCGGCCCTGCTCGAGCCCCAAGCATTCCGCCAGCCCGTTGCGCACGATGTGGGGCATCTGGCTCGCGGTATGGACGACGACCTGATCGAGGCGGTGGTCGAGATGCACCACGGTGCCGCGTCCCTCGATCGGCGCCATGCACTGGCGCCCCGTCGAGATCGTGCGGCTGACCTTGATCGGCGCGTCGAGCGCGGAGGCGATGTCGATGTCGACCAGGGTCTCCAGGTAGACGTTGTCGCCCCAGTGCTCGTGGACGAGGGCGGAGCCGGGCTCGCGCGCGGCCAGCATGTCGTGGATCGCCGGCAACTCCTCGAGGTCGAGAACGATGGCGGCGGCGATGTCCTCGGCCTCGGCCCGGGTCGGAGCGACGCACATCGCGACGAGCTCGCCCACCTGCCGGACCTTGCCCGTGGCGAGCACCGGTTGCTCCGAGGCCTTGAAGCCCGGCAACCCCGAGACCGCCCGGATCGGCTGCACGCCGTCGAGGTCGGCGGCCGTGAAGACGCGGTCGCGATAGGCCCCCGGCACGTGGATGGCCCGGATGCGGGCATGCGCCAGGGGGCTGCGGACGAAGGCCACGTCCTGCATCCCGGGTAGACGGATGTCGCCGACGAACTGCCCGCGCCCGCGCATCAGCCGGTCGTCCTCCTTGCGGGGGAGGGGAGCGCCGACGCCCTCCTGGCGCGGCGGAACCGCGCTGGCGCCCGCGCCACTCATCGGGTGCCTCCGAGGAGGTCCTGCGCGGCGCGCACCAGCAGGCCGTCGGGCCGGCGGAACTCGTTGAGGATCGAGAAGTGGTCGGCGCCGGGCACCGGCAGCAGAGCGCCGGGTACGTGGGCGGCGGCGCGCAGGGCGTGGAGGTTGCGCGCGTCGTGGACGAGGGCGGGCAACTCGCGGCTGCCGTAGGCGATCGTCAGGGGCTTGTCGACGACGGGGCGCCGCAGGGGCGAGAGCGTCTCGACCTCCGCATCCGTGAGTCCGAGCTTGTCGTCGAGGTAGGTGTCGCGGATCGGGGCGAGGTCGTAGACGCCGGAGATCGCGAGGCCCGCCGCCACCGCCGGGTGGCCGAGCTGCATCGCGGCGAGCTGGGCGCCGGCCGACCAGCCGGACAGCACGAGGGGGCCGGAGATCCCGTGGGCCGGTCCCCGCTCGGCGAGCCAGTCGAGGGCCGCGCCGATCTCGGCGACGATCCCCGCGAGACTGGATTCCGGGGCCAGGGTGTAGCCCGGCATCGCCACCGACCAGCCGGCCGCGTTGAGCCCTTCGGCGAAGCAGGCGAAATCGGCCCGCGCGTTGCGCTGCCAGTAGCCACCGTGGACGAAGACGAGGCAGGGCGCGCCGGCTTGCACGGCCGGGTAGAGGTCGAAGGCGGTGCGGTCGCTTTCTCCTGTGCCGCGGGCGCTTGCTGCATAGGGGATGTCGAGGTGCTGGCCATGCGCGGCCCGGTACGCCGCCGAGGCGGCGTTGCGGGCGGCGACCTGCGCGGCGGAGTCGGGCACGCCCGCGTTGTTGTCGTAACAGGCGCCGCGCGCCGCCCGGTCGAGGTCGCCCCAGCGGCGGCGCGGGTCGGCGGGCGTCGGGTCGTCGAGGCGGAAGGCGGTCATGGACACTCCCTCAGGCCGCGATCGCCTGGGGCAGGATCGGCGAGTCGGCCTCGAAGCGCCGGCCCGCCCGCAGGCAGAAGGCGGGGCGCAGGAGCCGGTCGGCGACGACGCGGGTGTCCTCGTTGTCCCGCAGGAGGAAGCGTCCGCGATCGTCGTGCAGCACCGAGACGTCGGCCGCGAACCCCACCGTCAGGGCGCCGATGCGGTCGCTCATGCGCAGCATCTCGGCCGGGTGCGAGGTCACCATCGGCACCACCTCCTCCAGCGGGATGCCCAGCGCCATCATCGAGCTCATCGCCTGGGTGAGGCTGAAGCGGGCCTGGCCGAGGAAGGGGTGGTTCTCGTCGTCGTGGTGCTCGTCCGGGGTGCCGGCGGGTTGGGGCACCTCGGTGTTGTAGCCGTGCATGTCGGCGCCCAGCGTGTAGGGGATCACGCCGGCCGGCAGCGAGGCGCGGGCGACCCGGTAGGAGAAGTGGCTGCCGTGGCCGACATCCACCTTGAGCCCCGCATCCATCGCCCGGCGGATGATGTGGTGGACCTCGCCGGCCTCGTTGATGAAGCCGCCGGGATGGCGGGTGAAGGGATGGGCCAGCACGTCGCCGGGGCGCAGCAGCGGAATCACCCGTTCGACGATAGTGTCGGCGTCCTCGCCGTTGGCGCCGGATTCCGGCAGGCCCCAGAGCTGGCCGAAATGCACGTAGAGCGGGAGATCGGCCTGGCGGCTGATCTCGGCGGCCATCTCCATGACGCGGATGCCCCAGCGGGCGAAACCGCCGATCTCGGCATGGCCCTTGATGCCGCGCACGAGGTCGCGGTTCTCGGTGGCCGATTTCACCGTGGCGTCGATGTCGACGCCGTCCGGGCTGTAGAGGTTCGGGTAGAAATGCCCCTCCAGACCGCCGACGAGGTAGGCCGACAGGAAGGCCAGCACCTGCGTGTCGGCCTGCTCGGCGATGAAGTGGCGGAAGCCCGGCAGGGTCATGCAGGACGGACCGCCTTGGTCCACCACGGTGGTGACGCCCGAGCGCACCCCGACCATGTCGGGGTTCAGGCCGAAGCGGCCGGTGACGTACTGGTAGACGTGGGCGTGGGTGTCGATCATGCC
This sequence comes from Methylobacterium goesingense, assembly GCF_022179225.1. Classification (GTDB taxonomy): domain Bacteria; phylum Pseudomonadota; class Alphaproteobacteria; order Rhizobiales; family Beijerinckiaceae; genus Methylobacterium; species Methylobacterium goesingense. The sequence goes on from NZ_BPQL01000004.1 coordinate 51,974, forward strand.
CGGCAGCACGAGCTTGCCCGAGACGTCCACGGTCTCGGCGGCGGAAGAGGGCAGGATCGCCGCCTCCACCGCGGCGATGCGCCCGTCGCGGATCGCCACGTCGCGGAGGCCATCGATGCCGGAGGCGGGGCAGATGACGCGGCCCCCGCGCAGGAGCAGATCGTAGCGGCGCGGATCAGGGTTGGATTCGACCATCACTCGACCTCGTGATCCCGGCCGGTCGGTACCGGCCCCGTTCTTGCCAAAAATTGCCCGACCAAAAGCGAAGCATGCTTCGTATCTCGGCTTTGCACGGGGCGTGCCAAGTCCGAAGCCATTCTGGGAAACGCGTCGATGGAGCAGGTCTCGGAGAGTATCGTGGAGGGACCGCCGGAGCGGGGGCCCGGGCCGGAGGGCGCGGCGCCGTGGCCGCTCTCGGAGCGGCCCGGATTTCTGGCGCGGCGGATGCACCAGATCCACGTCAGCCTTTTTGCTGAGCGGTGTGCCGATTTTCGCGTCACGCCGCTGCAGTACAGCCTGCTCTCGCTGCTGCGGCAGCTAGGGCAAGCCGACCAGACCACGATCGCCGAAGCCGTCGCCCTCGACCGCACGACGACGACGGGCGCCCTCAAGCGCCTGGCGGCGCGGGGGCTCGTCGACCGCGCGACCTCGCCCACCGATCGCCGCGCGCAGATCTGCCGCCTGACGGCGGCGGGCGAGGCGCTTCACGGGGCGATGGAGGCGGCGGCCCGGGAGGCGCACGCCCGGACGGTGGAGGCCCTCTCGGAGGCGGACCAGGCCCACCTCATCCGCCTGCTGAGGCAGGTCGTTGCCGCGCATGACGACCGGATGGGCGAGGCCGATCTTGGCTGAGCATCCTTCGCCGAAGGGGTCACGGGTTCCGCGTCGGGGGATCGCGCCTCGTCGACAGGCGGCCCGGATGCGTAGCGGTCACCGCCCGCCGAGGGAGGCGGGCTGTCCCGGCAGCGGCAGGCGGTAGCCGGTGTCGGCAAGGCCGTCGCCCTCGACGCGGTACACGCCCAGCGTCCGGTCGACATAGTTGCCGACATAGACGTAAGCCCCCGAGGGACTGAACACGATGCCCTGGGTCACCGCCCCGGCCTCGGCCTCGGCCACCCGCCGGACGCCGTCCGGTCCGATGGCCAGGAGCGCCACCGCGCCGGTCGGCGTGTAGCCCGGACTGCTCCGTGGCGCGCTCGCTCCCCGCACCACCGAGACCGCCGCGTGGCGGCCGTCCGGCGCGATCGCCAGGGCCTCCGGCGTGTCGCCGATCCCCAGATGGTCGACCACGACCGGGCGGGCCGCATCGGCCCGGATCACGCTCACGGTGTCGGCATGGCCGTCGCTCGGCTCCGGTCCGGTATTGCCCGTGAGGGCGAGGCGTCCGTCCGGCGTCACGTCGAGCCCGTAGACGCCCGGTCCCACCGGCATGTCGAGGGCGGGATCGTAGCGCAGGGCCGTGCCGTCGATGGCGAGGACGCCGATCCGGCCGGCCTTGTTCTTGGCGACGAAGGCCCGTTTGCCGTCGGGCGCGAACGCCACCGCCGCGGCCTCGTCGCCGACCTCCACCGTCGCGACGGGGCGCACGACGGTGCCGCGGATGCTCAGGGCGGTGACGCTGCGCCCCGCGCGGTTGGCGACGAGGGCGAGGTCACCGGCCCGGTTGATGGCGAGACCGGAGGGCTGCGACCCCACCGTCAGGGTCTCGACGACGCGCGGCGGCTCGGCGGCGAGATCGATGACGTGGAGCCGGTTGTCGGGCTGCGCGTACCAGGCCGTGCCCTCCGGGCGCATCAGGACCGAACTGGCCACGAGGCCGAGGCGGCCGTCCGGCGTGACGCGCAGGTTGGTCGGCGGTCCGTAGACCGAGTTGTCGAGGGGAAGGGTGTGGAAGAGGCGCGGGCGCGCCTCGTCGCCGACGTCGAGGATCCCGACCGCATCGTGCCCGTTCGGCCCGTTCCGGCCGCCCTCCGGATCGAAGAAGGTCTTGCCGTCGAGGCCGACCAGGATGCGGGACGGCGCCTCGGCCGCCGGCACGCCCGCCGGGGCGGCCAGGATGAGGATGCCCAGAAGCGCGGTGCGCGTGAGCCTGTGTGCGAGCCATCGTCTCATCGCGAGGACATAGGGCGGGAGAGAGACGGCGCCCGTCCGGTGATCGATGTTTTTCCGATGGTCGCGGGTGGCTGATACGCTCTGGCAGGTTCAGGACGGATCGCGATCGCCCGTCAGCGGGCGCCGATAGATCAGGGTTTCCGCCAAGTACAGATCCAGGCTCGAGAATGATCGGGACCTCCGCGTGACCGCTGCCCAGTTCTCGGCGACCCGGCAGGCTTCGGTCTCGTCGCTGGCCGCGAAGGTCAGGCTCTCGCTGCGCAATTCGGATTCTGTGTAGAGATGGGCCGTGTAGATCTCGCGTCGGCCTTCGGGGGGGGGCATCGAGGATGTGTCCGGGCGCTCGTCCAAGTTGAGGCAAAGATCTTCAATAAGTTTCACGCCGCTGCCGCAGAAGCCGGATTGGTTCGGTATCCCTGATGAGCAGTACCTACGGTACGCCCACGATCTCATGGGAAGACCCGCCGCGGCCGGGGGCCGGGCGGGTCCGTGGGGAAGTCTATGGCCGCTACAGGCTCAGGAAGGCGTTGGCCGAGCCCACGACCGTGAAGGCGAGGCCACCGACAAAGGCGGCGGCCATCGCGTAGGAGAAGCCCTTCAGCAGCATCGGGTGATCCGTCTCCCGTTCGATCAGCAGCGGTTCCCGCCCGAGGTCTGGCCGTATTGCTGCGTGGGGAAGTTCTGCTGGTTGGCATTGCCCTCGGCGGCCGAGCTCATCGGGCAGCTGTAGGGGCTGCGCAGGGGCGCGGCGCGGCGGGGTTCGAACGAGCCCGTGGTCTCGACGTCGTAGGGCGCGAACCCGGTGTAACGGGAGGGGCTGTCGTAAGCCATCGCGGACGAGATCGGAGCAACGCCAAGGACAAGGGCGGTGGCAAGAGCGGCGAT
>NZ_BPQL01000005.1 GCF_022179225.1 Methylobacterium goesingense
AGGAGCGCTCGCAGCACAAGAACCGGGCCACCGCCTGGAACATGCTGCGAGCGCTCCTGCTGACACGCCACCACGATCCCGGTGGGGATGTGGGTGATGCGCACGGCCGAATCGGTGGTGTTCACGTGCTGGCCGCCCGCGCCCGACGACCGGTAGGTGTCGATACGGCAATCGGATTCTTTGATCTCGATCTCGATCCGGTCGTCGATGACGGGATAGACCCAGACGCTGGCGAAGCTGGTGTGGCGGCGCGCGCTCGAATCGTAGGGCGAAATCCGCACCAGCCGGTGCACGCCCGACTCGGTCTTGAGCCAGCCATAGGCATTGTGGCCCTTGATCAGGAGCGTGGCGCCCTTGATCCCGGCTTCGTCGCCGTCCGACCACTCGACGATCTCGACTTTATACTTCCGGCGCTCGGCCCAGCGGCCATACATGCGCTGGAGCATGTTGGCCCAGTCTTGGCTCTCGGTGCCGCCGGCGCCCGAATGGACTTCGAGATAGGTATCGAAGCCGTCCGCCTCGCCGGAGAGCAGGGTCTCGATCTGGCGGCGCGCGGCCTCCTTCTCGACGGCGCGGACGCCGGCCTCGCCTTCCTGGATGCTGGCCTCGTCGTCCTCCATCTCGCCGAGTTCGATCAGCGTATGGGCGTCCTCGAGGTCCTGAGACAACTTCTTGATCGCGTTGACGGCGTCATCGAGCTGGGTGCGCTCGCGCATGACCTTCTGGGCCGCCTCGGCATCGTTCCAAAGCTCGGGGTTCTCGGAAGCCGCGTTCAGCTCCGCGAGGCGTTTCTCGACGGTATCCCAGTCAAAGATGCCTCCTCAGCAGTCCGATCGACTGCTTGGCGGCATCCGAGAGTTGTTCGATCTCGGCGCGCATCTGGTGTTTCGGGCTCGTGTTTTCGGGGTGTGGGACCGGGTGATACCGGGACGCCCCGGTGGTGTAAACGGCCTGCGGCCCCGCGCTCCGGATCGCTGACCCGATGACACACGACCCGCGCGCCCGGCTGCGCCTTCTGGCTCTCACGCTCGCGGTGATCGCCGCGGGCCTGAGCCTGCGCCTCCTGCCCCTCGGCCTGCCTCAAGCGGTAACGAAGTGGGGCGGATCGGTGCTCTGGGGTGCGATGGTCTACGGGCTCGTCGGGCTCGTCCTGCCGCAGCCGCGCCGGCGCATCCTCGCGGTAGCGGCGTCGATCGCGCTGGCGGTGGAGGTCTTCCGGCTGGTGCACACGCCCGGCCTCGATGCCTTCCGGCTGACGCTGGCCGGCAAGCTCCTGATCGGCCGGGTGTTCTCGCCCCTCAACCTCGTCGCCTACGCGAGCGGCATCCTCGCCGCACGCCTCGCCGACCGGCGGGGGTAGCGCCGCTTACGGAAGTGGGGGACGCACGAAGTCCTGCGGGCCGATCCGGGCCGGGGCCAGCACGAATTCGCGGGGCCGGCGGCGCTTGTTGAGCGGTCCCTCGGTGAGGCTGTCGCTGTAATAGTCCGTGCCCGTCAGGCCGAAGCCGCCGCCGTTCATCACGTGCGGAACCGGCACGGCGCGCGGATCGTCCGGCACCGGACGGCCCGAATAGGGGCTCGTCGGCAGCACCACGGGGCCGTTGGCACCGAGGAAGAGCGTCTGGGCGCTGGCCGCGCAGGTCAGCCCGAGACCGATCAGGCCGGTGGCGAGGAGGGTTCGCAGGGTCAGCAACACGACGGCACTCCGGCGGGCCGCGTGGATCGATGGAGACGCGCCCATTGCCCTTATGCCCGAACGTGATCCCGCTGTCCGTGTCCGGGCTGCCGCAACGGGGTGATTTTCCACGGGCTCGGCGACACTCCACCGAAATCCATGGGCGCCACGCCGTGCGCGGCGACTTTGGCGGTCAAAACGGATCGCGATGTCTCGTCCTGAGGGATGACACGGCGGCCTCCTCAAATCTCGTCGCGAGATTTATTGCATTCGATGGGAGGTCAGCGACTTGCGCGCGGAAAAACGCGCTTCACCATTGTCGAATGGTCCGACTCGATTGAATTTGCTTGGGAGCAGTCGCCGATGTTGAAGCCCTTCGATGATCCGGCGGGATACTTTTCGTTCTCGCCGATCCCGTCGAAATTCTTCCTCGATCCGCCGGTTTTCGGAGGCGGCGGTCTGCTCGTTCTGAACAAGTTCAAGACGAACAGTGCGTCCCTCAGCGCGCAGCACGGCATCGGGATCAAGCTGGCCGTCGCCCAGGTGCTGACCAATTTCGGTCGCGATCAGGGAAACCTCGAACTCTACGGGGTGACGGATCGTGCGGGCAGTGAGACCTATAACATGACGTTGTCGGCCGCCCGCGCCCGCAGCACCCTCACCGCCGTGAAGGCCGCCCTCGGACTGTCCGAGATCCACCTGTGTTCCAGTGCCGGCCTCGGTGAGCGCTTCGCCGACGAATATTACGGCGAGGCCGACAAGACCCACGATGCGGCCTTCCGTGGAGTCGCCTGCTACTTTTGGGATTCGCTGGCGACGGCGCATGACCCGGGATTGCGGCTGGCGATCCAATTCGCGCGACCGCCGAAGGGAGAACGTATCCTCGGGCCGCTCTACCTCGGCCGGTACCGATCCTCGCCTCCTTCGCCCTTCGCGTGAGCGACGGTCCCAGCCTTCCGCCTTAGCCCTTGGCCCGCACGACCACCTGGGGTTCGCGCAGCAGGGGCTCGCACGCGGTCTGGAAGGCGTTGAGCACGGTCGGACGGGAATCGCAGGCATAGCCGACGCCCGGGGTCGGTGCGGGCACCGGATCGCGAGCGACGATGGGCTTCGGGGCGCAGGCACCGGCGGTCCCGGCCAGCGCCAGGGCGGCGGCGAGCGTCAAACCACGCATCATCGAACCACGCATACGATCCTCGGGCCTCAACCGCCGGCCACAGATGCGGCGCGGCCTCGTGCCGACCCTGCGGACCAAGCCGGCCCGTGACAAGCGCGACCGGTTGGGCCGCGCCGCTTTGCGGGCGGCTGTCTCCCGGCCGCAACAACGGCCGGGCGCAGTCCCGGCGGCCGTCGTAGGCGCCGGGATCAGCCGGCCTTGGAGAGCGGCACGACGTTGTGCAGCGTCTTGTCCGCCGAATCGAAGAAGCGCCGGATGTTGCGGGCCGCCTGGCGGATGCGCTGCTCGTTCTCCACGAGCGCGATGCGGACATAGTTGTCGCCGTGCTCGCCGAAGCCGATGCCGGGTGCCACCGCCACGTCCGACTTCTCGAGCAGGAGCTTCGAGAATTCGAGGCTGCCGAGGGCTTCGTACTTCTCCGGGATCGGCACCCAGGCGAACATCGAGGCGGAGGGGGTCGGTATCTTCCAGCCGGTCTTGCCGAAGGACTCGATCAGCGCGTCGCGGCGCTTCTTATAGATCCCGCGCATCTCCACGATGCAGTCCTCCGGCCCGTTCAGGGCGGCGGTGGCGGCGACCTGAATCGGCGTGAAGGCCCCGTAATCGAGGTAGGATTTTACACGGGTCAGAGCCGCGAGCAGGCGCTCGTTGCCGACCGCGAAGCCCATGCGCCAGCCGGCCATGGAGAACGTCTTCGACAGGGACGAGAATTCCACCGTGCAGTCGATCGCGCCCGGCACCTCCAGCACGGAGGGCGGCGGCTCGCCGTCGAAGTAGACCTCCGCGTAGGCGAGGTCCGACAGGATGATGATCTCGTGGCGCTTGGCGAAGGCGACGAGGTCCCGATAGAAATCGAGGCTCGCCACGTAGGCGGTCGGGTTCGAGGGGTAGCAGACCACGATCGCGACGGGCTTGGGGATCGAGTGCTGCATCGCCCGTTCCACCGCCGGGAAGAAGGCGGGCGTCGGCTCGGCCGGCACGGAGCGGATGACGCCGCCGGCCATGAGGAATCCGAAGGCGTGGATCGGGTAGCTCGGGTTCGGCACCAGCACCACGTCGCCCGGCGCCGTGATCGCCTGGGCCATGTTGGCGAAGCCCTCCTTCGAGCCCAGAGTCGCCACCACCTGGGTGTCGGGGTTCAGGCTGACGCCGAAGCGGCGCTTGTAGTAGCCGGCCTGGGCACGGCGCAGGCCCGCGATGCCCTTCGATGCCGAGTAGCGGTCCGTGCGCGGACGCCCCGCGGTCTCCACCAGCTTGGCGATCACGTGCTTCGGCGCGTCGAGGTCCGGGTTGCCCATGCCGAGGTCGATGATGTCCGCGCCGTTGGCGCGGGCCTGGGCCTTGATCCGGTTCACCTGCTCGAACACGTAGGGGGGCAGGCGCTTGATGCGGTGGAAGTCGGTCATGGCCTTCACAATATCCGGGGGATAAGAATTTCGGTCCGAGAGCACGAGGTTGGGTGCGCGTGGCGTGCCTGATCGCGCGGAACTGTCATCGACCCGAGCCGGAAACGTGGTCTAGATCGGATGTCCCTCGGGTGGCATCCGGCCGTCGCCGACGGACTCGCCGCGCAGGCCCGTCGGTGAATTCGCACGTCGGCGTCGTGTCTAGCAGTTTTGTGCCACGGCGCCGAACGATATCTGCACGGCTCAGGGTTTCGGGGGCTGCCCGGTCTTGCCGGCGGCGCTCTCGGCGGAGCGACCCTTGGCCTCGTTGCGGCCGCGCGCGGCGACGAGTTCGTCCTCCAGGGCCTTGGTGCCTTCGGCGGACTTAGCGCGCACGGGCCGGGCCGGCGCTGAAACGCCCACCGGCATGAAGTCGCCGCCGTCGCGTCGGGATTGCGCCACGAAGTCGGGCGTCTTGGCCGGCGGCCCGGCTTCGCCGGTGCCGTAGGCCATGCGCATGGGGTTGAGGTCGCCCGAACAGCCGCCGAGGAGCGCGACGGCGGCCAGGGCAGCGACAAACTGGGGGTTGTGAAGCCGGGACATGGGGGCAGTCGGCCGATTCGAGGACGGGCGCTCTGGCGGAACTGCGCGATGGCGCGTTAATTTGTCGGAAACGAGGCTCCCCAGGGCCGTGTGGCAGATGTCGCGCGGCGAAGGGACTGAGCCGGAACGGGGAGAGATGCACGCGTGACGACCGAACGGACGACGCCGCTGCCCGATATCGAGGCTCTGTCCCGCAATGCGAGCCTGCTGGTCGAGGAATTCGGGCGCGCGGCTTCCCGATACATGAAGCCCGTCACGACCCCTGACGCCCTCGTGGTCCAGCCCGTCGAGCCGCCGGAGGAGGTGAAGGACGTGGTCCGCACCCTCGGCAGCGTGGCCGAGACGTGGCTCGCCGACCCGAAGCGGACCGTGGAGGCTCAGACGAGGCTGAGCGAGGCCTTCATCACCCTGTGGGGCTCGACCTGGCAGCGCCTTCAGGGCGAGAACGCGCCGCCCGTGGCCCAGCCCGAGCCGAAGGACAACCGCTTCGCCCACGCGGAATGGTCCACCAACCCGATCTTCGACTTCATCAAACAGAGCTACCTCATCACCTCCCGATGGGCCGAGACGATGGTCGACGAGGCCGAGGGCATCGACGAGCACACCCGCCACAAGGCTCAGTTCTACCTTCGCCAGATCTCCGGCGCGCTCTCGCCCTCAAACTTCGTGATGACCAACCCGGAGCTCATTCGCCACACCCTGAAGGAGAACGGCGCCAACCTCGTGCGCGGCATGAAGATGCTGGCCGAGGACATCGAGGCCGGCCAGGGCCAGCTCCGCGTGCGCCAAACCGACCCGGGTGCCGGCTTCGAGGTCGGCGTCAACGTGGCGGTGACGCCGGGCGAGGTGGTGTTCCGCAACGACCTGATGGAACTGATCCAGTATTCGCCGACGACCGAGACGGTGCTCAAGCGCCCGTTCCTCATCGTGCCACCGTGGATCAACAAGTTCTACATTCTCGACCTGAACCCCGCGAAGAGCCTGATCGCCTGGATGGTCTCGCAGGGCCTGACGGTGTTCTGCATCTCCTGGGTCAATCCGGACGCGCGGCACGCCGACAAGGACTTCGAGAGCTACATGCGCGAGGGCATCGAGACCGCCATCGACGCCATCGGGGTCGCTACCGGCGAGAGCGAGGTCGCAGCGGCGGGCTACTGCGTGGGCGGCACCCTGCTGGCCGTGACCCTGGCGATGCAGGCGGCCACCGGCAACAAGCGCATCAAGAGCGCCACCTTCCTCACCACGCAAGTGGACTTCACGCATGCGGGCGACCTCAAGGTGTTCGCCGACGAGGAGCAGATCCGTCTGATCGAATCGCGGATGCAGAAGCGCGGCTACCTCGAGGGCACCGGCATGGCCACCGCCTTCAACATGCTGCGCCCGAACGACCTGATCTGGTCCTACGTGGTCAACAACTACGTCAAAGGTCAGGCGCCGATGGCCTTCGACCTCCTGTACTGGAACGCCGATTCGACCCGGATGCCGGCAGCCAACCACTCATTCTACCTGCGTAACTGCTACCTCGACAACACGCTCGCGCAGGGCAAGATGATCCTCGGCAACGTGCGCCTCGACCTGAAGAAGGTGAAGATCCCGATCTTCAACCTCGCCACCAAAGAGGACCACATCGCACCCGCCCTGTCGGTGTTCGAGGGCTCTTCGAAGTTCGGCGGCCAGGTCGATTACGTGCTCGCGGGCTCCGGTCACATCGCCGGGGTCGTGAACCCGCCCGCCAAGCCGAAATACGGCTTCTGGACCGGCGGCCCGGCGACCGGCCGGTTCGAGGATTGGGTGGCGGCCGCCACCGAGCACAAGGGATCCTGGTGGCCCTACTGGTTCCAGTGGCTGGAGCATCAGGCGCCTGCCCGCGTGCCGGCTCGCGTACCGGGCGACGGCGGCCTCGCCGCCATCTGCCCCGCCCCCGGCACCTACGTGCGCATGAAGGCGTGAGCGTCGGAGGCTGGACCCTGCGGCTGGAGACGGACCCGGATCCCGCGATCCGGGCCGAGATCCTGGCGCCCCTCGTGGCCCACAACGAGGCCCAGGTGCCCAACGGCGACTGGGGCCTGCTCGCCGTCACGGTCCGGGACGAAGGCGGCGCCGTCGTCGGCGGCCTCTGGGGTCGCACCGGCTACGGCATGCTGTTCGTTGAACTGCTCGCCCTCGGTCCCGCCCGGGGCCAGGGCCTCGGACGCCGGGTGATGGCATTGGCCGAGGACGCGGCGCGGCGGCGCGGGCTTGCCGGCATCTGGCTCGATACCTGGACCTTCCAGGCGCCGGCCTTCTACGAGCGCCTGGGTTTCTCGGAATGCGGGCGGATCACGGATTACCCGCCGGGCCACGACCGCATCTTCTACGTGAAGCGCCTGACGGGACAGGTACCGTTGGCGTGAGCCGATCTCCGGCCGGTCCGGTCGGCGCCCCACGAGCGCGGGTCAGGCCGTCGGGGCGCCTGTCGCCAAGGGTTTGCCAACCGGGCCCTCGGACGCGATCTTGAGCCGGCAAAAACAGAAAGCGCCTGCATGCCGCTTGCACCGGACCTGACATCGCCGCGCCCGTCCCTCGAACCCGCAAGCCCGCCCGAGACCCGCCGCACGCTGATCGGCGTCGGCATCAATCACGCTCTGCATGACGGCTACACCGACCTCATCTACGTGCTGCTGCCGGTCTGGCAGGCGGAGTTCGGTCTCGGCTTTGCGGCGCTCGCCCTGCTGCGCAGCCTCTACAACGGAGCGCTCGCCGCCCTGCAGATGCCGGCGAGCCGCCTCGCGGAACGCCTCGGGGTGCGGACAGTACTGATCCTCGGCACCTTGCTCAGCGCCGTCGGATACGCCCTGGCGGGCTTCTCGGGCTCGCTCGTCGGCCTCAGCGTCGCGCTCACCCTTGGGGGTACGGGCAGCAGCACCCAGCATCCCCTCGCCTCAACGCTGATCGCCCGGACCTACGGCCGCAACGCCCGCGGCCCCCTCGGGACCTACAACTTCACGGGCGACCTCGGCAAAGCGAGCGTGCCGCCCCTCGTCGGACTCCTGCTGACACTGACGGATTGGCGCACCGCCCTGTGGCTGATCGCGGCACTCGGCGTCGCGGTCGCCGTGAGCCTGCCGTGGCTCCTGCCCCGCGATCACGGCGCGCAAGCCGAAGCTGCGGCGCGGACCTCGCCCGCCCCGGCGACCGGGGATCCACGCACGGAACCGGCGCGGGGATTTCCCCTTCTGGTGGCCATCGGCATTCTCGACAACGCCGCGCGCCCGGCCTTCCTGCTCTACCTGCCGTTCCTGCTCCAACAGAAGGGCGCGGCCCTGACCACAGTGGGCTTCGCGCTCTCGGCCGTTTTCGTCGGCGGTGCCCTCGGCAAGGCGGTCTGCGGACGGCTCGGCGAGCGCCTCGGCGTGACGCGCACGGTGGTGCTGACCGAGACCGGCACCGCGCTCGCGATTCTCGCCGTGATCCTGCTGCCGCTCGCCCCCATCCTCGTCGTGCTGCCGGTGCTCGGCGTGATGCTGAACGGGACCTCCTCCGTCCTCTACGGCACGGTGCCGGAACTCGCGCCCGGCGGGCAGGTCCAGCGGGCCTTCGCGGTCTTCTACACCTGGACGCTGGGCGGCAGCGCGCTCGCCGCTCCGCTGCTCTACGGCCCCCTCGGAGATGCGGTGGGACCGCGCGGCGCGATGCTGGCGGCGGCGGCGACAGCACTCGCCGCCGTGCCCGTCATGCTCGTCCTGTCGACCCGCCTCGGGCCGGCCGCGTCGCGACCCTGAGGGCGCGGCCCGCCCGAGGCCTCCGCCAGGATCGCCGCATCGACCGATCCCGCCGCCATGGGCACGGTCTCGGCCACGATGCCGTGCCCGAGCAGGTACTTCGCGGAGTCGTCCGCGCACGCCTTCGCCAATCACTCAACGCTGGCGTGAAGCACGGTGATGCGCGTGCCTTCGCTCAGGAAGGTGATGGCTTGGCCGATTAGCAGCGTCCCCGCCAAGCTTCCAGTACAGGCGATGCCCCCATGGTATAGCGGGTCGTCGCTCACGGGCTGCCGATCGTCCGGGTCGGTCGTCCGACGGAGAACAGGGTCGTGTCCAGAACGTGCCGTGAACGGCCGCGTCGGACCGGGGGGTCGACGACGACGAGGTCGGTGAATCGGCCAAGGCGCGTCAGGACCGGTTCGATATCGCCGGAATGCTCCGTCCGGATCGCGAAGGTGGCGTCGAGGCGTGCACCGGTCGGCATGAACGGCACGCCCCGCCGCGTGCGTGAGCCCGTGGTGCGCCTTTGCCGGCCAGGACGCGCTCAGGCCCGGGGGCGATGAAGACGACTGCGCTATGTGCGTGTAGGCAGCGTCTGAGGCGGAGCGCGGCGTCGAGCCGCCGCGTGGCCTCGATGCCGGGCGCCGTAGGGACGAGGAGGCAGCGCAGGAACATGGGTCCCTTCTCGGATCAGCGCTCCAGGCTCTTGAGGTAGGCGATCAGGGACTCGGCCTCGTCCGCATCGAAGCGGAATTCCGGCATGCTCGGATGGCCCGTGCGGATCCCTTCGGTCAGGGCCTCGCCGAGATCCTCGACGGGGTACCGGGTGTGGAGCTCGCGGAACGGCGGCGCCGCGCGCAAGGGGCTCGCCCCGGTGCGCCCGACGGCATGGCATCGGGCGCAATTGGTGCGAGCGAGGGTCGCGCCCTGCTGCTCCTGGCGATCCCAGGCCGTCGCCGCCCCGGTAGCGGGAAGGGACGCCAGGAGGAGGATTCCGGCGGCGAATTGAGTCGTGGCGCGCATCAGTGGCTCATCAGGCAGCAGAGGGAGGTCCCCTCCAGGATGTCGCGGGTGACCCCGCCGAAGGTCCACTCGCGCAGCCGGCTGTGCCCGTAGGCGCCCATGACGATGAGGTCTGCGCCTTCGCGTTGCGCGAACCGCAGCAGTTCCTCGCTCGCAGCGACGGCGGGGCTGGGCAGCAGATGGGTGGTCACGTTCGCGCCATGCCCGACCAGGTAGGTCGCCACGTCCTCCGCCCCCTCCTCGTGCGCGCCGGGACCCAGCGCCACGACATGGACCGCAGCGGCCCGGCTCAGGAACGGCAGGGCGTCCTGAACCGCCCGGCGCGCCTCGCGGGTGTCCTTCCAAGCCACGACGACCCGGCGCGCGGCGAGGCGCTCGATGCCCGGCGGCGCGACGATCACCGGTCGGCCGACCTCCATCAGGAGCGCACCGGCGGAGACGGCCAGGAGGCCGGGATCGCCGTCGGCCGGTCCGTGCCGACCCACGACGACCACGTCGGCGGCACGCGCCTGGGCGACGAGGTAGGCTGTGGGCTCGTGGAGCGCGGCGCGCCAGGCCGTCTGGATGCCGCGGTCGGCCGCGCGCTCGAACAGGGCCCGGGCCTCGACGAGCTGCTCCCGCGCACGCCGGTCCTCGATTTCGTAGATGCGTTCGGCCTCCCGGATGTCGTTGACGGCGATGAGGGCGGGGACCTGGCGCGCGGCGACGCCGGTCAGCGTCGCCTCGAAGCGCTCCGCGACACTGGCGGCCAGCTGGACCCGGTCGGCCGCCGCCGCACCGAGATCCAGCGACACGATCACGTTCGAAATCTTCATCTCCGCCTCCCGAGCGCCGGACATCCGGTCCGAGGCCGCATCCTGGCGCGCGTTCGTGCTCGGCGACCTTGATCCACCTCAAGCCTCACGGCGTTGTCCGCCGCGTTCGCTTGCCCGAGGCCCCACCTGAGCCGGTGTCGCGACAGCCACCATCGTGTCCCGCCCGCGCGCACCCGTCGCACCGGCGCGCGTCGAGGGATTTCGGCCCAGAGCCAAAACCCGCTTCGGCCACGGATCGGACGATCCGAAACAAAGCGGCGATGTCCATCGGACGAGGTGGCGGCGGATCGTCCGGCAGGCCCTTCCCTTCGCCGTCGACGGCTGCCTTGCGCCGCCTGGACAGCTTCGCCTGCAGCCAGCGCGGCAGGGGACGTCCTGGTTTGAGCCGGGCCATGCGCCGGCTCCGATCCTCGACAGCCATTCGGCGTCTCTCATGCGCTTGGATTTTCGGGGGGTGGAGGCGTCCGCAACGACGGGTGCCGGAGCGGGCGGCTCCGTCACCAGGCGAGCTTGAGGCGATCGGCGACGGCATGGACGCCCGGGATCGACCAAGCGGCGCGCTCGGCGAGCTGCCGCTCCCGCCACAGGTCGACGCATCCGTCGAGGATCACGGTGTCTCCCTCGACCCGCACGGTGATCGTGTCGGGGTCGCGGGCTGTTCGATTCAGGGCCGTGCGCAACTTGGCCTCCACGTCGCTTGGCCGGACCGGCGGCTTCACCGCGAGGAGGTTCAGCACCTCCCGGACGCCCGCGAGCTTTGCGACAGCGGATTGCGCCGCTGCCCTCTGGTAGTACCAGGGCACGCAGCCATCGAGGGTGACGCGGCCATCCTCGACCTTGACCTTGACGGTTCCATCCGGGACCTGGACGTTCCAGGCCAGGACCTTCACGACGCGGGCGGCGCGCTCTTCGTCGCCGGTATTCTGGTCGGCGGGATGGCGGACCTCGATCTCCTCGACGACGGCCCGGACCCCGCGGACCCGCTGCACGATTCGCGCGGCGGCGACTTTCTCCGCATAGGTGGCGACGTGGCCGGACAACGTCACGATGCCGTCCCGAACGGCCACGCCGATATGGGCCGCGTCCACCTTCGGATCGAACTCCAGTTCCGCCAGCACGTGCTGGTGCAGGGTCCTGTCATTCATCGTCCGTCTCCGGTTCGAGCCTATGCAGGGGTTCCGAGCGCCAGCCAGAGCAGCAGAGTGGTCACGACCGCAGCGGCGACCGCGAGCCCGAGGGCCTTCAGGCTACCGATGCTTCGGTAGCGGTAGACGTCCGTCACGAGCCCAGGGGCTATGCCATCGCGCGGCAACCGCTCGCGCACCGGCACCCGCGCGTGGCTCACCGTCTCGACGTAGGTGGATCGAAGCACCAGGGTCATCACAGGCTCCCGTCGTTGTTGACGGGGGCAGTGTCGAGCGAGGGACCGGACGTCGCCTTGAGATGGATCAAGGTCGTCCGGCACCGGCCGCGCATGCCGGGCTTCGCTGGTCCGCGTCCTAGCTGTCGATGCGCACCGGCCGGCCGCGCCGGACGGGTTGCCCCGCGTGACGGCGGCGCCCGGGCAGCCGGAGGTGCGCCAGGTAGGGATAAAGCGCGGGCAGGACCACCAGCGTCAGCAGCGTCGCCGTGACCAGGCCGCCGATCACCACCGTGGCCAGGGGACGCTGCACCTCGGCGCCGGCACTGGTCGAGAGCGCCATGGGCAGGAAGCCCAGGGTCGCCACCAGGGCGGTCATCAGCACGGGGCGCAGGCGCATCTCGGCGGCGCGGGTCGCCGCCTCGCGCGGGTCGAGGCCGAGGCGCTCGAGGTCGCGGATGTAGCTCGTCAGCACCACCCCGTTCAGGATGGCGATGCCGAAGGTCGCGATGAATCCGATGGCCGCTGAGATCGAGAATGGCAGGTCGCGCAGGTACAGGGCGACGATGCCCCCCGTGGCGGCTACCGGCACGTTGAGGAAGATCAGACCGGCGAGGCGGACGTCGCCGAACATCACCACGAGCAGCACCAGGATCGCCGCCATCGCGGCCGGCACGACCACCGAGAGCCGGGCCGTGGCCTCCTGCAGGTTCTGGAACTGGCCGCTCCATTGCAGGGCGTAGCGCGGCGGCAGGCTGACTTCCGCCTTCACCGCCGCCTGCGCGTCGCGCACGAAGCTCTGCACGTCGCGGCCGCGCACGTTGGCCTGGACCGAGATCCTGCGCTGGAGGCGTTCCCGGCTGATCTGGGCCGGACCCGTCGCCACCTCCACCGAGGCGACCAGGGACAGGGGCACGAGGGCCTTGCCGCTGCGCCCCACGGGCAGGTCGCGGATGCGCGCGATGTCGCCGCGGTCCCCGGGTCGCAGCCGGACCACGATGTCGGTGATGGAATTGTCCTCGCCATAGATCATCCCGGCGCTGCGACCGCCGATGCTCTCGACCACGTCGAGGATGTCGCCGACGTTGACGCCGTAGCGGGCCGCCGCCGCCCGGTCGACCTGGACCGAGAGGGCGGGCATGCCGGCCTGCGCCTCGGCCTTCACGTCGGCCGCCCCCGAGACGCCCGAGACCGCCCGCACGATGGCGTCGGCCTTGTCCTTGAGAACCGCGAGGTCGTCGCCGTAGAGGCTGATCGCCACGTCGCCACGCACGCCCTCCAGGAGGTCGTCCATCCGCATCTGGATCGGTTGCGAAAACGCGTAGGACACCCCCGGCACCTCCGCGCGCAAGCGCTTGTCGAGGGCGGCGACGAGCCCCTCCTGGGTCCGCGCCGTGGTCCAGGTCGCGGGGTCTGTCAGGGTGATGAAGCTGTCGGTGGACTCGACGCCCATCGGATCCGTGGGGATCTCGGCGCTACCGGTCAGGGAGACGACCCGCTTGACCTCCGGGAAGGTCTTCAGGGTCTGCTCGATGCGGTGCATGACCTTGAGCGAGGCATCGAGATTGATGCCCGGCAGCTTCTCCGAGGTGATGACGATGGAGCCCTCCGAGAGCTTGGGCAGGAACTCGCCGCCGAGCCGGGTCGCCAGCCAGCAGCTTCCGGCGAAGACCCCGAGGGTCACGAGGACGGTGAGCCCGGTGCGGCGCTCGGCGAGCCGCAGGACCGGGGTGTAGGCGCGGCGCACCCAATGGACGAGGCGGGTCTCGCGCTCGCCGATGCCCGGCCCCGCCAGCATGATGGCGGCGAGCGCCGGCATCAGCGTCATCGTCAGAACGAGGGAGCCCGCGAGCGCCAGGATGACGGTGAGCGCCATCGGCCGGAACATCTTGCCGGCGACCCCCTCGAGGGCGAGGACCGGCAGGTACACCAGGATGATGATCGCCACCGCGAACAGGATCGGGCGGGCGACTTCCACCGTCGCCTCCCGGATTACGGTCTCGGCTGGGCGGTCCGGGTGCTCGCCGCGCGCCCGCAGGACGTTCTCGATCATCACCACGGCGCCGTCGACGATGAGGCCGAAGTCGATGGCTCCCAGGCTCATCAGGTTCCCCGACAGCCCGAATAGCCGCATGCCCGCGAAGGCCATGAGCATCGACAGCGGGATCGCGGCCGCCACCACGAGGCCCGCCCGGAGGTTGCCGAGCAGGAGCAGCAGCACGACGATGACGAGCACCGCCCCTTCCATGAGGTTGTGCTCGACGGTGCGGATGGTCCGCGCCACCAGGGTGCTGCGGTCGTAGTACGGCACGATCTCGACGCCAAAGGGCAGTTGGGGCCCCAGATCCGCGATGGTCTGCTTGACCCGCTCGACCACTGCGCTGGCGTTTTCGCCCTGCTGCATCATGGCGATACCGACGACGGTCTCGCCGACGGCGTCATGCGTGACGGCGCCGAGGCGGACCTTGGGCGCCTCGACCACCTCGCCCAAAGTTGCGACCGTCACCGGCACGCCGCCGGGGCCCGTGGTCACGACGATGTTGGCGAGATCGGCGGTGCCCTTGGCGAGCCCGAG
Source organism: Methylobacterium goesingense (assembly GCF_022179225.1). Lineage (GTDB taxonomy): Bacteria > Pseudomonadota > Alphaproteobacteria > Rhizobiales > Beijerinckiaceae > Methylobacterium > Methylobacterium goesingense. Next base: position 14,357 of record NZ_BPQL01000005.1, read on the forward strand.
CCCGCGAATGACCTCCTGCTGGTCGTTGTGTTCGAGATAGGCGCCGCCCCGCGCGGCGTTGTTCTCGGCCAGCGCCGTATAGACCTGCCCCATCGTCACGCCGTAGCGGTGGAGGCTCTCGGCGGCGATGCGAACCTCGTAGGTCGGCATCTCGCCGCCATAGACGTTCACGTCGGTGATGCCAGGGGTGAGCTTGAGCTTCGGCGCGACGGTCCATTGCAGGATGCGCTTCAGGGCCATCGGGGCGTAGCCCGGCCCACGGACCTCGAATTGGTAGATCTCGCCGAGTCCGGTTGCCATCGGGCCCATCTCCGGGTCTCCGACGCCGGCCGGCATCGTCGCCTTGGCGAGCGGCAGGCGTTGGAAGACTTGCGCGCGGGCCTCGGCGATCGATAAGGCGTCGTCGAATGTGACGTAGACGGCGGAGACGCCATAGCGCGAGGTCGAGCGGATGCCGGTCAACCCCGGCGCGCCCGCCATGGCGTTCTCGACCGGGAAGCTCACGAGCCGCTCGACCTCGAGCGGGCCGAGGCCCGGCGACAGGGTGAGGACCATCACCTGCTTCGGCGAGATGTCCGGGACCGCGTCGATCGACAAGCCTTCGAGGTTGACGATGCCCCCGAGGGCACCGGCCAGCGCCAGCACCAGAACGAGCCAGCGGCGCCGGATGAGAAGGGCGAACCAGGCGTTCATGGGGCGCTCAATCCGTCGAACCGAGGAGCGCGCGCAGCAGGATGGCCTTGAGGCCGAAGCTGCCCAGCGTCGCGACCGTTTCGCCCGCCGCGATGCCGGCCCTGACCTCGACCCAGTCGGTCCGCTGCACGCCGAGCGTCAGCGCCCGCTTCTCGAAGCGGTCCGCGCCTGTGCGCACGAACGCAACGGGTCCGTCCTCGGTCTGCTGGATCGCGGCCGCCGGCACCGTCACCCCCTCGCGCCCGAGATCGGCGGCGATCTCCACGGACACGAACATGTTGGCGCGCAGGCTCCCGTCCGGATTGGCGACTTCGATCCGGGCCGGGGCGGTGTTGGTCATCGGATCGATGGCCGCATTGACCGAGCGCACCCGGCCCTCGAAACCAGGATGGTCCTGGATCGGGGCCTCCACCATTGCCCGGTCGCCCGCCTTCACGGTGGTGATGTCGCGACCGTAAAGGTTCGCCAGCACCTGGATCTGCGAGGGGTCGGCCACCGTGAAGGCGTCCCGGTTGGTGTCGACCACCTCTCCCAGGGTGATGCCGGCCGCTGTCACGACCCCGTCGATGGGCGAGACGATGGCGCTGATCCCCGGCGCGTCACCCGAGCCCGGGGCCAGGCGCTCGTACTGGGCCCGGTATAGGTCGACCTGGGACTGGGCCGACAGGGTGGCCGCATGCGCTTTCGCGAGGTCGACCTGCCGGCGGTCGACCTCGGCCTGGGCGATTCCGCCCACCTTCACGAGGTCGCTGCCGCGCTTGAGGTTGGTCTCGGCGACCTTCTCGGTGGCCTGTGCCTCCCCGAGGCTGGCTTGCGCCGCGGCCAGACCGTTCCGGGCGTCGAGGACACCGGCCGCGTCGAGGGTGGCCAGCGTCTGCCCGGCGCGGACGCGGTCGCCTGGCTGCACCGCGAGGCTGAGCACACGGCCGGATGTCCGGGGCTTCAGGCGGGTCACCCGGCGTTCGTCGAACGCAATGGTCCCGGGCGTCCGCACGGGCAGGACGATCCGCCGGGTTTCGGCCTGTCCGAAGGCCAAGCCGAGGCGCCGCTGGCCCTCGGCGTCGAGCCTCACGACATTGTCTTCGGCCGGTTCAGCGGCAGCGGCCCCGGGTGCCGCCGCATCAGGCGCGCCCGTGGCGAGACCGATGCGGGCCAGGATTGGGGCGACGGAGGCCCCGGCAGCGTCCCGGTACCACCAGCCCGCCAGCCCGAGAACGAGAAAGCCGATGACGCATCCCGCCAGCCAACGCCGCCGCGCCAGCGAAGGTCGCGCAGGCGGCGCTTCCTTACCGGACGCCCGACCAGCCGGTTGTCCACGGGCCGCGCCCTGGCCGGCCGTGTCCGCCTCGTCGTCCAAAGGCGTGCGTGTCTCCGCGGTCAGCAGCACGATTCCGTCCAGCGCTTAGTTTAGAGTTATTCCAGCACGTATGCCGGACGGCACGGTCCGCCACTAAATTCGGGTTCACACTCGTGGTTTGGTCGCGGGTTTCGCCCCGATCGCCCCATATGCTGGTGGCCGATAGCCGGGACGATGGGGACAAAGGGTGGCGAGGCTGCTGCTGATCGAGGACGATGCCGCGACGGCCGAGGAGGTGTTGGGCGACCTTCGCGGGCGTGGGCACGCGGTGGTCTGGGCTTCGACCGGCCCGGACGGCGCGCGGGCGGCGCGCGCGGAATCCTGGAACGCCATCATTCTCGACCGGATGCTGCCCGGCCTCGACGGTCTGACCCTGCTGCGGGACCTTCGCGGCTCGGGCGATCGGACCCCGGCCTTGGTCCTGAGCGCGCTCGGCGATGTCGACGAGCGCATCCGGGGCCTGCGCGCCGGGGGCGACGACTACCTGGGCAAGCCCTTCGTGCTCGGCGAACTGGCGGCCCGGATCGAGGCGCTGCTGCGGCGTCCGACCGACACGCGCGAGACCGTCCTGCGGGTCGGCAGCCTGGAGATCGACCTCATCGCCGGAACCGGACGCCGGGGCGCGCGCGACCTCGACCTGCTGCCGCGCGAACTCAAGCTCCTTGAATACCTGATGCGGCGCCCCGGACAGGTCGTGACCCGGGCGATGATGTTCGAGGAGGTCTGGAACTACCGCTTCACCCCGAAGTCGAACCTCATCGACGTGCATCTCGGCCGCCTGCGCAGGAAGCTTGAGGTCGGGGGCGAGCCGATCCTCATTCAGAATGTCAGGGGGGAGGGCTTCACCCTGACGCCCGATGCCTAGCTTCGCGCGCTCCATCGCCTTCCGCTGGGCCCTCGGCATCGCCCTGTGGTCGACCCTGCTGTCGCTGCTGCTGTTTGCGTTCGTGTACTGGCAGACCGCCGCCTTCATGCAGGAGGAGCTTGCCCAGGTCCTGCGCCACGAGGCCCGCTACGTGGCACAAGACCCCACCAAGGCGGCGGTCCGGATCGAGACCTGGGTCAGCGAAGACCTGCACAGCGTGCACTTCGCCGGGCTGTTCGGGGCCGATGGGCGCAGGCTTGCGGGCAATCTCGAGGCGCGGCCGGCGGACCTGCCCCTGGACGGCGAGGTCCACCGGATCGCCACGCAGGTCGCCATCGCGGGCCGGCGCCTGCACGAGGAACTCTGGTCGGCGGCCCGGTCCCTGGACGACGGCACCGTGGTGGTGGTGGCCCATGACACCGACGAGATCGACCGCGCCAAGGCCACGGTGATCCGGGCGCTCGGCCTCGCCCTCGTCCCGACCCTGGCCTTCTCTATTCTTGGCGGCGTGCTGCTGGCTGGGCGGGCCCGGCGGCGGCTGGCCGCCACCGAGGCGGCGGTCGCCCGCGTGATGCGCGGCGACCTCCGCCAGCGCCTGCCGGTCGGTCAGGCGGGGGACGAGTTCGACCGCCTGGCGCGGGACGTGAACGGGATGCTCGACGAGATCGAGCGCCTGGTTGAGGAGGTGCGCGGCGTCGGCGACGCCGTGGCGCACGATCTGCGCACGCCGCTCACGCGCCTCCGGCTTCGCCTGGAGCGCGGCCGCCAGCAGGCCCAGGACATCGGCGAATTGCGCCAGGCCGTCGACCAGGGCCTCGCCTGGATCGACCAGACCCTCGAGATGGTGACGGCGGTGCTGCGCATCGGCGAGATCGAGCATGGCCGGCGCTGTGCCGCCTTCGGCCCGGTCGATCTGCGGCTGGTGGTGAGCGAGGCGGTGGAGTTCTTCGAGCCGCTGGCCGAGGAGAAGGGCGTCGCCCTGGCCCTGGACATCGACGACGTGGTGCCGTCCGTCGCGGGCGACCGCAGCCTGATCTTTGAAGCGGTGTCGAACCTCCTGGACAATGCCGTCAAGTTCACGCCGGCGCACGGCCGGGTCGGCGTCGGCGTCCTGCGCCGGAATGGCGAAGCCGTGATCGTCGTCGAGGATACGGGGCCCGGGATTCCCACCGCCGAGCGGGATCAGGTGTTCCGGCGCTTTTACCGGATGGAGCGGGCCCGCCAGACGCAGGGCAACGGCCTCGGTCTCGGCCTCGTGGCCGCCATCGCCAAGCTGCACGGGTTCTCGCTGACCTTGAGCGAGCGGCCCGGTGGCGGCTGTCGCTTCGCGGTTGCCTGCCCGGCCAGCCGAGGCCCCGCGGCCGGGCCTGAACGCGCCGCGGCCCTCGGGCATTGACCCGGGGCAGACCTTTTGGCCGTTCGGTCTGGTGCCAGGGGATACGTCCGGCGTGTCCTCGTGCGCCTGACCGAAATCGAAGTTCATCTTCGATTTCGTCGCGATGTCTTTCCCGCGATCCTGATTCCTTCCGCCTGTATTGATCGACATCAATACGGCGACATCGGTCGATGTTAAGCTCGGGATGCCGTCCTATCAGCGGGATGGCCGCCATCGCCGGCCTCCGGGCCTCTCCATACGGATGCCGGCGGTGGCGTCAGAGAGGGCCGGTCACCGGATCGCCAGGCGATGCCAAACGGTCGAGAAGAGCCGCCTGCGGATGCGACAAACGGGCCGCCGATCCGCTACACATGCTTCTTCCTGGAAATGAACGGGCATTGGTCGCACGCGAAATACATCTATGCCGTCGATGACGTCGAGGCGCTCAGCATCGCGATGCTGCTGGCAGAGAACAGGCCATTCGAATTGTGGGACGCGTTCCGGTTCGTACACTGGCCGACAGAGGATCTGCATTAGAGCGCCGGGTCGGGCGGGCTTGGCCCCCCTCCCCCGGAAGCCGATTGACGCGGTGAGGTCGGAGCGGTGCATCAATGGCTCATCAGGCAGCAGACGGGTGCGGTCCGAAGGATCTCGTGGGTCATGCCGCCGAAGACCCATTCCCGCAGCCGTGAGCGGCCGTAGGCCCCCATGACGATGAGGTCGACGTATTCGCGCCGCACGAACCGGACGACGTCCTCGGCCTCGCTGCGTAACGAGGGGGCGAGGACATGCCGGGTGACGTTGGCGCCGTGTCGCATCAGGTGGGCCGCCACCGCTTCGGTCCCCTGCGACGACGCCTCGCGCCCGACCGAGACGAGGTAGACGTGGTCCGCCTGGCGGAGGAAAGGCATCGCGGCCGCCAGCGCCCGGCGGGCCTCGCCGGTATCCTTCCAGGCGACCACGATGCGGTCGGCACCGAGGTGCTCGACATTGGGTGGAACGACCAGGACCGGGCGACCCGCCTCCAACAGCAACGGGCCGGGCAGCACCGCCATCGCGCCCGGGACACCGTCGGCGGGGCCGTGGCGCCCGACCACGACGAGATCCGCCGCGCGGGCCTCCCGGGCGAGGTTGGCCGTCGGGGAGCCCTCGGTGAACCGCCAGTCGGCTTTGAGTGCCTCGCCGGAATGGCGCGTGAACAGGTCCCGGGCCCGGGCGGCCTCGTCGCGCGATCGGCGTTCCTCGGCGGCACCCAGGATGGCGTCCTCCTGCGGGTTCGTGAATGCTGAAGGTCCGAGCGTCGGTCGGGCGCCCACGCCCGTCAGGTCCGCCTCGAAGCGCCTGGCGAGGCCGGCGGCGAGGCGGACGCGGTCTGCACACCCGCGATCCAGGTCCACGGATACCAGGATGTTCGCGTAATCCACGGCCGCCCTCCCAAACCGACCGATCCGGCGGACGGGAACGGTGGGGCTTTCCCGGTTCGGGGGCCTTGATCCAGCTCAAGGGGCGGCTCGCGGGACAGGGCCGGGTCGCACCGACCCTCGGGGCTCGGATACCGGGGCGGTCACCGGACCGCCGAGGGCCCGCATGGCGTTGAGGATGACGGCGACGTCGATGGCCTCCTGCAGGAGGGCGCCCCGCAGCGGCGTCAGGAAGCCGAGGGCCGCCGCCACCATGCCGGCGAGCGACAGGCCGAGGCCGACCGTCACGCTCTGGAGCGCGATCGCACGGGCCCGCCGGGCGATGCGGATGGCCTGCGGTAGCGGCGCGAGGCTGTCGACAAGCAGGACGACGTCCGCCGCCTCGGCCGCCGCGGCCGCGCCCCTGGCGCCGAGCGCAACCCCAAGGTCGGCGGCGGCCAGCGCAGGCGCATCGTTGACGCCGTCGCCCACCATCATCACCGGTCCGTTCACCCGTTCATTCGCCACGACCCGCGTCTTGCCCGCCGGATCGAGATCCGCCTCCAACGCATCGATGGGCAGGCCCGCCACCAGCGCCTGCGCGACGCCACGCCGGTCCCCGGTCGCGAGCACAATGCGGTCGATGCCGCACCGGCGCAGGTCCGCGAGCGTCCGCCCGCCATCCGTGCGCACCGGGTCGGCGAAGCTCAGGATCGCGGCGGCCCTGCCGTCCACGGCCACCAGAACTGTCGCGGCGACGGCATCAGCGCTCCGGGCGGCTTCCGTCTCCGGGAAGGCGATACCGTGCGCCCGCATCAGGCGGGGCCCGCCGACCCGGACGGGCCGCCCCTCCACGAGGCCCGACACGCCCTCGCCGGGGATCTCGGCCACCCGCGTCGGCTGCGTCAGCGCGAGGCCGCGGGCGAGGGCCGCGTCGACCAGCGCGCGGGCCGTCGGATGGCCGGAGGCCTGGTCGAGGGAGGCCGCCAGCCTCAGGGCGTCCGGCTCCCCGACGGGACCGAGGATCTCCACGGCGGTCAGCCGTGCCGTTCCGTGCGTGAGGGTCCCGGTCTTGTCGACCACCAGCACGCGCACCCGTGCCAGCGCCTCCAGGGCGCCACCGCCCTTGATGATCACGCCGATGCCGGCCGCCCGCGAGAGGCCGGAGATCAAGGCTACCGGCACCGCGAGGATGAGCGGACAGGGCGTGGCGACGACCAGCACCGCGAGGGCCCGCAGGGGATCGCCCGTGGCCGCCCAGGCGCCCCCGGCCAGCAGCAGCGTCAGGCCGAGGAAGGCCAGGCCGTAGCGGTCGGCGAGGCGCGCCATCGGCGCCTTCTGGCTTCGGGCCGCTTCGACGAGCCGGACGATGCCCGCATAGGTGCTCTCGGCCGCCCTCCGCTCGGCCAGGAGCGTGAAGGGCGCCCCGACATTGAGTGTGCCACTCAGCACGGCCGCGTTCGCCTCGAATGTGACCGGCACCGCCTCGCCGGTGAGCGTCGCCTGATCGAGCACGGCGCGGCCCGCAGCGACGCGGCCGTCGACCGGCAGCACGTCGCCGACGCGCACGAGGATGCGGTCGCCCGGGGCCAGCGCCGCGATGGGGACTTCTTTGACCGAGCCGTGCGCCTCGCGAAGGGCCGAGCGCGGCTGGCGGGCGAGCAGCGCCGTCATCGCCCGCTCGGCCCGTCCGGAGGCGTAGGCTTCCAGCGATTGGCCACCGGCGTACATGAGGGCGATGACGACGCCGGCGAGCGGCTGCGACAGGGCGAGCGCACCCCCCATCGCCAGCAGGGCGACGAGGTCGAGACCGACATCGCCGCGCGCCAGGCTGGTGGCGACCTGATGCGCGAGGATGGCGAGGATCGGCAGGGTCGGAAGCGTCCAGGCCCAGACCGCGATGTCCGGACGGCCGAGCGCCTGGGCCGACAGTCCGGCGCAGAGGCCGACCAGGGGCAGGACCGGCAGCTTTCCGCGCAAGCGCTCCAGGCCCCCGACGGTCGCCGGCTGCCGCGCCTCCCCTGGGTCTATGGCCGCCGTCGTCATCCTCGGGGTCGCTTCCGGCTGTTACCGGTGTTGACGTGCGCTCGTGCCGTCTGGAGCGCCATGCGCTCGATCAATGCGCCAGCGGGCGAGCCCTGGCTGCGCCGTGCGGGTGCCGGCAACCTCGACGCGGTCGGCCGGAGGCTGCCTTCGGACGACGCGCTCCTTTTCCCGAAAGGAGAGGGTTGGGGTGTGTGATCTTTCCGGACGGGGCGCGCCTCTCACCCGGACCCTCTCCCGAACGCGAGAGGGGGGCCGTTCAGACCAGACCGACCGAAGCGATCAACCGGAGCGGTAGCTAACGCCTCCCCCCGTCCCGCTCTTAAAAGAAGGGTGACCCGCCCCTGAACCCGAACGATCCGGGTGGCAAACCGTTTTCAGCCTGTCCTGCCGGGCCGGCGCGAGGTGGCCGGCGATCGCGGCTGCGAGGCCGACCGAGGCGTCGCGGATGTCGGGCACGGCGATGCACTCCCAGAGAATCCCGCGCAGGAGCGGGCCGATCGCCCAGAGAGGCGCATCGGTGCCGCGCAGCCGCCCCTCCGGCGTCGCGTCGAGGCCCAGACCGAACGGCCCGGGCCGGGCGAGGCCGCGGGCCAGCAGATTGCGCACCAGAGTGTCCTGCGTCTCCGCGAAGCGGCTGAACCCCGTCGCGTCCAGGATCGCCTGGACCGGGAATACCTGGGTGTCGCCACCCCCGCGCGGTTGGACCGTGACCACGGCCCCGACCGCGTCGTCCGCGACGGCGCAGATGCGCCCGGCCCGGAGGACCAGGGTGCCGCGCGCGATCTCCTGTGCGATGGTATCGGCGGCCGGCGGGGCCGTGCGGTGGCGGTGGACGTCCCAGTACGGGCGCAGGTGGCGCAGGAAGCGCGCCTGCTCGGCCCGGGGCAGACCCGTCCAGAGTTCGTCCGTGATGGGGCGCAGGGCGTCGATCACGCTGCGCCAGTCGGTGCCGGCTTGGTGCGCGGCGGCGATCTCGGCGCGGCCCCAGGCGAGGAGCTTCCGGACGGAGGCGCGGGTCGCCGCGTCGAAGCACGGGCGCGGCCCGGCCGCTACCGGCGCGTGCGGTTTCGGCACCAGGCCCCGGCGGGACACGGCGACGATGCGGCCGGCAAAGCCCTGGCTGCGCAGGGTCGCGACCGCGTCCATCATGGTCAGGCCTGTGCCCACGATGAGTACGTCGCTGGCGGGATCGAGGTCGGTGAGTGCCCCGGCGTCCCAGGGATCGCGCTGGTGCCGGCTCTGCGCGGCGACGGGGCCGGGCAGGTTGCCCATGGCGAGGATTGCGGCCGAGACGGCACGGCGCGTGCCGTCCGCCGCGTGGGCGACGAGGCCGCCCGCGCGGAGCTCCAGATCGCAGAGGGTCTCGCGCACAACGCGCAGTCGCGCGCCGGCCCTCGCCTCCAGGCGGGCGATGTGCTCGGAGAGGTAGCGCCCGTAGAGCCCCCGCGCCGCGAAGGTGCCGGCCGGTGTGATGCGGATGCCGGCGCGCTCGGCCGCATCGAACACCGTGCGGGCAAGCCAGTCCGCGAAATCCTGCGGTCGCTCGGGATCGGCGCTCATCTGCGCCGCCCTGAGGTTGAGCAGGTGGTCCGGGTTCGGGGTTCCGTAGGCGAGGCCGAGGCCGGGTGGATGGGCGCGCTCATAGAGCAGCACCGAACACTCGGGCGGCAGCACGCGCAGCAACTGCGTCGCCGCCATCAGCCCGCTGAAGCCGCCCCCCACGACCAGAACGGGATCGGGCCCCTCGATCGCTGTCATCGCGTGTGCTCCATGTCCAGTGGTGCTCGCTGTTGCGCGTCCGGGGTCTTCAATCCGTGGCGCGTCACTTGGGAGCGTTCGTTATAGAGAACAAGACGACGGGGGGAAGGTTCTCCCGGCATGGTCGTGCGGAGTATCTTGAATACGACAGAACCATTATCGGCCCGTGAATACCCCTGGACCACAAGATAATCCTTGTCGTGGACGCTGGATCGGAAGAGTATTCCCCAGGGGTTAGTTCTAAAGAAAGAACGTTCCCGTTGACTCGGGCGGCGGCCGGCGGGACGATGCGGGCGCTTTCTCCCCGGACGTTTTCGTCCCCGGGTTCCCTGGCCCCCTGTCACCTTTGAGCCGTCCCATCCCGACGTTTCCCGCCCCCCATCAGCACGACACCGTCCTGCGCGACCTCGCCCGGCTCCTCGCCGGGCGGGCGGCCGGGCATGACCGCGCGGGGCGCCTCGCGCAGGACAACATCGCGGATCTGCGGGCGGTGGGCCTGATGGGGCTGACCGTGCCGGAGCGCCTCGGCGGCGCCGGTGCCGGGCTGGCGCGGGCGGCCGAGGTCATCGGCATGCTCGCGCAGGGCGATCCCTCCACCGCCCTGGTGTTGACCATGCACCTCATCCAGCACGGGCTGATCCATCGGCGCGAGGCCTGGCCCCCCGCCCTCGCCGACCGAGTCGGCCGCGCGGCCGTGACCGATGGCGCGCTCATCAACGCCCTCCGGGTGGAGCCCGAACTCGGCACGCCCGCGCGCGGCGGCCGCCCCGCAACCGTGGCGCGGGCAACCCCGGAGGGCTGGCGCGTCAGCGGGCGAAAGATCTACTCCACGGGCTGCGAGGCCCTGGCCTACGGCCTCGTCTTCGTGGCGACCGACGAGGCCGAGCCGCGCATCGGCAATTTGCTGGTGCCGATGAACGCGCCGGGCCTGCGTATAGTCGAAACCTGGGACCACCTCGGCCTGTGTGCCAGCGGCAGCCACGACGTCGTCTTCGACGATGTCCTTGTTCCCGCCGACCATGCCGTGGATCTGCGCGCACCCGAAGGCTGGGGCGCGCCCGACCCCGTCCAGCAGGCCTGGAACGCCGTGCTGCTCGCCGCCCTCTACGACGGCGTGGCGCGGGCGGCGCAAGACTGGTTCACGGCCTTCGCACAGGAGCGCCGGCCCGGCAGCCTCGGCCAGAATCTGGCGGCCCTGCCCCGTTTCCAGGAGGCAGCGGGCGAGATCGCCCGGCTGCTCGCCCTCGACGCCCGCCTGATCCGCGCCCTCGCCGAGGAGACGGATCGCGGGCAGCCGCCCTCCGTGCAGGAATCCGGCTTCCTCAAGCTCACCGTGACGGAGAACGCCGTCGCGGTGGTGCAGCGCGCAGTGGAGCTTGCCGGCAATCCCGGCCTGTCGCGGGCCAACCCGCTGGAGCGGCACCTGCGCGACGTGCTGTGCGGGCGCATCCACTGGCCGCAGGGCGATGCCGTGCGCGCCGCCGCCGGCCGGGCCGCCCTCGGCCTCTGACCGAACCCTTGAGCGAAGGAGATCCCATGCGCTTTCCCAGCCCCGACGCGATCGAGTTCATCGGTTTCGCCGCCCCCCGCTATCAGTCGGAGACCCACGCGCCGGAAGGCCCGGCCATCGACCGGGATTACCTGCGCCTCCTCGCCCAGGCCCACGAATGGGGCGGGTTCGACCGCATCCTGGTGGCGTTCTACGCCACCGCGCCCGACGCGCTTCTGCTCTCGGCACAGATCGCGGCGGTGACGGACCGGATCGGCTTGATGATCGCCCATCGCACCGGCTTCACCGCCCCGACCGTGGCCGCACGCCAGTTCGCGACCCTCGACCAGCTCACGGGCGGGCGCGTCGCCATCCACGCGATCAGCGGCGGCGACGACCGCGAGCTCGCCCAGGACGGTGACCACCTCACCAAGGACCAGCGCTACGCGCGCACCGACGAGTTCCTGACGATCGCCCGGCAGGTCTGGACCGCCGCGAGCCCGTTCGACTTCGCCGGCGCCCATTACCGGGTGGAGCGGGCCTTCTCCGAGGTGAAGCCGGTCGATCCGCGCGGCATCCCGGTCTTTTTCGGCGGCGCTTCTCCGGCCGCCATCGCGGTGGCAGGCCGCCATGCCGACACCTACGCCCTCTGGGGCGAGAGCCTCGACCAGGTTCGTGAGGCTATCGCGCGGGTCCGCGCGGCGGCGGCCCCGCACGGGCGCGACCCGCGCTTCAGCCTGTCGTTCCGGCCGATCCTGGCCGACACCGAGGAGGCCGCCTGGGCGCGGGCGGAAGACATCCTGGCCCGCACCCGCGCTACCCGGACCGCGCAGGGGCTCGGCCCCGCGGCCGCCCCCCAGAACGAGGGTTCGCGCCGGTTGCTGGCGGCGGCCGCGCAGGGGAACCGCCTCGACGCGCGCCTCTACACCGCCATCGCGCGGGAGACCGGGGCCTCGGGCAACTCCACCGCCCTCGTGGGCACGCCCGAGCAGGTCGCCGAAGCCTTGCTGGCCTATCACGACCTCGGGGTGCGCACCTTCCTGATCCGCGGCTTCGACCCGCTGGAGGACGCCATCGCGTATGGCCGCGACCTCATCCCGGCCGTCCGCCGGCTGCTGGCCCGGCGCGCTTCCCGAGCGGAGGCGGCGTGATGCGGTTCCGCCTCGCGGTCCTCGCGCTCCTCGCCCCGACATTGGTGGCCCTCGCGGGGCTCGCCCGCGCCGACGAGACGGTGCTGCGCGTCGGCGACCAGCGCGGCAATGCCCGCGCACTGATGGAGGCGGCCGGCGTGCTGGCCGACCTGCCCTACCGCCTCGACTGGAGCGAGTTCCCCGCCGCGGCCCCGCTGCTGGAGGCGCTCAATGCCGGGGCGATCGATGCCGGCGGGGTGGGCGACGCGCCCTTCACCTTCGCGGCGGCCGCCGGGGTGCCGGTGAAGGCGTATCTGGCTTTCCGCAACCGGCAGGACGGCCTCGCCATCCTGGTCGGCAAGGATTCGCCAATCCGATCCGTCTCCGACCTGAAGGGGAAGAGCATCGCCACCAACCGCGGCTCGATCGGCCATCAGGTCGTGCTCGCGGCTCTGGAAGAGGCGGGCCTGCCGGCGAGCGCCGTGACCCTGCGCTTCCTGCCCCCGGCGGATGCCAAGATCGCGCTCGCCAGCGGCAGCGTCGACGCCTGGGCGACCTGGGAGCCCTACACCTCCACCGCCGAGCTTGCCGGCCTCGCCCGGGTGGTACGGGACGGCAACGGCATCACCCCGGGCCTGAGCTTCGCGGTGGCGAGCGACGCGGCACTGAAGTCCAAGCGGGCGCAGCTCGCCGATTTCGGCCGGCGCCTCGTGGCGGCGCGGGACTGGGCCCTGAAGGACCCCGCCCCCTACGCCGCCGTCTGGTCGAAGCTCATCGGCCTGCCCGAGGCGGTACCCCTGCGCTGGTTCGCGCGGGCCCAGTACCGGGCCGTGCCGATCGACGACGCCGTGATCACCGACGAGCAGCGCAACATCGACCTCTACGTGCGCGCGGGCCTCATCCCGGCGGGCCGCGCGCCGAAGGCCGAGGCGATCCTCGATCGCAGCTTCGAACCGGGCGCGGCTGCGGTACGATAGGCCGCCACCCAAAGCGCGAGAGGCGATCCATGCACGGCGACCACGACCATCCCCACCCGCACGACGATCATGCCCACCACCCCGACGACCAAGCGCACGCGGCTCCGGCCGAACGCTGGAAGCACGACGGCGTGCGGGTGATCCCGGGCGACAAGCTCGACGCCAACACGGCCCAGACGCCGGGCATGTTCCGGCAGGCGGCGATCAACCATGCCCGCGTCGGCGCCCAGAGGATCTGGGCCGGTACCGTGGCGATCGCCCCGGACGCCAAGACCGGTGTCCACCACCACGGCGCCCTGGAGAGCGTGATCTACGTGGTCTCGGGCCGCGCCCGGATGCGCTGGGGCGACCAGCTCGAATACGTGGCTGAGGCCGGCCCCGGCGATTTCATCTTCGTGCCGCCTTACGTGCCGCACCAGGAGATCAACGCCGATCCGGACCAGCCCTTAAACTGCGTGCTGGTGCGCTCCGACAACGAGGCCGTGGTGGTCAACATCACCGATGTCGAGCCGGTCGAGCGGCCCGAGACCGTCCACTGGGTCGACCCGATCCACAAGCATCCCTGACGAGACGAGACGCCATGATCCATCGCCGCCAAGCCCTGCGCGCCGCCGCCGGCCTGAGCCTCCTCGCCCTGGTGCCCGGCGCCGGGCGGGCCGCCGATGCGGACAAACTCCGCATCGGCTTCCAGAAATCCTCGACGCTGATCGCCCTGCTCAAGGAGGATGCCGCCCTGGAGAAGGCCCTGGCGCCGCTGAACGTCACGGTCTCGTGGCACGAGTTCACCAGCGGCCTGCCGATCATGGAGGCGCTCAATGCCGGGCAGATCGACGTGTCGGCGGATGTCGCCGACACCGTGCCGATCTTCGCCCAGGCGGCGCGGGCGCGGATCATCTACGTGGCGCAGGAGGCGGCCTCGCCGACGGCACAAGCCATTCTGGTGGCCGCCGATTCGCCGATCCGGTCGGTGGCCGACCTGAAGGGCCGCAAGGTCGCGGTGACCAAGGGCGCGGGTAGCCACTACCTGCTGCTGGCGGCCCTGACCTCGGAGAAATTGTCGTTCAAGGCGATTCAGCCCGCCTATCTCACGCCCTCGGACGGCCGCGCGGCGCTCGCCAGCGGCAGCGTCGAGGCCTGGGTCGCCTGGGATCCGTTCCTGTCGGCGGCCGAGCGGCAGACGGGCGCCCGGACCCTGCGCGACGGCACCGGCCTGTCCCAGTACAAGCGCTACTATCTGGCCGGCGCCGACTACGCGACGCGGCGCGCGGACGTGTTGGCGATCCTGTTCGGCAAGCTGCGTGAGACCGGCGCTTGGGTAAAGGCCGACCCAGAGGCCGCCGCCGCCCGCCTCGGAGCCCTGTGGAAGCTCGACCCGGCCATCGTCGCCCAGGCGAATGCCCGGCGCAGCTACGCCGTCGAGCCGGTGACTCGCGCGGGGCTATCCGAGCAGCAGACCATCGCGGACGCTTTCCGCGCCGAGGGCCTGCTGCCCCGCCCCGTCGACGCCGCGGCGCTGCCGATCTGGGCGCCGCCCGCCCTCTGAGGCGGTTTGCGGCCGGATCGTTCGGGTCCCGGCGCGGGTCGCCTCTCCTCCGAGGGAGCAACAGGGTTCGGTGTGGGCCTTCCTGGAGATCAACCACACCGCGGCCGACCTTCTCCTTTTAGGAGAGGGAGAACTGCGCGCGCAGGATCGGAGCCGCGTTCGCAGCCCGGCGCAGGGGTTCGCCGAATGAGCCTCGGGCGAGAAGGTCCTCGACGAACCGCGAGGCCGGCCCCGACAGCTCGGAGAAATCGCGGGCGTAGTGGTTGAGGGCGCTCACCGCCCAGGCGTCGGTGAGTTCGGCCGCACCGGAAGATCGCCCTGATGTCCCCCCTGTCCCCGCCGGCCGTGCCCTCCGCGCAGGTGGCCCGGGCCCTCGTCCGGGTCGGCGCCGTGCGCCTCGCTGCCGGCCAGCCCTTCATCTAAACTTCCGGTTGGGCGAGCCCGCTCGATGTCGACATCCGCCTGCTGATGTCGGATGTCGCCCTGCGCACCCTGGCGATGGACATCGCGGCTGCACGGCTGGCGGACGTCGTCGCGGAACGCGCCGTCAATGCGATCATCGGCGCGGAGAGTTCCAGCATCGCCTTAGCGGCCTGGATTGCCGAGCGCCTTCGGCTGCCGCTCCTCTACCTGCGCAAGAAGCCGATGGATTACGGCCACTATCCCGACACCGCCGCGCGCTGGGCCGAGCACGACCTCGCCCTGCACGGCCTGACCACTTGGCGCGATCTGCTCACCGCCCTGCGGGAGGCCGGAGAACTCAGCCCGGACACCGAGGCGACCCTGGACGCCTTCACGGCGGACCCGGTGGCGTGGTCGATCGCCCATGGGGGTCGGCGCATGAGCCGGTCGCGCGATCGGGCGGACCGCATCCTCGCGGCGGTCGGCGACCTGTCGCGGGACGCGTTCGGCGTGACCCGCGAGGCCTACGGGGCGGCGAGGAGCGGGCGATGCAGGCGATCGAAGGCTTCGCCGCCGAACTCGGCCTCGCGGCGGAGCGGGACGCTACCAGAACCTGTTCTCCGGCGGCCAGCAGCAGCGCGTTGCCATCGCCCGGGCGCTGGCCATGGACCCGGCGATCATGCTCTGCGACGAGATCACCAGCGCCCTCGACCCCGAACTCGTCGGCGAGGTCCTGCGGGTGGTGGAATCGCTGGCGGAGGAGGGCATGACCCTCCCGATGGTGACCCTCCTGATGGTGACCCACGAGATGAGCTTCGCTCGCAAGGTGGCCGACCGGGTTATCGTCATGCACCAGGGCTCGGTCCACGAGATCGGACCGCCCGCCGAGATTTTCGGGACGCCGAAGACCCTGGAACTGCGCCAGTTCCTGTCCTCGCTGCACGATTAGGACCGATTCTCGTCCGCACGCGCGGATCTAGGAACCCATGCCGAGCGCTGCCTGGAACTCTGCTTCCGGCAGGAGCGCACCCCCGGTGGTCCAGACCACATGCGTGGCGCCGCGCGCGTCCGGTCGGGCCGCGAGGCTCGGGGCCACGGCCGCGAAAGCGGCGGCCGCCGAGGGTTCGAGGCGCAGGGCGGCGCGGTCCCAGAGGTCGCGCACCCAGCGGAACAGGGCGGCGTCCTCCACTGTGACCACCGCGTCGATGAGAGCGCCCACCGTGCCGGCGACCAGCATCGACGCCTGCGAGACCGCGAGCCCGTCGGCCGCCGTACGGTTGTCCAGGCCGATCGCGTAGACATCGACCGGATAGTCCAGACCGGCGGCGAGTTGCACCAGCATGCAGGGGGCCGCCACCGGCTCCACGAAGATGCAGCGCACGGCGTCGCCGTAGAGGAGCTTCAGGCCGAGCGTCACGCCACCCGGCGCGCCGCCGACCCCGCAGGGCAGGTAGACGTGGAGCGGGTTCTGCGCGTCCACCGTGACGTTCGCGGCCCGCAACTGGCGCTCGAGGTCGAATGCCGCCGCCGCGTAGCCGAGGAACAGGTCGACGGAGCTCTCGTCGTCGACGAAATGCGCGTCGGCCCGCCCCGCGAAGGCCGCCCGCGCCGCCGCGACGGCGCTGCCGTAATCGCCCGCATGCTCGACCACGCGGGCGCCGAGATCGCGCAGGCGCCGCTTCTTCCAGGCCTTGGCGTCGTGGGACATGTGGACCTCGACCTGGAAGCCGAGGGCGCGGGCCATCACCCCGACGCTGAAGCCGAGATTGCCCGTGCTGCCCACCGCCACGGTGTGGCCCGATAGGGCTCGGGCGATCTCTGGCGTGGCGAGCCGGGCATAGGAATCGCTCGTCGTCAGCCAGCCGGCCTGCAGGGCGAGCGCCTCGGCATAGACCAGCACCTCGTAGACCCCGCCACGCGCCTTGATGCAGCCCGTCACCGGCAAGTCGTGGTCGGCCTTCACCCACAGGGCCGCGTCGGCGCCGCCGCCGACATGGGCCGCGACCTCCGGCGTTAGGGCGAGCAGCGCAGAATCGATCCGGCCGGTCTCCAGGTTGGGGAACAGGGCCTTCAGCAGCGGATCGAAGCGGCGCCAGCGCGCCTCCGCCGCCTGGACGTCGGCGAGGCCGTAGGCGAGCCCGGGCAGCACCTCGGCCGTCGGGCGGCGATGCGGATTGAGCCAGACAGTCGGCCGCCCCGCGCGCACGGCCTCCGGGATGCTTGCGTGCTGATCGGACATGGGCGGCTTCCCTTCTCGGATGGTGGATGCGGGCGCGCTCAGATGTCGAGGGGCGCGTTGTCGACGACCTCTTTCATCACGAAGAAGGTCCGGGTCTGGCGCACCCCCGGCAGGGCGATCAGCGTCGCGCTGTGAAGGCGGTTGAAATCCGCCATATCGGAGACGCGGATCTTGAGGAAGTAGTCGAAATCGCCGGCCACCAGATGGCAGTCGAGCACCATCGGCATGGCGCGCGCGGCGGCCTCGAAGGCCGCGAAGCTCTCGGGCGTCGAGCGGTCGAGCACCACGCCGACCATGACCAGGGAACCTCGTCCGACCTTCTCGGGCGCCACCTGCGCCCGCACGCCGCGCACGTAACCCTCGTCGAACAGACGCTGGATGCGGCGATGGCAGGTGGCCGCGCTGGTGTTCACCCGCTTGGCGATCTCGGCGTTGCCCATGCGCCCGTCCGCCTGGAGCAGGCGCAGAATCTTCAGGTCCATCCGGTCCAGACCTTCGGGCATGGAAGATCCTTTCGTTGAGCAAGTATCTCGCGAAATTTTGAGGCGCCTGGAAGCATCCGGCAAGCCGGAACGCAAAAATCGAGCCCCAACTTCGAGAGCACCTTTCGCGGGCTCTTTGCTAGCTTTTCCGGGCTGACCACCGAGGACCCCGGCCCATGCTGTCGAAATTCGAGCGTTATCCCCTCACCTTCGGCCCGACCCCGATCGAGCACCTGCCGCGCCTTACCGCGCATCTGGGCGGCGACGTGCTGATCTACGCCAAGCGCGAGGACTGCAATTCCGGCCTGGCCTATGGCGGCAACAAGCTGCGCAAGCTCGAATACATCGTGCCGGATGCCATCGCGAGCGGCGCCGACACCCTGGTGACCATCGGCGGCGTGCAGTCCAACCACACCCGCATGGTGGCGGCGGTGGCGGCCAAGATCGGCATGAAGTGCCGCCTGATCCAGGAGGCCTGGGTGCCCCACGAGGACGCCGTCTACGACCGGGTCGGCAACATCATGCTCTCGCGCATCATGGGCGCGGAGACGCAGCTCGTCGACGACGGCTTCGACATCGGCATCCGCGAGAGCTGGACGAAGGCCCTTGAGGACGTAAAGGCCAAGGGTGGCAAGCCCTACGCGATTCCCGCCGGCGCCTCGGTGCACAAGTTCGGCGGCCTCGGCTTCGTGGGCTTCGCGGAAGAGGTCCGCGCCCAGGAGGCCGAGATGGGCCTGCATTTCGATTATATCCTGGTCTGCACCGTCACGGGCTCGACCCATGCGGGCATGGTGGTGGGCTTTGCCGCCGACGGGCGCGCCCGCAACGTCATCGGCATCGACGCCTCCTGCACCCCGGCCCAGACCAAGGCGCAGGTGCTGGAGATCGCTCGGAACACCGCCGAACTGATCGGCGCCCCGGCCATCACGGCCGATGACATCGTACTCAACGAGGACTACGCCTACCCGGTCTACGGTGTGCCCTCGAAGGAGACCGTCGAGGCCATTCGCCTCTCGGCCCGCCTGGAGGGCATGATCACCGACCCCGTCTACGAGGGGAAGTCGATGCAGGGCATGATCGACCTGGTGCAGAAGGGGTTCTTCCCCAAGGGCTCGCGGGTGCTCTACGCCCATCTCGGCGGCGCCCCGGCGCTGAACGGCTACAGCTACACCTTCCGGAACGGCTGAGCCGTGTTACAGGCCGCCGGGCTCGATTGGCGGCAGGGCCGCCACCAGCTGCCGCAGGAAGGCCTGGACGGCGTGCGGCAACCGGCGGTCGCGCATGACCTGGACCTGGATGCCGCGCGTCAGGCTCGCCCGCGAGCGCACCGGGATGCAGACGAGTTCGCCCAAGCGCACCGGCGTCTGCACCGAGAGGGCCGACATCAGCGCCAACCCCTTCGTCCGCCGGACGAAGGGCAGCAGGGCGGAGAGGATGTTGGCCGTGAGCGTCGGCTCGATGGTGATGCCCTCCGCGAGGCAGGCCGCGTCGAAGACCCGCCGGGCGGTGGTGTCGAGGGTCGGCACCGCGATCGGATAGGCCTGGAGGTCGCTCAGCTGGATCGAGGGCCGGCGCGCCAGGGGATGATCGGGGGCGCTGAGCGCCACCATCTCCACCGCGTTGTCGTACGCGACCGCGACGAGGCTCGATGGGGCGAGCGCGAAGGTGATGCCGATATCGGCATCACCCGCCGCCACCACATGCGTGACCTGGGCGGGGGGCAGCATCTGCACCTCGAAGCGGATGCCCGGATGGGCGGCGTGGAACTCCGCGATCGCGTTCGGCAGGAGATCGAGGGCGAACCCCTCCGAGGTGGCGATGCGGATGAAGCCGCGCGCAAGCCCCTGCAATTCCTGGATTTCGGCCGCGACCTGCTCGGCCCGCATCAGGGTCTGGTGCGCGTGCGCGGCCAGAAGCTCGCCCGCCGGGCTCGGCACCATGCCGCGCGGACGACGCTCGAACAGCACGCAGTCGAGTTCGGCCTCGAGATTGGCGATCTGCCGGCTGATCGCCGAGGCGGCGACGTTCAGCTGCGCGGAGGCCGCCGCGATCGAGCCGGTGCGGGCGACCGCCAGGAAATAACGCAGGCTCGCGACTTGCATATCTTCCTCCATTGCCGAAACGGCACGGCAGCAATCGCTAAATTCTACTTGTTGCGATGCAAAATGCACAACATCCTGGCACGACAAAAAAAGCGGCAGACGGATGCAAGCGGCGCGATGCCGTTGCGTGAACAGCGAGAGGACCCGGGATCATGACGCGACACGGCTCTGCGGCGCGCACCGCGCTCACCCTGCTGATGCTGGCGACCAGCGTCCCGGCACTCGCCGGCAAGGCGAACGACACCCTGGTCTACGCCTCCGACACCGAGCCGGAAAACGTCAGCCCGTATCATAACAGTGCCCGCGAGGGCGTCATCCTGGCCCGCAACGTCTGGGACACCCTGCTCTACCGGGACCCGAAAACTGGCGCGTACCAGCCGATGCTGGCCACCGCCTGGAAATGGGTCGACCCCGTTACCCTCGAACTGACCCTTCGCGAGGGCGTGACATTCCACAACGGCGACCCGTTCGGGCCCGAGGACGTCGCCTTCACCTTCAACTACGTGCTGACGCCGGAAGCCCGCACGGTCACGAAGCAGAACGTCGACTGGATGAAGTCGGCGGAGGTGGTGGATGCCCGTACAGTCCGTATCCATCTGAAGACCGCCTTCCCGGCGGCGCTCGAATACCTCGCCGGCCCGACCCCGATCTTTCCCGCCGCCTACTTCAAACGCGTCGGCCTCGACGGCTTCGCCAAGGCGCCCGTGGGGACCGGTCCCTATCGCATCACCGCGGTGGAGAACGGGCGCGGCGTGAAGATGGAGCGCTTCGCCAAGTACTGGCCCGGCAGCCCGATCGGTACGCCAAAGATCGGCAAGCTCGAATTCCGCGTCATCCCCGACGCCGACAGCCGCATGGCCGAGCTCGTCACCGGTGGCATCGACTGGATCTGGCGCGTGCCGAGTGACCAGGCCGACCAGTTGAAGGCCGCGCCGAACGTCGCGGTGCTCAGCGCCGAGACCATGCGGGTCGGCTTCCTGCAGTTCGACACCCTGGGGCGGGCCGCCGCCAATTCGCCCTTGAAGGACGTGCGCGTCCGCCAGGCGATCTCCTACGCCATCGACCGCAAGGCCATGGTCGACAACCTCGTGCGCGGCGGCAGCCGGGTGATGAACGCGGCCTGCTTCATCGACCAATTCGGCTGCACCGACGAAGGCGTGCCGCGTTACGCCTACGATCCGGCCAAGGCAAAAGCGCTCCTCAAGGAGGCGGGCTATCCGGACGGGTTCGAGATCGATCTCGGCGCCTATCGCGAGCGCGACTACGCGGAGGCGGTGATCGGCTACCTGCGCGCGGTGGGCATCAAGGCGCGCCTGAACTACCTTCGCTACGCGGCCCTGCGCGACCTGATCCGCGGCGGCAAGGTCTCGATCGCCTTCCAGACCTGGGGCTCGTTCTCGGTGCTCGACGTCTCGGCCTTCACGGGCGTGTACTTCAAGGGCGGCGACGAGGACCTGACCAAGGACCCGGAGACCATCGCGGCCCTCCAGGCCGGCGACGGCGCCACCGATCCGGCGCTGCGCAAAGCGAAGTATTCGGAAGCCCTCAAGCGCATCGCGGGTCAGGCCTATGCCCTGCCGATGTTCTCCTACTCGACGAACTACGCCTTCACCACGGACCTCGCCTTCACCGCGCAGCCCGACGAACTGCCGCGCTTCTACGCGGCGTCGTGGAAGTGAGGGGTCGAACGGCGACGGCTTGAGGGCGGGCGCCATCGCGGTTCTGCAAGCAGTCCGCGTCCCTCTCCCCCTTGTGGGGAGAGGTCAGGAATGGGGGTGAATGGACGACCCTCTTGGTGCGGCGGTTGGCGGAGCCGCCCCACCCCCAACGCCTCCCCAAAAGTACGACGGATCTCGGGCAGGCCCGAGATCCGCTGGGGAGGGAGGCCGCGTCGCGATTGGCGCAATTGAACGAAGGAACCCGGCCATGCTCAGGTTCATGATCCAACGAAGTCTGGTCGCCCTGGCGGTCGCCGTGACGGTGTCGGTGGCGAGCTTCATGCTGCTGCACCTCTCAGGCGATCTCGCCACCGCTATCGCGGGGCCGGAGGCGACCTCCGTGCAGGTGGAGGCGATCCGGACCCAGTACGGGCTCGATCAGCCCCTCCTGACGCAGTTCTTCGCCTGGGCCGCCCGGGCGATCCAGCTCGACTTCGGAAACTCGTTCTACTTCCGAGAGAGTGTGATCGACCTCCTCGCGGCGCGCATGCCCATCACCCTGTTCCTCGGGGTGGTGGCCCTCGCCGTGGCGCTCTTCGTGGCGATCCCCCTCGGGGTGCTCGCCGCCGTCAAGCGCGACACCTGGATCGACCGGGCCGCCCTCTCGGTCTCGGTGCTGGGGCAGGCCATGCCGAGCTTCTGGTTCGGTCTGACCCTGATCATGATCTTCTCGGTGAACCTGCGCTGGCTGCCGGTTTCGGGCAACACGACCTGGAAGCACTTCGTGCTGCCGGCGATCGCGCTCGGCTACTACGCCATGCCGGCGGTGATGCGGCTCACCCGCAACGGCATGCTCGAAGTCCTGGCCTCGGATTACGTCCGCACGGCACGGGCGAAAGGTCTGCCACCGCGAAAAATCCTGATCCGGCACGCCCTGCGCAACGCCGTCATCCCGGTCATCGCGCTCGCCGCCGTGCAATTCGGCTTCATGCTCGGCGGCTCCATCGTGATCGAGGCGGTGTTCTCGCTCCAGGGCCTCGGCCAGCTCGCCTGGGAATCCATCGCCCGCAACGACTTCCCCGTGGTGCAGGCGATCGTGCTGGTGCTGGCGATGATCTACATCGCCCTGACGCTGGCCGCCGACCTCCTCAACGCCTTCCTCGATCCCCGGCTGCGCCAATGACCCTCCAGCCCTCCGCCTCCCCGATCTCCGCCGGCTTGCCCGAGACGCCGACGACCCTCCCGGTCGACACCGCGGCGGCGCTCCCCGCCGCCCGCTCGCCCACCGCCCTGGCGCTGCGGCGCGGCCTCCACCACGGCGGCTTCCTCATCGGCGCCGGTCTCCTCGGAGCCATCGTGCTCTGCGCGCTGGCCGCCCCGCTGATCGCCCCCCACGATCCCTACGCGCAGGACGTCTCGCGGCGCCTGATCCCGCCGATCTGGCAGGCCAAGGGCAACTGGGACCACGTGCTCGGCACCGACAAGCTCGGGCGCGACTACCTCAGCCGCCTGATCTACGGCAGCCAGATCTCGCTGCTCATCGGGATCGCGGCGGCCGCCATCTCGGGGGTGATCGGCACCACGCTCGGCATCTGCGCCGGCTATTTCGGCGGCCGGGTCGACGCGGTGGTGAGCTACATCGTGACCACGCGGCTCGCCATGCCGGTGGTGCTGGTGGCGCTCGCCATGGCGTCCCTCGTCGGTGGCTCGCTGAAGGTGGTGGTGCTCGTCCTGGGCTTCCTGCTCTGGGACCGCTTCGCCGTGGTCACCCGCGCGGCGGCCCGGCAGATCCGCGACCAGGACTTCATCGCGGCGGCCCGCGCCACCGGATTCTCCCCGGCCCGCATCCTGTTCCAAGAAGTCCTACCCAACATCCTCAATGCTCTGATCGTGGTGGCGACCCTGGAGATGGCGCACGCCATCCTGCTCGAAGCCGCCCTGTCCTTCCTCGGCCTTGGGGTGCAGCCGCCCCTGCCCTCCTGGGGTCTGATGATCGCCGAGGGCAAGCCGTACATGTTCTTCCAGCCGTGGGTCATCACCATCCCGGGCGTCGCCCTGCTGGTCCTCGTCCTGGCGATCAACCTGCTGGGTGACGGCATCCGCGACGTCACCGCCCCCGAGGGGCGGCGCTGAGCGCCGCTCCGCATCCGACCCAACCCCATCCCGAGTGCAGCCATGTCCCGACACGATGCGATCGCGCGCGCCGCGCGCCACTACGACGAGGGCGGTTTCCTCAAGGTCCTGCAGGAGGCCGTCGCTCGTCCGACCGAGAGCCAGACTTCGGGGCAGTTGCCGAAGCTGCGCGCTTATCTCGCCGACTTTCTCGTGCCCCTGATCGCGCCGCTGGGCTTTGCCAGCCGCTTCCTCGACAACCCGGACGGCACGCACGGGCCCTTCCTCATCGCCGAGCGGATCGAGGGTGCCGACCTGCCGACGGTCCTGATTTACGGCCACGGCGACACCGTGCGGGGCTACCCCGAGCAGTGGCGCGAAGGTCTCGATCCCTGGTCCATCACCATCGAGGGCGAGCGCTGGTACGGGCGCGGCACCGCCGACAACAAGGGCCAGCACATCCTCAACCTCGGGGCGCTGGCGGCGGTGATGGAGGCGCGCGACGGGCGCCTCGGCTTCAACACCAAGTTGCTGATCGAGATGGGCGAGGAAGCCGGCTCGCCGGGCCTGCGTGACCTCTGCCGGGCGGAAGCCCAGGCCCTGAAGGCCGACGTGCTCATCGCGTCGGACGGGCCGCGCGTGAGCGCCGAGCGGCCGACCATCTTCCTCGGCTCGCGGGGCGGCTTCACCTTCGAGATGCTGCTGGATCTGCGCGCGGGCAGCCACCATTCGGGCAATTGGGGCGGCCTCCTGCGCAACCCCGGCACGGTGCTGGCCAACGCCATCGCCACGCTCGTCGACGGGCGCGGCACCATCCTGCTCGACGCCCTGCGCCCGCCCGCGATCCCCGACAACGTCCGCGCGGCGCTGGCCGACATCGCCGTCGGCACCGATCCGACCGCGCCGGCGATCGACGCGGATTGGGGCGAGCCCGGGCTGACCGCCGCCGAGCGGGTCTTCGCCTGGAACACCCTCGAAGTCCTGGCCTTCAAGACCGGCGACCCGGACGGCCCCCTCAACGCCGTGCCGCCCACCGCCAAGGCGACGCTTCAGTTGCGCTTCGTCGTCGGCACCGATTGGGAGGCGATCCTGCCGGCCCTGCGGGCTCATCTCGACGCGCACGGCTATCCGATGGTCGAGGTCCGCGCCGCCCGCACCGAGGTCTTCCGCGCGACCCGTCTTCCCGTCGAGGATCCTTGGGTCGACTGGGCGCTGGCCTCGATCGCCGAGAGCACCGGCAAGCGTCCGGCCCTGCTGCCGAATCTCGGCGGCTCCCTGCCCAACGATGCCTTCTCGGAAATTCTCGGCCTGCCCACCCTGTGGGTGCCCCATTCCTACCCGGCCTGCCTCCAGCACGGCCCCGACGAGCACCTCCTGGGCCCGCCCTCGCGCGAGGCCCTGATGCTGATGGCGGGCCTGTACTGGGACCTCGCCGAGACCGGGCCGGCGGTGCTGGCCCGGCGCGAAGCCCTCAAGGGAGCCTGACCATGAGCGAGCCCGTCGTCCGCATCCGGAACCTCACCCTGGCGCTGCCGAAGGGCTCGGACCGGCCCCACGCCGTCGAGGACCTCTCCCTCGACCTGATGCCGGGCAAGATCCTCTGCGTCGTCGGCGAATCGGGTTCGGGCAAGTCGATGAGCGCTTACGCGCTCACCGGCCTGCTGCCCCGGGCCCTCAAGCCCGTTGGCGGCGAGATTCTGTTCGAGGGCCAGGACCTCCTCACCCTTGACGAGCGCGGCTGGCGCAGCCTTCGCGGGCGCCGCATCGCCATGGTGTTCCAGGAGCCGATGACAGCCCTGAACCCGGTCATGCGCATCGGCGACCAGATCGCCGAGATGTTCGAGGCGCACGGCCTCCTCACGCCGGCCGAGCGCAGGGCCCGGGCGATCGCGCTCGCCACCGAGGTCGGCTTGCCCGACCCGGCCCAGATCGTGCGGGCCTACCCGCACCAGCTCTCCGGCGGCCAGCGCCAGCGCGCGATGATCGCCATGGCGCTCGCCCTCGAACCCTCCATCCTCGTCGCCGACGAGCCGACCACGGCGCTGGACGTCACCACCCAGGCGCAGATCCTCAAGCTGATCCGCGACCTTCAGCGGCGGCGCGGGATGAGCGTCCTGTTCATCACCCACGATTTCGGCGTGGTGGCGGACATCGCCGACCATGTCGCCGTGCTCCAGCGCGGCCGGCTGGTGGAGCAGGGCAGCGCCGAGGCGGTGCTGAAGGACCCGCAGCACCCCTACACCAAGGCCCTGCTCGCGGCGGTGCCGAGCCTGGTGCCGCCGGCGCGCGCCTCCCGCGAGGCCGCGCCCCTCGCCCTGTCGGCCATAGGCCTGACCAAGACCTACACCAGCCGCGCCGGCCTGTTCGGCAAGCCGCGCGTGGTCGCGGCGGTCAAGGAAGTAGCCTTCGACGTCCGGCGCGGCGAAACCCTCGGCCTCGTCGGCGAATCCGGCTCCGGCAAGTCCACCACCGCCCGCTTGGCGATCCGGCTGATCGAACCCGACCGGGGGACGGTGCGCCTCGGCAGCCTTGACTACACGGCCCTCGGGCCACGCGCCCTGCGCGATGAGCGCAAGCGCATCCAGATGATCTTCCAGGACCCCTTCGCGTCCCTCAACCCGCGCCGCACGGTCGAGCAGATCATCACCGCCGGTCCGATCGCGCACGGCACGCCCCGCCACGAGGCCCGCGCCCGGGCCCGCGAACTCCTCGACCTCGTGGGCCTCTCCCCGAGCGCCGCCGAGCGCTACCCCAACGCCTTCTCGGGCGGCCAGCGCCAGCGCATCGGCATCGCCAGGGCGCTGGCCATGGAGCCCGACGTGCTCGTGGCCGACGAGGCGGTCTCGGCCCTCGACGTCTCGGTCCAGGCCCAGGTGCTCGACCTCCTGGAAGACCTCAAGCAGCGCCTGAACCTCGCGATGCTGTTCATCACCCACGACCTGCGCGTGGCCGCCAAGATCTGCGATCGCATCGCCGTGATGCATCGCGGCAGCATCGTCGAGATGCGGCCAACCGCCGAGCTGTTCCGCGCACCCGAGCATGCCTACACGCGCGATCTTCTGGGCGCCGTGCCGGGATTGCTGGCCGGGCGGGCCTGACAGGCGGTCGGGGATCGCAAGGCCGGGACTTCCTTTGGCCGGTCCGGCGCGACATGGTCGCTCCCCGACGGCCGGACCGCTCCGGCCAACACCTGAAGAGCCCCGAACCATGACGGATACCGCGCCGGACCCGCACGACCTCGCCCCGTTCCGGGACCTCCTCGGGGAGAGCGGGGTCCTCGCCGATCCCGCGATGACGGCGCGCTACACCCGCGACCAGCGCGACCTGATGCAGGGCGAGACCCCGGCGGTGCTGCGCCCGCGCAGCGTCGAAGAGGTTCAGGAACTCGTGCGGCTCGCCCGCCGCCACGGCTTCGGTCTCGTGCCTCAGGGCGGCAACACGGGCTATGTCGGCGGGGCGACGCCGGAGCCCGGCCGGCGCCAACTCGTCGTCAGTCTGGAGCGGATGACGGGGATCCGCGCCGTCGACCCCCTGAACTTCACCCTGGCCTGCGACGCAGGGTGCATCCTGGCGGATGCGCAGCGGGCGGCGGACGCCGAGGGCCTGTTCCTGCCCTTGAGCCTCGGGGCGGAGGGAAGCTGCCGCCTCGGCGGCAACCTCGGCACCAATGCGGGCGGCCTGCAGGTGCTGCGCTACGGCATGGCCCGCGACCTCGTGCTCGGCCTCGAAGTGGTGCTGCCGGACGGAACGCTGTTCTCCGACATGCGGACCCTGCGCAAGAATAACGTCGGCTACGACCTCAAGCAGCTCTTCATCGGCGCGGAAGGGACGCTGGGCATCATCACGGGCGTGGTGCTCAAGCTCTGGCCGGCGCAGGGGCAGCGGGCGACGGCTTGGCTCGAACTCGCGGAGGACGCGCCGATCCCCGAGATGGCCGCCCTGGTGCGCCGGGAGACCTCCGACCTCGCCTCGACCTTCGAGCTGATCTCGGCCTCCTCCCTCGGTCTCGTGGCCGAGATGCGCGGCGCCGAGACCGGCTTGAAGGCGGGCCCCGGCGGCGCCGTGCTCCTCGAACTCACCGCCTCCTCGGAGCGTATCCCCCTCGACGACGTGCTGATGGGCTGCCTAGAGATGCTGATGGAGCGCGGCTGGGTGGAGGACGCGGTGCTGGCCCAGTCGGAGGCGCAGCGCCGGGCCTTCTGGGCGGTACGCGAGACGATCCCCGAGGGGGAGAAGCATGCCGGCGGCTCGGTGAAGCACGATATCGCCCTGCCGGTCTCGCGCCTGACGGATTTCCTCAACCGGGGTGCCGCGCTCCTGGCGGAGCGGATGCCGGGAGTGCGCCTCTCCGTCTACGGCCATGTCGGGGACGGCAACCTGCACTACAACCTCGTGGTGCCGGCCGGCCGGGATCGCCTCGACTTCACCCGCGCGGTCGAGGCCGGCTTCGCCCATGAACTCTACGCCGCCGCGATCGGACTCGGGGGCAGCTTCAGCGCCGAGTACGGCATCGGCCGGTTCAAGCGCGACCTGCTGGTGCGCTATTCCGATCCCGAGCGCCTGCGCCTGAT
>NZ_BPQL01000006.1 GCF_022179225.1 Methylobacterium goesingense
CGCGGTGAACTCACCGCAGACGGAGCGCCACCCGCGCAGTGTCGCGGCGGCCTGACGTCCAAGACCTGATGGACCACAAAGTGAAGCGCGGACGGGTCTCCCCGTCCGCGCTTCGGAGCACTTGCTGCGGCGAAGGATCAGGCCAGGGCGGGCTCGCCCACGCGGACCGGGGCCGTGCCGCCGTCGAGCCAGCGCCGGCGCATCGGCTTCAGCACGAAGTAGGCGAGGATCGCGGTCAGCACGTCGAGGGTGATGATGATCGCGAAGACCGGCAGCCACGAACCCTGCACGGCGTAGATCCAGGCCGCGATCGGGCCGCCGAACAACGAGCCGATGCCCTGAGCCATGTAGAGGAAGCCGTAATTCGTCGTGGCGTGCTTCGTGCCGAAGGTGTCGGTGAGGATCGACGGGAACAGCGAGAAGATCTCACCCCAGGCAAAGAACACCACGCCGGAGAGGAGTGCGAAGGCGTAGGCATTCTCGCGGAACACGAGGAGCAGGGCGATGGCGACCGCCTCCGCCGCGAAGGCGATGCCCATCGTGTTCTCGCGCCCGATCTTGTCCGAGACCCAGCCGAAGAACGGACGGGTCAGGCCGTTGGTGATGCGGTCGAAGGTCAGCGCGAAGGGCAGGGCCACGAAGCCGAAGATGATCGCGTCGGCGACCCCGAAGTCGCGAGCGAAGGAGGCGAAGTTGGCCACCACCATCAGGCCGCCCGTCGACATCATCGTCATCATGGCGAACATCAGCCAGAACAGCGGGGTCCGCAGCATCGCCTTCGGGGCCGTGTCGTGGACGCAGGTCGAGAGGTTCACGGCGGGCGCCGGCAGCACTTCGCCGGCACGCGGCGCGCGCAGGCCGAGAGCCGCCAGGGCACCGATGGCCCCGAGCACGATGCCGAACACCGTCAGCGTGTGGCGGTAGCCGGAGGCGGTGAGCATGTCGCTGATGGGGAAGGTGCTCAGCATGGCGCCCATGCCGTAGCCGGCGGCGACCACGCCCACGGCGAAGCCGCGCCGGTCGGGAAACCACTTCACCATCAGACCGACGATGCCGACATAGACGATGCCGGTGCCGAGGCCGCAGAACAGGCCGTAGGTGGCGTAGACGCCGAGCAGCGTGTCGACCCGGGCTGCCAGGACCCAGCCGAGCCCCGAGAGGGCGGCACCCAGCGCGATCATCAGCTTGGGGCTGAACCGGTCGATGAGGTAGCCCTGCACCGGCGAGAAGAAGGTCTGCAGCACGATCAGGATCGTGAAGGTCCACTGGATCTGCGGCAGCGTCGCGCCGGTCGTGGCGATCAGCGGCTTGGTAAAGAGCGTCCAGACGTATTGCGGGCTGGAGATCGCCATCATGGCGAGTAGGCCCAGGCCGAGTTGGATCCAGCGCTGGCGAGAGAGGGATGTATCCATAATACGCTCCTTGCGACGAGCGAGCGTCGCAAGGAAGATGCCAGGACATCGGCGCGCTTCGTGAGCGCACGTCTAGAGCGAACGATGCGAGAGACTAAAGTCCCTCCGCGCCTCCGTCCGAGCGCGGATCGTGCACCGCCGCGACCGAGCCGTTGCGGGGATCGCGGATCAGCATGCCGGCATGGCCGAGGGAGTCGATGTAGGCGCCGCCGAGTTCCTCGATCGCGTGACCGAGGCTGCGCAGTTCGGCGATGCAGGCGGGGTCGAAACGGTCCTCCACCTTCACCGTGAGGGACTCGGCGCCCCAGGTCCGCCCGTAGAGGAGGCGCGGGGCATCGACGGCGGCGGCCGGGCTCATTCCGTAATCGGCGTAGCGGGCGAAGATCTGCGACTGGAATTGCGGCTGCCCGTCGCCGCCCATGCTGCCGTAGGACATCACCCGGCCGTCGTCGAAGCAGGCGAGCGCCGGGATCAGGGTATGGAACGGTCGGCGACCGGGCTCCAGCGGATTCACCGCCTTGGCGTCGAGGGAGAACGAAGTGCCGCGGTTCTGCCAGTGGATGCCGGTCTTCGGCAGGACAACGCCGGAGCCGTATTCCCAGTAGATCGACTGGATGTAGGACACCGCGAGGCCGTCGCGGTCGATGGCGCCCATCCAGACCGTGTCGCCCTCGCCGGGATTGCGCAGGGGCACGCTGGCGGCCCGGCGCATGTCGATCTGCGCCGCCTCGCGGTCCAGGTTCTCCGGCGTCAGGAAGCTCGCGGGGTCGACCGCCAGCCGGTCGTAGTCGGTGACGATCCGGTCTCGGATCGCGAAGGCGCGCTTCGTCGCCTCGATGAGCCCGTGGTAATGCGCGGTGGTCTCGGGCCGGGCGATCCGCAGGCGGTCGAAGATGCCGAGGATCAGAAGCGCTGCGATGCCTTGGGTTGGCGGCGGGAAGTTGTAGAGCGTCGCGTCGCGGCGGCGGATCGACAGCGGCGCGCGCTCGCGGGGCGCGTAGGCTTCGAGATCGGCCCGGGTCACCGGCGTTCCGAGCCGGTCGAGGTCGGCGGCGATCTCGCGGCCGAGATCGCCCTTGTAGAAGTCGTCGAGGCCCGCATGGGCCAGCTGCTCCAGGGTGGCGGCCAACGCCGGCAGCTTGCGGATCGCGCCGGCCGCGAAGGGCTTGCCGCCGTCGAGGAAGGTCTCGGCGAAGTGCGGCTGGTCATGCAGCGTGTCGAGCTCCTTCGGGACGTAGCGCGCCTCCGAGGGCGAGACCGCGACGCCGTCGCGGGCGTGGCGGATCGCGTCGGCGAGCAGGGTCTCGAGGGGCAGGCGTCCGCCGAGGGCCTTGGCGAGGTCGAGGGCGAGGCGCCAGCCGCCGATGGCCCCCGCCACGGTCAGCGCCGCATCGGGCCCGCGCGACGGCAGCACCTCGTAGCCCTGCGCCCGGTAGCGCTGGATCGTGGCGTTCCGGCCGGCCGGGCCGCAGGCCTCGATACCCCGCACCCGCCCGCCGCGCTCGCGCACCAGCCAGAAGCCGTCGCCGCCGATGCCGTTCATGTGCGGGTAGACCACCGCGATGGTGGCGGCCATGGCGGTCATCGCCTCGATGGCATTGCCCCCCTGCGCCAGGACGTGCTGCCCGGCCTGGGCCGCGAGGCGATGGGGCGCCGCGACGGCGGCCGAGGCGAAGACGGGCGTGTCTGACATGATGAACTCGGTGTGAGGAGAGATTGAAGGATAATGTATTTTCACGGGCCGTCGATCGACCCGAGGCGCATGCATCCTGTGGTTCGCCGCCGCGTCGAGGGCTCCGTCACCCCGCCGGGAGGCTGTAATCCCCCGTCAGGAGGCCTGAAATCCCCCGTCAGGAGGCCTGAAATCCCCCACTGGGAAGCTGGAATCCCCCGCCGGGAGGCCGGGAATCTAAGTGGTTCCTACGCAGCCGCATGGCCGATTCGTATTAATTTCGCCACACTGTTGTGGCGACGCATCAGCCATGCCGTGGCTTCGATCTTCCAGCACTTTGGGCAGCACTTCGGGCCCCTCCGCGGAGGGTTCAGGCCCCACCGACGCCGCCCCCGAGGCGAGCGACGGCCCGGACCACCTGACCGCGATCGTGCGGCCGCCACCGCGCGGCCCCGGCCTCGTCGGAGCGCTGGTGGTCGTCACCGCCCTGGTCTCGGCCATCGCCACCTTCCTGATCCTGGCGGGCGTGATCCGGGTGACGCCGACGCCGACCATCGGGCTGACGCTGCTGGGGATCAACGTCTTCCTCGTCCTCGGCCTCGTGGTGATCATCGCCTGGGAGGCGCGGGTCTTCCTCTACGCCCGGCGCACCAACGCCGCGGTGGCGCGGCTGCACACCCGCATCGTCGGCCTGTTCAGCCTCATCGCCATCCTGCCCACGGTGCTTCTCGCCGTGGTGGCGGCGGTGACGATCGACCGGGGCCTGTCGCTGGGCTTCACCGACCGGGTGCGCGACGTGGTGCTGAAATCCGTCGAGGTCGCCGACGCCTATCAGGAGAACCAGTGCCAGAGCCTGGCGCGCGAGATCCGCATCCTCACGGACGACCTCACCCGGGCGCGACCGAACTTCGACGTCAACCGGACCTGGTTCGAGAGTTTCCTGACCACGCGGGCCACGGCTTTGGGCCTGCCGGTGGCCGAGATCATGCGCGGGCCGACCGAGGTGGTGGCCCGGGCCAAGATCGACCTGCTGAAGGAGCGGCGCCTTCCCTCGGCCGCAGCCTTCGAGGACGCGGCGAAATCGAGCGATCCGATTTGCCTCGTGCCGAGCGAGGGGCGGATCTTCGCCGCGCTCCTGCGCATGCCGGCCTATGACGGCGCGGTCCTGCTGGTGCAGCGGGAAGTGAGCCAGCTCGCCGTGGAGTTTCCGGGCGTATCCCGCGCAGCGGCGGCCGAGTACCTCACCTACGATTCCTTGAAGCGCTCGATCCAGATCAGCTTCGCTTCGGTCTTCGTGCTGATCGCCCTCATCGCGCTCCTGTCGGCGGTGTGGTTCGGCCTGAACTTCGCCAACCGCTTCGTCGCGCCGATCCGGCGCCTGATCAACGCGGCCGACCAGGTCGCCTCGGGCAACTTCTACGCCCAGGTCCCGGCCCGGAAGAGCGACGGCGACCTCGCCCATCTCTCCGAGAGCTTCAACAAGATGACGCAGGAGCTGCGCCGCCAGCACGACGGGCTGACGGCGGCCAGCGACCTCATCGACCGCAGGCGCCGCTTCACCGAAGCCGTCCTATCGGGCGTCTCACCGGGGGTGATGGGCGTCGATTCCGCCGGCCTCGTCACCATCGCCAACCCGTCGGTGGAACGCACCCTGGGCCTCTCCGCCGAGGCGATCGTCGGCAAGCCCCTGACGCAGGTGGTGCCGGAGCTCGAGGCGCTGTTCCCCGACGGGGCGGAGACGCGCCTGCGCGCCATGCAGCAGCAGATCCAGCTCACCCGCGACGGGCGCGAGCGCACGGTGACGGTGCGGGTGACGAGCGAGCAGGCGCAAGGCGGCGCCCGCGGCTTCGTCGTCACCCTGGACGATATCACCGACCTCGTCTCGGCCCAGCGCACCTCGGCCTGGGCGGATGTGGCGCGCCGGATTGCCCACGAGATCAAGAATCCGCTGACCCCGATCCAGCTCTCGGCCGAGCGCATCCGGCGCAAGTACGGCAAGGTCATCACCACCGACAAGGATGTGTTCGACCAGTGCACGGCCACGATCGTGCGTCAGGTCGACGAGATCAAGCGCATGGTGGACGAGTTCTCGTCCTTCGCGCGGATGCCCAAGCCTGCCATCGCGCAGAACGACCTCAGCGAGATCGCCCGCCAGAACCTATTCATGATGCGGGTGGCGCATCCCGACCTGGACTTCTCCTTCGCGGAGGCGAGCGGCGAGCGTGTGGTGGCGGCCTTCGACATCCGCCTGCTCTCGCAGGCGATCACCAATATCCTGAAGAACGCCGTCGAGGCGGTGCAGGCCGTGCCGGAGGCTGATCTCGCGACCGCCCCCGGCGGCAAGGGCCGCGTCGACGTGTGCCTCGTCCTCGAGGAGGGCTTCGCCGTCATCGAGGTGACGGATAACGGAAAGGGATTTCCCGCGGAGGGGCGCCAGCGGCTGCTTGAGCCCTACATGACCACCCGCGAGGGCGGGACGGGGCTAGGGCTGGCCATCGTCAGCAAGGTCCTCGAAGAGCATGGCGGCGGGATCGAATTGAACGACAATCCGGAAGGCCGGGGCGGGCGGGTGCGGATGCGGGTGCCTCGCGAGGCACCCGGCGACCCGAGCCGTGATACTGCCACCCCAACGACGCCGGAGGGCCGACCCTCCGTGCAGGACGAGAAGGGCGCCGCGCGCACGGCTCCCCCCATCGCGGAGATTCAGTCATGAGCGCCGATATCCTGATCGTCGACGACGAGGCCGACATCCGCGACCTCGTGGCCGGCATCCTCGACGACGAGGGCCATCGCACCCGGACCGCCGGGGGCTCCGACGAGGCGCTGGCGGCGATCGAGTCGCGCCGGCCCCACCTCGTCTTCCTCGACATCTGGCTTCAGGGCTCGCGTCTCGACGGCCTGCAGGTGCTCGACCAGATCAAGGCCGGGCATCCGGACCTGCCCGTGGTGATGATCTCGGGCCACGGCAACATCGAGACCGCCGTGGCGGCGATCAAGGCCGGCGCCTACGACTTCATCGAAAAGCCGTTCAAGGCCGACCGTCTGATCCTGGTGGCCGAGCGGGCGCTGGAGGCCTCGCGCCTCAAGCGCGAGGTGCGTGACCTCAAGGCCCGCTCCGGCCAGGCGAGCCGCCTCGTCGGCGCCTCCGTGGTGGTCAACCAGCTGCGCCAGACCGTGGAGCGCGTAGCGCCCACCAATGCGCGCGTGATGATCCTCGGCGCGCCGGGCTCCGGCAAGGAGCTCTCGGCGCGGACCCTGCACGCGATGTCGACCCGGGCCAGCGGCCCGTTCGTGGTCATCAACGCGGCCACGATCACGCCCGACACGATGGAGGCGGAGCTGTTCGGCGTCGAGGCCGGCGAGGGCCGGGCGCGCCGGGTCGGCGCCCTCGAAGAGGCGCATGGCGGCTCGCTCTATATCGACGAGGTCGCCGACATGCCGCGCGAGACGCAGAACCGCATCCTGCGCGTCCTCGTCGACCAGAACTTCCAGCGCGTCGGCGGCACCGCGCGGGTGCACGTGGACGTCCGCATCATCTCGTCGTCCTCACGGGATCTCGCTGAGGAAATCGCCGCGGGCCGATTCCGCGAGGACCTGTTCCACCGGCTCTCCGTGGTGCCGATCCGCGTGCCTGCCCTCTCCGAGCGGCGCGAGGACGTGCCGGAACTCATCACCTTCTTCATGGAGCAGATCTCGGGGGCCACCGGCCTGCCACGCCGGCGCATTGCCGAGGACGCCATGGCGGTGCTGCAGTCGCACGACTGGCCCGGCAACGTCCGCCAGCTGCGCAACAACGTCGAGCGCCTGATGATCCTGACCCACACCGACCCGGATCAGGAGGTGACCTCCGAGATGCTGCCCACGGAGATCGGCGCCCTGGTGCCGACCACGCCGAACGGATCGGGCGGCGAGAAGCTGATGAGCCTCGCTCTGCGCGAGGCCCGCGAGATCTTCGAGCGCGAGTACCTCGTGGCGCAGATCGCGCGCTTCTCCGGCAACATCTCGCGCACTGCGGAATTCATCGGCATGGAACGCTCCGCGCTCCACCGGAAACTCAAGTCCCTGGGCATCGGCCCCTGAGGATCGCGCGACGATGCACTTGCATCGCGCCCGCAATACACGTGTAATGCCGGGGACCTTCAGCGAGATCCTGGCGTTTCGCACCGGGTCATGACACCAATAGAAGAGAACCCGTCCGGTGCGGCGGGCAGCAGCGTGAAGCAAGGATAAGAAGAAAATGGCGGGCGAGCGCGCGCAGAACCTCCAGGACACGTTCCTGAACCATGTTCGCAAGAACAAGATACCGTTGACCATCTTCCTCGTGAACGGCGTCAAGCTGCAGGGGGTGGTGACCTGGTTCGACAACTTCTGCGTGCTACTGCGCCGGGATGGACACTCGCAGCTGGTCTACAAGCATGCGATCTCGACGATCATGCCGGGCCACCCGGTCCAGCTCTTCGAGCCCGACGAGACCACGCCCGACAAGGCTTGAGATCGCCCGAAAGCGGCCGCGTCCGATCGGATAAGGTTTGCCGCGCCCTTGTCTCGGGCCGGCAAGCGCCCATTGTCCTGAAGACACACAGGACAGGGTCGAACGAAAACCTACATGACTGAACCGATGACGGCCGGCGAAGCCCGGCTCCAAGCGATGGCCGCCCCCGAAGGCGACATCGCGGCGGCAACCCACACCCTCGTCGTCGGCCCCTATCTCGGGCGCGCCGCGGTGGCGGCCCGGGGCAACCCGAGCGGCAGCCCCGAAGCCCTGCGCTCCACCGAGGCGCGGCTCGATGAGGCCGCCGGCCTCGCCGCCGCCATCGAGCTCGATGTGGTCGAGGCCATCGTGGCGCCGGTGCAGCGCATCCGCCCCTCCACCTACCTGGGCAAGGGTCGGGTGGAGGAACTGGCCGGTGTGATTCGCGCTCGCGAGATCGGTCTCGTGGTGATGGATTGCGCGCTTTCGCCCGTGCAGCAGCGCAACCTCGAGAAGGCCTTCGGCTGCAAGGTCATCGACCGCACCGGCCTGATCCTCGAGATTTTCGGGCGTCGCGCATCGACCCGCGAGGGCACCCTCCAGGTCGAGCACGCGCACCTTGCCTACCAGAAGAGTCGCCTCGTGCGGTCATGGACCCACCTGGAGCGCCAGCGCGGCGGCTTCGGCTTCCTCGGTGGCCCCGGCGAGACCCAGATCGAGGCCGACCGGCGCATGATCCAGGAGCGTATGACCAAGATTGAGCGCGAGCTCGACAACGTCACGCGCACGCGCGGCCTGCACCGCCAGAGCCGAGCGCGGGTGCCGTACCCGATCGTGGCCCTGGTCGGCTACACGAACGCGGGCAAGTCGACGCTGTTCAACACCCTGACCAAGGCCCAGGTGATGGCGCAGGACATGCTGTTCGCCACCCTCGATCCGACCGCCCGCGCCACCAAGCTGCCGCATGGCGAGACCGTGATCCTCTCGGACACGGTGGGCTTCATCTCCGAGCTGCCGACCTCCCTGATCGCGGCCTTCCGGGCCACTCTGGAGGACGTGATCCACGCCGACATCCTGCTGCACGTACGCGACGTCGCCCACGTGGACAGCGCGGCCCAGGCCGAGGATGTCGGATCGGTGCTGCGCGAACTCGGGATCGAAACCTCGGCGGCACGCATCATCGAGGTCTGGAACAAGGCCGATCTCCTTGAAGAGGATGAGCGCATCCGCCTGCTGAACCTCAGCGGGCACGGGCGCAACGACCGGGACAGCGACGCCCCGGTCCTGGTCTCGGCGGTCACGGGGGAGGGCCTCGGCGTCCTCACCGCCCGGATCGAGGCGCGGATCGCCCGGCAGCGCTCCACCTTCGCGGTCATCCTGCCGCCCGAGGACGGGGCAGCCCTGCATTGGCTCTACGAGAACGCGGAGGTGCTCGACCGGCGCGAAGAGGAGGGGGGGACCATGCATCTCGCCATCCGCATCGCCCCCGAGAAGGAGCTGCGCTTCCTCAACCGCTTCGCGGGCGCGCGGCGGCTCAACCGCGTCGGCTGACGAACGCGTTTCCCCTTCGGCCCTGAACGCGTTGCGCCCGCGATCCGAAAGGATCGCGGGCGCTTCCCGTCAGGCGACAGGTCGGTTCGGTGGGATCAGGGCTGGAGCACGCCGTTGATGACGTGGATGACGCCGTTCGACTGCATCACGTTGGCGGTGGTGACGGTGGCGGTGCTGCCCTTGGCGTCGGTCACGTAGACCTTCTTGCCCTTGGTCTGAACGATCAGCGGCTCGCCCTCGACCGTCTTCAGCTGCGCTTCGCCGCCGCCGTCCTTGGCGAGCTTCATCAGGTCCTTGGCCGTGTAGGTGCCGGGAACCACGTGATAGGTCAGGATCTTCGTCAGCGTCGCCTTGTTCTCGGGCTTCACCAGGGTCTCGACGGTGCCGGCCGGCAGCTTGGCGAAGGCCGCGTTGGTCGGTGCGAACACCGTGAAGGGGCCGGGGCTCGACAGGGTGTCGACGAGGCCGGCGGCCTTCACGGCGGCGACCAGCGTGGTGTGATCCTTCGAGTTGACCGCGTTCTCCACGATGGTCTTCGAGGCGTACATCGGTGCGCCGCCGACCATCGGGTTCTTGGCGAGGGCTGCGGCCGGCAGGGCGGCGCCGAGCGCGAAGGCGAGGGCGGCCGAGGCCAGGGCGCGGTGGGTAATCTTCATCATGAGCATGTTCCTCTTCGTCGTTCCCTCGTGCGGGGTGACTGAGGCGCTCTACGGGGCGTTCGCGCGAAAAGTTTCAGCCCGTCGCGCGCCTCGGACCAAGATCACGCCGATGTGTGTCGCTTGAAACGCGAAAACCGCCGGACCCTAAGGATCCGGCGGTTGTCAGAGGAGACGTCACGGAATGACCGGGGCACAAGCCCCGGCCAGCCGATCTCAGTACTTGCGGACGATCGGGGCCGGAGCAGCGGCGACCGGGGTCGGCGAGTACAGCGGAACGATCAGGCGGAACCAGCCCTCGACCGTGTCGGCGCGGCGCACGGCGTTCACGACGGTCGTGGCAACCCAAGCCTGGGCGGTGACGGGTCCGAAGTCGTAGCCGATGAGACCACCGACCGAGAAGTTGCCGCGGTTGCCGGCAGCGAGGCTGAACTGGCTGACGTCGAAGTTGTAGGTGCCGTAACCGATGGCGCCGATCTCGAACTTGCCGAACTTCTTGGTCGCGGTCAGGTCGAGGTTGAGCGAGTCGGAGATGAGGAACGGACCACGGGTGGTCGGGAACGCGACGTTGACGCCGGGGACGCCGCCGCCGAAGCTGGCCGGCGAGTCGTAGATGTTGGCGGTCAGGTTGGCCGTCAGGTTCCAGCCGTCGCCGGTGTAGCTGGCGGCGACGCCCATGCGGTAGGTGTTCGAGGCGAGCTGGCCCAGGACCGGGGTGGCGAAGGTGGTGCCGGCGTTGTTCACGAGAACGCCGCGACCGGCATTGAGCTCGTTGAGGTAGACACCGCCGAGCAAGCTGACGCCGAAGTTGTTGCCGAGATCGAAGGCCCAGATGCCGCCCACGAAGGTGCCGACGTTGATCGACAGATCACGCGAACCGTTCGGGCCGCCGTTCTTGCCGAAGGCGAAGACGGTCGGGGGAGCGACGAGCAGCTCGATGCGGCCGCCGAGCGG
Organism: Methylobacterium goesingense; assembly: GCF_022179225.1. GTDB lineage: Bacteria > Pseudomonadota > Alphaproteobacteria > Rhizobiales > Beijerinckiaceae > Methylobacterium > Methylobacterium goesingense. The sequence continues at coordinate 10,717 of NZ_BPQL01000006.1, forward strand.
AACCAGCGGGGTCGACCAGACCAGCACCGGGATGTTGACGGCGACGTCGACCGAACCCGGAGCGACGTTCTCGTTGCTGCGGTAGAGGAACGTGTTCAGCGCGTAGATGCCCTCGGGCAGCGGAGCGCCGGTGGCGAGACCGACCTGCTCACCCGGAACGGTCGTGGTCTGCGCGTAGGAAGCCGTGGCGGTCATGCCAACGGTCAGCGCGAGCGCGCCTGCGGCGAGCCAGTTCTTCGTCATTATCTTCTTCCTTCCCAAGGATTTCAGGTCCGCCACGCAGCCATCCGAATCTTCCTGCCGATACGCCGCTTTGATGCGGCTTGTTTGCAGTCGATCCGGCGGCCCCCCTTGCGGCGCGTTCTCAAGTCTCAACGACGAGAACTATTCTACAGGACGCGGCGGAAGGACAGCGGAATGCTTGGAAACGGGGCAGTTCGGATCGAACCGTTGCGCAAAAGCCGCAATTCCGCCGCGGTGCAGCGTAGGGATTTGTTAACTATTTGAGCAGGCTTTTTGCGTTCTTGAGGCGTCTTTCGGCCGGCAGGCCGGCAGGATACCGCTGAATGCTCAAGCTGTTGGCACGCGCCGGCCAAGCCGGGAACATCCGGCAAACTCGGGGCTGCGATTGCGCACCGGCGTGCGGTGCCAACGCGTGTTTCGGCGGTGCGAGGCCGGTTCCGGCGAGAGATGGAACGGATCGGGCGCGGTTCGCTCCGCGAATCGCGCACCCTTCAAGTGGGAGCGGCCGCCTATTCGGCGGCCGCGCGTCCCTTGGCGGGGGCAGGGGCGGGGGCCGGCCGCCGGGCGAGGACATCCCGCAGGAAGCGTCCCGTATGGCTCGCGCGGGACTTGGCGATCTGCTCGGGCGTTCCCTGCGCCACCACCACGCCGCCGCCGTCGCCGCCCTCGGGGCCCATGTCGATGACCCAATCGGCGGTCTTGATGACCTCGAGGTTGTGCTCGATCACCACGACGGTGTTGCCCTGGTCCACGAGTTCGTGGAGCACCTCCATGAGCTTGGCGACGTCGTGGAAGTGCAGGCCGGTGGTCGGCTCGTCGAGGATGTAGAGCGTGCGGCCCGTGGCCCGCTTCGACAGCTCCTTCGAGAGCTTCACCCGCTGGGCCTCGCCACCCGAGAGGGTGGTGGCCTGCTGCCCGACCTTGACGTAGCCGAGGCCGACCCGGGCCAGAGTCTCCATCTTCTCCCGGATGGTGGGCACCGCCTTGAACAGGTCGGCGGCCTCCTCGACGGTCATGTCGAGCACGTCGGCGATGGACCGGTCGCGGTACTTCACCTCCAGGGTCTCGCGGTCGTAGCGGCGCCCCTTGCAGACGTCGCAGGTGACGTAGACGTCCGGCAGGAAGTGCATCTCGATCTTGATGACGCCGTCGCCCGAGCAGGCCTCGCAGCGCCCGCCCCGGACGTTGAAGGAGAAGCGCCCGGCCTGATAGCCGCGGGCCTTGGCCTCCGGCAGGCCCGCGAACCAGTCGCGGATCGGCGTGAAGGCACCCGTATAGGTCGCTGGATTCGAGCGCGGGGTGCGGCCGATGGGCGACTGGTCGATGTCGATGACCTTGTCGAGGTGTTCCAACCCGTCGAGTCGCTCGAAGGGCGCCGGATGCTCCAGGGCCCCGTTGAGGGATTTCGCCACGGCCTTGTAGAGCGTGTCGATGATCAGGGTGGACTTGCCGCCGCCGGAGACACCCGAGATGCAGGTGAAGGTGCCGAGCGGGATGTCGACCGAGACGTTCTTCAGATTGTTGCCGCGGGCGCCGATCAGGCTGAGCTTGCCCGCCTTGCCCTTGCGCCGCCCGGTGGGCACCCGCACGCTGAGTTCGCCGGTGAGGTACTTGGCGGTGAGCGAGGCCGGGTTCTTCAGGACCTCCTCGGGCGTGCCCTGCGCGATGATGCGGCCGCCATGGATGCCGGCGCCGGGGCCGACATCGACGACGTAGTCGGCCTGCAGGATCGCGTCCTCGTCGTGCTCGACGACGATGACCGAGTTGCCGAGGTCGCGCAGGCGCTTCAGCGTGCCGAGCAGGCGCTCGTTGTCGCGCTGGTGCAGGCCGATGGACGGTTCGTCGAGGACGTAGAGCACGCCGGTAAGGCCGGAGCCGATCTGCGAGGCGAGGCGGATGCGCTGGCTCTCGCCGCCGGAGAGCGAGCCGGAGCCGCGCGCCAGGGTCAGGTACTCGAGGCCGACATCGATCAGGAAGGTGAGCCGGTCGCGGATCTCCTTGAGGATCCGGAAGGCGATCTCGTTCTGCTTGTCGGTGAGCTTGCCCGGCAGATCCGAGAACCAGGCATGGGCGTCGCGCACCGACAGGGCGGTCACGGTGCCCACATCCGCCATGGCGACCTTCACCGAGAGGGCTTCGAGCTTCAGGCGCTTGCCGCCGCAGGTGGCGCAGGGCGTCTCGCTCATGAAGCGCGCGATCTCCTCGCGGGAGGTGTCGCTTTCGGTCTCTTTGTAGCGGCGCTCCAGGTTGGGGATCACGCCCTCGAAGGGCTTGTTGACCTCGTAGGCCCGCATGCCGTCGTCGTAGGCGAAGCGCACCGATTCGGGTCCGGTGCCGTACAGGACCACCTCGCGGGCGCGTGCCGGCAGGTCGCCCCAGGCGACCGTGGTCTTGAAGCCGTAGTGCCGGGCCAGCGCGTCGAGGGTCTGCCCGTAATAGGGGGAGGTCGACTTCGCCCAGGGGCCGACGGCGCCACGCTTCAGGCTGAGCTTGGCATCCGAGATGACGAGTTCGGGGTCGATCCGCATCTCGTGGCCGATGCCGCCGCAGGTCGGGCAGGCGCCGAAGGGATTGTTGAACGAGAACAGCCGCGGCTCGATCTCCGCGATGGTGAAGCCGGAGACGGGGCAGGCGAAGCGCGACGAGAAGGTGACGGGCTCGCGCGGGGCCTCGCCCTCGGCCGCGTCGGCGAACTCGATCACCGCGATACCGTCGGCGAGTTCCAGGGCGGTCTCGAAGGAGTCGGCGAGCCGCGCCGCGATGTCGGCCCGCACCACGATCCGGTCCACCACCACGTCGATGTCGTGCTTCAGCTTCTTGTCGAGCTTCGGCACATCGTCGATGGGATAGTACTCACCGTCGACGCGCAGGCGCTGGAAGCCCTTCTTCTGGAACTCGGCGATCTCCTTGCGGTACTCGCCCTTGCGGCCACGAATCACCGGCGCCAGCAGGTAGAGGCGGCTCTTCTCCGGCAAGGCCAGCACCCGGTCCACCATCTGGCTGACCGTCTGGCTCTCGATGGGCAGGCCGGTGGCGGGGGAGTAGGGAATGCCGACCCGCGCCCAGAGCAGGCGCATGTAGTCGTAGATCTCCGTCACGGTGCCGACCGTGGAGCGCGGATTCTTCGAAGTGGTCTTCTGCTCGATGGAGATCGCCGGCGAGAGCCCGTCGATCTGGTCGACATCGGGCTTCGACATCATCTCGAGGAACTGGCGCGCATAGGCCGAGAGCGATTCGACGTAGCGGCGCTGCCCCTCCGCGTAGATCGTGTCGAAGGCCAGCGACGACTTGCCCGAGCCCGACAGGCCGGTGAACACCACCAGGCGGTCGCGCGGGATCGTCAGATCGATGTTCTTGAGGTTGTGCTCGCGGGCGCCGCGCACCGAGATGACCCGCTGATCGCGCGCGCCGTCGAACAGGGCCTCGATCTTTGCCTCGACCCGCTCGGCCTCGGCTTGGGATTGTTTGGCGGCGGCTTTGGCTTTGGCCATGGTGTCTCTTCGGAAGGTCGCGAGCCCGGGCGGGGCAGGGCTCTCCCGTCTCCTCCCGAGCGCCATGTCGGGCGCGAGCCCCCAAGCGGCAAGGCACGCGCCACGCATATCCGCCATCAGCTAGAACAAAAAGCGTACAGGCTCAACTCCGCGCGGACGGCGGGCTCGGGCGACGCGCGAGGGCGGCGCATCCATCCCCCTGCATCTCCGCGACGGACCGGCCGAGGCGGTGCGGGTAAAGACCAGGCCTTCGGGCAGCAGCCAGCGCGGGCGACGCGCGGTTATCCGCAAGATGATCGCGAACAATGTGAAAGTCTTCGCGTGTACGATTCCGTGCTGAAAAGTCTGCCTCCAAACGAGCAGACTGCTGCAAAAAACACCAAAGGTTGTGCCGGCAAGAAAAACTTTACGGCTGAACACGGACAACGATCACGCCCTCGTGTTTTCAGGCTCGCAACCATGTCCGCCGGATTTTTCTCCTCCCTCCGCGTCCGCATCCTCCTAGTCGCGCTCGCCCCCTGCTTTGCCTTTGCGGTGGTGGCCGGCCTCACCATCGTCGAGCGGATCGAGGAGCGCGCCCGCATGGCGCAGGTCCAAGACCTCGTCGGGTTCGCCGGGCGGGTCAGCGCCTTCGTGCACGAGGCCCAACGCGAGCGCGGGGCCTCCAGCCTGTTCCTGGGCTCGAAAGGCACCCAGTTCCGGGCCGAACTCGACGCCCAGCGCCTGCGCACGGATGACAGCCGTCGCGCGCTTGACATTGTGGCCGGCGCGGAGGCGTTCGGCGCGGGCATGGCGCGCCGGCAGGCCACCCTGGCGGACGGGCTCGCCGGCATCGCCGCCCACCGGAAGGCCGTCGACGACCTCGCCCGGACCCCGGCGCAGAACATGGCCCTGTATTCGGGCGTGATCGCTCAGGCCCTCGACCTCGTGCGGGAGATGTCCCAAGTCGCGTCCAGCGCGGACCTCGCGGCCCGGGTCTCGGCCTATTCCGCGTTCCTGTCCCTGAAAGAACTCGCCGGCCAGGAGCGGGCCGCTGCCTCGGCCATCATCGGCGCCGGCCGCATCGACCTGCCCGGCCACGAGCGCCTGACGGGCCTGCTCGCCGGCCAGACCACCTACGAAGCGCTGTTCCGTCTCGGCGCCGATCCGGCCCAAGCCGCCCAACTCGACGCCACCAAGGCCGGGGCGCCGGCCCGCGAGGTCGACCGCTTGCGCCGGATCGTCCTCGACACGGCACCGGGAACGCCCCTTGCCGTCACGGACGCCCCGGCCTGGTTCGGCCTCGCCACCCAGCGCATCGACGGGTTGAAGGGCATCGAGGATCGCCTCACGGCCGATCTCGACGCGGCGGCGGGCAGCGCACGCGCGGCGGCCGAGCGGAGCGCGGCGCTCTGGATCACGCTGGGCCTCGCGACCCTGACCCTCTCCTGCGCCGTGGCCTTCGTCTTCGGCACCGCCATCGCGCGCCCCCTCGCGCGCATCGCGGAGGCCCTCACCGCCATCGGGCGGGGCGAGGCGGCCGGCGCGATCCCACAGGGCGGCGCGCGGGAGGTCCGTGCCATCGCGGGGGCGGCCGTCGCGTTCCGCGACAGCGTGGCCGAGCGCCAGCGAATCGCCGGTGAGGCCGAGCAGCTGACCGCCCAGGCCACCGCCGCGCGGACAGCAGCGATGCACGACATGGCCGATCGCTTCGAGGCCCGGGCCGGCGGCATCGTCGAGGCCGTCTCGGCGGCCTCCAGCCAGCTCGAGGCCGCCGCCTACGCCCTCACGCAGGCGGCCAGCGACACCTCGTCCCTCAGCCAAGCGGTGGCAGCGGCCTCGCAGGACACGGCCGCGACGGCCGACACGGTGGCGGCGGCCACGGAGGAACTGAGCGCGTCCGTGCGTGAGATCGGTGCCCGCGTCGAGACCTCGGCGGCAGTCGCCGACGAAGCGGAGCGCGACGCCGTTCGGATGAAGGGCGACGTCGACCGCCTCGCCCAGTCGGCGGCCAGCATCGGCGAGATCGTAGGGCTGATCTCCAGCATCGCCGCGCAGACAAACCTGCTGGCGCTGAACGCCACTATCGAGGCGGCGCGCGCGGGCGAGGCGGGCCGCGGCTTCGCGGTGGTCGCCGCAGAGGTGAAGAGCCTCGCGACCCAGACCGCGCGGGCCACCGAGGACATCGCCGCGAAGGTCGCGGAGATCACCCACTCCACCGACGCGTCGGTGGCGACGATCGCGGGCATCACCGAGGTCATCCAGCGCCTCAGCCGCCTCTCGGGCGACATCTCGGCGGCCGTCGAGCAGCAGGGGGCGGCGACCCAGGAAATCGCGCGGAACACCACGCTCACCTCGGAGGGGACGCGGGCCGTCTCGGGCCACATCACGGGCGTGCGTGAAGCCGCGGAATCCGCCCGTGCCGGCTCGGCGCAGGTCCTGACGGCCGCGAGCGATCTCGCCCGTCAGGCGGCGAGCCTGCGGCGGGAGGTGGACGGCTTCCTCGTCACCGTGCGGGCAGCCTGAGACCGGGTCTCCGCGCGGCGCCCCGCTTCAGGGGGACGTGCTCAGGGGGACGTGGACCAGGGATTGATCACCCGCATCGCGGTCGTCTCGGTGCGGACGGGCTGGTCCACGCTCGCCGGCATCGTCTTGGCCGCCCGCGCCATCATCTTGCGGGCCTGATCGGCGGGCATCGCCCCGATGGGCAGCATCATGGCGGCGAGCTGGACGCGGGTGCGGCGGTCGATAAAGTCGGACCGGCCGATGCTCTCGAAGTCCCGCGCCGTGTGGCGATCGTCGGGTCTGCCGACGAAGACCTTTGGGCCATCCTTCATCACCACGATGTCGCCGGGGCGCAGGGTCTCGTCCTTCATGAACGCGGCGGCCGGACCCGCCTTCATGTCGAGGGGGGTCTGGCGGTCGGTGATCTTGATCTGAAGAGGCTCGGCCTTCGGCAGGGCGGCGTAGCGGATCTTGGGGCGCGGGCGGGACGCCGCCGCCCGACGGATCGAGCGACGGACCTGTCCGTACGCGTCGGGGTCGGCGCTGGGCGCGGGCGCCACTTGCGGCGCGGGACGGGCAGGGGCAAACAGCAGGTCGAAGAGGCCGCCATCGGCGCTCTGGGCGCTGGCCGGGCCACTGAGGATCATAAATGCGAGGGCGGACGCGATCGCCGCACGCGGCGCGGCGGATAGCGGAATCGTCGGCATCGATCTCTCCGATTACGGCTCCCGACCGCGCGTCGGGACGACACCTTAACGGAAGCACAACCTGAACAGTTCCAAGGTTTTCAAAACATGGTGAGGCCGGCGCAAAGACTTCGCGCAGGTGCCAAAACGCATCCGCCGAGAACAGATTCACGCCTGCGCGCCGGGCAGGCCCGCGTTGCCGGATGCCCGTGATGCCGTCTCTCGTTCCGCGTCCGCATCAGGTCGCCGCGAGCCGCGCGATCCTGGCGGCGCGCGCGGCGGGGCGCCCCGGTTTCCTGCTCGGCGACACCACGGGCCTCGGCAAGACGCTCTCAGTCTGGAGCGCGCTCGCGGCGATGCCCGAGCGCGAGATCCTGATCGTCTGTCCCAAGGGCGCGATGCCGCAATGGCGCCGGACCATCGCGCTGTCGGGCCTCGCCGAGAAGGCGATCACCCTCACCAACTATGAGCGCACCAAGGCCCTGATGGCGCCGCCGCCAGCAGGCAAGAGCCGCTCGGCCCGCGCCCGGAACAATGCGCTCGCCCGGCACGGGACCCCGAAGCGGACCTGGCCCCTGGTGGTGTTCGACGAGAGCCACCGCATCTGCAACCCGTACGCGCAGCAGAGCCTGGTCTGCCGGCAGATCGCGGAATCGGCGGCCTTCACGGTCTATCTCAGCGCCACCGCCGGACAGGCGCCACACGAACTCTTTTATCTCGGCCACCTTCTCGGCCATGCGGCGGGCGAACCCGCCGGGACCCTGGCGGAGTTCCGCGCCCTGATGCAGCGTCTCGGGATCGGCCGGGCCAAGGGCCGCTGGACCAACTGGTCCTGGGAGGCGAACCCACGCGACTGCGCGGTGATGGCCGACCTCCTGTTCAAGGGCGAGCGGGCGATCGGCCTGCGCCGCCGCCCCGCCGACATCGCCGGCTGGCCGGAGGTGCAGCGCGAACTCAGCCCCGTGGCCCTGAGCCCCGCCGAGCGTCGGCTCTACGACGCCACCTGGCGAGAGTTCCGGCGCGAATGGGGCCTGCTCGGCGGCAGCACCCGCCGGCCGGCCGGCTGGGCGGCGGACCTGCGCTTCCGCCAGAAGGCCAGCTTGCTGCGGGTCTCGGGCACGGCCGCCTTCGCCGATCTCCTGATGGAGGACGGCCATCAGGTGGCGATCTCGGTGGCCTTCCTGGAGACGGGCGATGCCCTGGTCGAGGCCCTGCGCGCGGCGGGCTGGCGCGCGGATACGATCACGGGGACCCGGGCGGGGGAGGCCAACGAGGCGACCCGGCTCGCCTTCCAGGGCGGAGACCTCGACGCCGTGGTCTTCACCGTCACCGAATCGATCTCCCTGCACGAGGGCGAGATGCCCGGCGGCACGCGGCCTCGCGCCCTCATCGTCCACGACCTGCGCCACAGCGCGATCCAGCTCACGCAGATCGAGGGGCGCTGCCACCGCGACGGCAAGCGGGCGACGATCTACTACGCGCTGGCCGAGGACACCGTGGAGGAGCGCATCGCCGCCACCGTGGTCGGCCGCATGGCCGCCATGGAGGCGATGGCGGGGGAGGACACGGTGCTCCTCGACGCCATCGCGGCGGCGATCCGGGAGGCGCCGGATGTCGCGGGACGGGAGGCCCAGCCCGCCTGATCGGCGCGCGGCGGCCGGAACGCGATCGAACCGCCACGGTTGTGGCTTCCAGGACGTCTTCACACCCGCGCCCGCCGACCCCACCACGAGGACCCGACCCGATGGCCCAAAAGACGCAGAGCCTGCGCAGCCTGATCAGCGAGGGCCTGCGCCATGGCGGTGACCTCGTCGGCCAGGAACTCGAACTGATGCGCCGGGAGACGGACGGGAACATTCAGGCCATCCTCGGCCTCGTCGCCCGCTTCGGGACCGCGCTCGTGCTCGTGGTCGCGGCCCTGGTGATGCTGTTCGTCGCCGTGGTGAAGGGGCTGGCGGCCCTGATCGGCTCCGAGATCCTGGCCGCGCTCATCGTGGGCGGCCCGTTCGCCGCCGTCGCGCTCGTCCTGACGGTGATGGGCCTGCGCCGGATGGCCCGCTCGAACCTGCTGCCGCGCCGCTTCGAGCGCCAGGTCGAGAAGGATGCCGCACTCGTCTCGGATCGCGTCTCCGGCTGAAGCTCAGGCCCCGGCCGCCGATCCGAGCAGAGCGTCCTTGTCGACCTTCAGGGCGGCGGCGATCTCGGCGAGCGCCGCGTGCTCCACGGCGCTGATCCCGGCCTGATCGGCCACATCGGCGGCGATGAGGAAGACGGCCCGACGCTGCGCGGCGTCCCGATCGGCGATGCCGGCGACGAAGCCCAGGTTCTCGGCCCGGCCGGCGCGGGTCCGGGCGCGGGCGATGCCCTCGAACAGTTCGGCCTCGAGCTTCAGGGTGTCGTAGCCCTTCTCGAGGATCGGGTTGGCGCGCATGCCGGCGAGCGCCGCCTCGATCTCCTCCTCGTCGATCTCGTAATCGGCCAGGATGACGTTGGCGGCGGCCGAGACCGCCGCCTCCATCAGGGGACGGTCGCCGAGATAGGACGTCATGGTCTGGCTGAAGCGCCCGACGAAATCCTGAAACACACCCATCAGCTTCCCCGGGGATCGTGAGGTCGCGCGCCGCGCGTTTCCGGCATCAAAAGCGTCGCGGCGAAGACCTGTCAACGCGCGGGACTTACTGAGCCAGGTTCGGGCTCCGGCGGATAGGCATGCTCTGCCCCCCGCGGATCGGTTACCCGCCAGCCGGCCGCCGAGGCCGTGAGGTAGTCCGGCCCCACCGGCACCTTGCCGTGCCCGCCCGGAATGTCGAGGACGTAGAGCGGCTGGGCGAGGCCCGAGAGCCGACCGCGCAGGGCCCGCATGAGGTCGCGGCCCTGCCCGAGGCCGGTGCGCAGGTGCCCCGTGCCGGGGGCGAGATCGCCGTGATGCAGGTAGTAGGGCTTGATCCGGTTCTCCACGAAGCGCCGCATCAGGGCCTCCAAAGTGGCGGGATCGTCGTTGATGCCGGCGAGCAGCACCGTCTGGCTCACCATGGGGATGCCGGCATCCACCAGCCGCGCGATCGCCGCCACGGCCGCCAGCGTGAACTCGCGCGGATGGTTGGCGTGGAGCGCCACGAAGACCGCGCCGCCGAACTGCTTCAGGGCGGCGACGCGCGCCGGCGTGACCGCGCCCGGATCGACCACCGGCACGCGGGTGTGGAGGCGCAGGACGCGCACGTGCGGGATGCCGGCCAGAACCTCGGCGATGTGGGCGAGGCGCCGGGCGGAGAGCGCGAAGGGATCGCCCCCGGTGACCACTACCTCCCAGATCTCGGGGCGCGCCGCGATGTAGGCCAGCGCCCGCGCGAGATCGGCCTCGCCGAGCGTGCCCAGCCCGTCCGGCCCGACCATCTCGCGCCGGAAGCAGAAGCGGCAATAGACCGGGCAGACGTGGAGCGGCTTCAGGAGCACGCGGTCCGGGTAGCGGTGGACGATCCCGGGCAGGGGGCTGTGCGCGTCGTCGCCGATGGGGTCGGCCGTCTCCTCGGGCTGCGTCTCCAGTTCCTCGGCCCGGGGCAGGAACTGGCGGGCGATCGGGTCGGCCGGGTCGGCGGGGTCGATCAGCTCGGCCATGTCGGGCGTCACCGAAACGGCGTAGCGCGCCGCCACCGCCTCCAGGGCGGGCAGGTCGCCGGGCGCCGCGAGGCCGGCGCGGGCCAGGGCCGCCGGATCGCGCAGGGCTCCGTTCACGGGCCGGTTCACGCCGGGTCTCCCGCCACGGGGGTCCAGATCACGTCCTCGATGCGCGGCGCGCCGGTGGCGAGCATGACGAGGCGGTCGAGGCCCAGCGCGATGCCGCTCGCCTCCGGCATCACCGCGAGGGCGGCGAGGAAATCCTCGTCGATGGGGTAGGTATCGCCGTAGACGCGCGCCTTCTCGGCCATCTCGGACGCGAAGCGGCGGCGCTGCTCCTCGGCATCGGTCAGTTCGCCGAAGGCGTTCGCGAGCTCGACGCCGCAGGCATAGAGCTCGAAGCGCTCCGCCACGCGGGGGTCGCGCGGGCTCGGCCGGGCGAGCGCGGCCTCGCTCACTGGGTACTCGTACAGGATGGTGGGCCGGCCGAGGCCGAGATGCGGCTCGATCTGGGCGACGAGGACACGGCTGAACAGATCGCCCCAGGTGTCGTCCTCGGCCACGCGCAGGCCGGACCGCGCCACCGCCGCCGCGAGGCCGTCGCGGTCCGTGCGGCCGTCGCGGTCGATGGTGGCGAGGAGGTCGATCCCAGCGCGCTGCGCGAAGGCTTCCGCCAGGGTGATCCGCTCGAACGCCGCGAAAGGGTCTGCCTCGCGGCCGCGATGCTGCAGGCGCCGCGTGCCTGCCCGCTCGGCCGCGAGAGCCAGGAGGTCGGCGCAGTCGCGCATGAGGTCGGTGTAGTCGGCCCCCGCCCGGTACCATTCCAGCATGGTGAATTCCGGGTGGTGCAGGGGGCCGCGCTCGCGGTTGCGGAAGACCCGGGCGAAGCTGACGATCCGCTCCTCGCCAGCCGCCAGCAGCTTCTTGCAGGCGAATTCGGGCGAGGTGTGGAGGTAGAGCGGCCGGCGCGACCCGTCCGGTCCCAGGGCCTCGGTGGCGAAGGCCGAGAGATGCGCCTCGTTACCCGGCGAGACCTGGAGCGCGGCCGCCTCCACCTCGACGAAATCGGCCTGCCCGAAATGCGCCCGGAACGCCGCGACGATGCGGTTGCGCGCCATCAGGGCGGGGCGGCGGTCGGCGTGCCGGTGCGGGGCCCACCAGGGGGAGGGGGTGTTCATCGTGTGGCCGGGAGCGCAGGAATCATGATGCGGGAATTTCGGCTCTCTCGGGCGCCGCCGCGCGCCGCGACTGGCAACGGGGCCTCGGATAGGTTAGTGGCGGGGCCATGATGTCGCTCCCGCGGAGGAAACCGCGCCGGGGCGATGCGTCCGTTTTTCCAACGAACACAGCAGGACCAGACCCCGTGAAGGTGATCGCCTCTACGCTCCGCAAGGGCAACGTCGTCGACAAGGATGGCAAGCTCTACGTCATCCTGACGGTCGAGAACATCCACCCCGGCAAGGGCACCCCGGTGACGCAGCTCGACATGCGCCGCATCACCGACGGCGTGAAGGTGTCCGAGCGCTACCGCACCACCGAGTCGGTTGAGCGCGCCTTCGTCGAGGACCGCGAGCACACCTTCCTCTACGAGGACGGCGAGGGCTTCCACTTCATGAACCCCGAGAACTACGACCAGGTCGCGATCCCCAAGGACGTCGTCGGCTCGGCCGCGCCGTACCTGCAGGAAGGCATGGCCGTGATGGTCTCCACCCATAACGGCGTGGCCCTGACCTTGGAGCTGCCCCAGCGCGTCGTGCTCGAGGTGACCGAGACCGAGCCGGCGATGAAGGGCCAGACCGCCTCCTCATCCTACAAGCCCGCCATTCTCTCCAACGGTGTGCGCACCGCCGTGCCGCCGCACATCGCGGTGGGCACCCGCGTGGTGATCATGACCGAGGACGGCTCCTACGTGGAGCGCGCCAAGGACTGATTTCGACTTCGGGACGGCGCACCGCCCTCAGGGTGCTGTTCCTTCGGCCGCGTCGTAGCAGGCTTGCGACAGCGCCTGGGCCTTGAGGCGCTCCTCGGCCGTGAAACTGCGCGGCCGGTCGGCCCAGAGCCCCTCGCGCCGGAAGGCGTCGGAGACGCAGGACGCGGCTGCGGCGCAGGCGCCGGCCTCTCCGCCCGTGGCGGTGCAGTTGCGGACATAGAGTGCCCGGAACTCGGCGACGCCGGCCTGCGGATGCGGCCCGGTCAGGCTCACGAGGCCGGTGAAGAGGCCCATCAGCACCGGCTGATGGATGAGGTAGACCGCGAGGCTGTGCCGCCCGGCAAAGGTGAGGGCCCGCGCCGGCCGCGCCCGCCATCCGCCGACCCGAGAGCCCGCGAAGGCCGGCAGCCCGGCGCGGGCGAGGGCGACGCCGATGAGGACGAGACCCGCCCAAGGCATCAGCGGCACGTAATCGTTGGTCTGCGGCGTCCCGCGTCCGAGGCCGAGGAAGGCCAGGACCGGCGCGTCCAGCCAGTCGGCCGCGATGAAGTGCGGCGCGGCCAGGATGGCGAGCCCGGCGACGGCCGCGCTCCAGACCGGCAATCCGCGCACGAAGGGTAGCGCGAGGACGCTGGCGACGGCGATGCAGTGCAGGATGCCGAAGAAGATGTAATGCGCCGGATCGGTGAGCACCGTGGCGCCGGTGACGAGGAGCGCGGCTCCCGCGATCCGCGCCAGCCTCATGGCGAAGGGCCGGGCCGCGAACCGGGTGCCGTTCATCAGCACCAGTCCGACACCGACGAGGATCAGAAAGCTCCCCGCGATCCCGTGCGCCGCCGCGCGGCCGAGCGGCGTCAGGGCATAGTTCTCGGGCGTCAGGCGCAGGGCCCCCAAATCCCAGAGGGCGTGATACGTCGCCATCGCCGCGAGGGCGACGCCGCGGGCCGCATCGATGGCTTCGAAGCGCGGGCGGGACGGCGTGGTCGGGGAAACGGGGCTGGTCATGCCGGCATGCCCCTAGCACCGATCCGCCACGGAGGCGCCACCGCCCGGCCGACCGGATTTCGGCGCACGTGGTGAACGAAATTTGAACCTGAGACGCCCAAGCCCGAAAACGCTTTGTCACACGAAGGCGATAGGACGGTTCGTTCTGTTGCGTCCGAACCGCCGTGCCGAACAATGCGGCATCGATGAACCTCCGCGACCGTCAAACGGGCTTCCGCCGAGTCATGACTTCGTTAATCTCTTTCACGGGTCGCGTGGCGTGATTCGGTGTGGGTTGCTTACATGTCGGACGATTTCGGTTCGGGCCCGTTCGGGCGGCATTCGTCGGGGGAGACCGACGACACCCGCGCCGGCGAGGGCCCCGGCGCGGACATCCAGCGCCCCCTCGACCTCGTCGAGGTGGCGGGCCGGATCAAGTGGTTCGACGTCGCCAAGGGCTTCGGCTTCATCGTGCCCGACGACGGCTCGGCGGACGTGCTGCTCCACATCACCTGCCTTCGGCGCGACGGACACCAAAGCGCCAGCGAGGGCGCTCGGGTCGTCGTGGAGGCCACGGAGCGGCCGCGCGGCTGGCAGGCCTTCCGGGTCCTATCGCTCGACCAGTCGACGGCGATCCACCCTTCCGAACTGCCCCTGCCGCGAACCCACGTCACCGTCACGCCGACCAGCGGGCTCGAGACCGCCGTGGTGAAGTGGTTCAACCGGCTGCGCGGGTTCGGCTTCCTCAGCCGGGGCGACGGCACGGCGGACATCTTCGTGCACATGGAGACGCTTCGCCGCTACGGCATCGCCGAACTCAAGCCCGGCGAGATGGTTCTTGTCCGCTACGGCGACGGTTCGAAGGGCAGGATGGCGGCGGAAGTCCGCCTCCTCGACGGCGCACTGCCCGCTTCACATTGACGGATGGTCCGGTGATTTCTCGACGCATGACCGACTGGCGCGGCCGCTTCGGCGCGCTCCTCGCGATGACGCTTCTCGCCCTGGCACCCGGAGCGGTCGCAGCCCAGGATGCCACCTCCGGGCCGACCGAGCCCCTGAGCATCGTCACCCGGGGCGGACGGCACAACTTCGCCGTGGAGGTGATGCGCACCGACGCGGACCGCTCGCGCGGGCTCATGTATCGCCGCACCATGGCGCCCGACCACGGCATGCTGTTCGACTTCGCGGCGACGGCCCCTGTCGCGATGTGGATGAAGAACACCTACCTGCCCTTGGACATGCTGTTCATCCGACCGGACGGCAGCATCGCGAAGATCGCGGCCGATACCGAGCCACTGTCCACGAAGGTGATTCCCTCGAACGAGCCCGTGCTGTCTGTGCTCGAACTCAATGCCGGGACGGCAGCCCGCCTGAAGATCCATCCTGGCGACCGGGTCGAGCACTCGCTCTTCGGCGGAAAGACGCGTTGAAGGCGCCGAGACGCCTGCGACCGAACACATCGAGAACAAAGGCTTGACGCCTGTTCCGTTTCGGATCAATGTTCCCTTAATGTTCTGAACCGTTCCGGTGTGCCACGGGCGCAACGCGACGTCGACGAGGGAACATCATGTTCGACCAGCATTCGGATCACGCCTGCACGACCCCGAACCGCCCATTCGCGAACACCGAATGGCGCCTGCTCGTCGACGGGTTGGAACATCGGACCAGCGGCTACTTCATCGCCGCGGACATGATCGCGATGCGGCGCGGCGATCTTTGGGAGTGGCCGCTGCACCTCTCGGAGAAGAGCTGGTGCGGCCCGCGCGCCTTCCGCGAAGCCTTCCTGGCGGCGCTCGACGCGTTCGGCATCAGCCCCGACGCGAACCTCGCGCGCTCTTTCGCCCTTGGCTTCGGGCTCGTCGCGGGGCCCGGCACCAGGGTCGGCGGAGAGGACTTCGTCGCCCTCTGCGAGTTGGTTCGGCCGAAGCCTCCGGCGACGCCCCGCAAACGCTCTGCTGCGTCCGAGGCCCGGACGCCGTCGCGCCGGACCGCGATGCCCGTCCCGCAGCGGACAGGCGAACCCAACCGTCAGCGCGCCACACTCTGACACGCGGGACCGGGATGGTCCCGCGCCCGCGCTGCCCTAGCTGTCACGGACAGCTCCGAGACCGACCAGGGATACCATGTCGAACACGCCCGATTGCCCATCCGCCGACGCGCTGCTCGGAGGTCTCGACGGGCTCCTGACGCCGCCGTTTTCCCGGCGGGGTTTCGTTATGACGAGCCTGATGACCGGCCTCACCCTGGCGACGACCTCAGTCGAGGCGCAGGTGATCCGGACCGACGCCGAGGGTCTTGAGGCCGGCGAGGTGAAAATCCCGGCCGGCGACGGCCCGATGCCGGGTTACCGCGCGATGCCCGCCGGGGAGGGGCCGTTTCCCGTCATCCTGGTCATCGAGGAGATCTTCGGCGTCCACGAATACATCAAGGACATCTGCCGTCGCCTCGCGAAGGCGGGTTACTGCGCCGTCGCACCCGAACTCTACGCCCGGCAGGGCGACCTCTCCACGATGACGGACGCCAAGCTGATTATTCGGGACGTCATCTCGAAGACGCCGGACGCGCAGTGGATGGCCGACCTCGACGCGGCCGCCTCCTGGGCGGTGTCCGGCGCGCGGGGCGATCCGGCTCGGATCGGAACCATGGGCTGGTGTCGGGGCGGGCGCGGCGTCTGGCTCTACGCGGCGCACCGCCGGGACCTCAAGGCGGCCGTGGCCTGGTATGGACCGGTCGGCGGAGAGCGCACCGAGATCCAGCCGCGTACCGGCACCGACGTTGCGGCCGAGATCAACGCGCCGGTCCTGGCCCTGTATGGGGGCGCTGATACCGGCATCCCGGTGGCGACCGTCGAGGCGGCGCGGGACAAGGCCGTCGCGGCCGGGAAATCCGTGGAGTTGGTGGTCTACCCGGAGGCACCGCACGGTTTTCATGCCGATTACCGGCCGAGCTACCGTCCCGCCGAGGCGAAGGATGGTTGGGCGCGGGCCCTATCCTTTTTGAAGTCGCACGGCGTCGGCTAAAAGCCTCACGAAAGCGTGACACCGAAAGCACAACGGTTCAATCTCGCGGGTCGAGACGCCACGCTGTCCGATCGGCCACATTGACACTTTCCGTGCCCCGTGGCGCAACGTTGTCAGCGGCCCGCCGTTCTGGCCTCAAGAGCGTTCCGGACCCATGAGTGCAGTGACTTCCTCGGACGTACGCCCCGTGATTCTCGTCGTCGAGGACGAACCCGACGAGCGCTTCCTCGCGGCCGAACTCCTGGAAGAAACGGGCTTCCGGGTGATCGAGGCGGAAACAGCCGAGCGCGCGCTCGCCATTCTGAACGACCGGGCCGACGAAGTCAGCGTCGTTTTCTCGGACGTGCGTACGCCGGGGCCGATCGGTGGCTTCGAGCTCGCCCGCATCATCGGCGTGACCTGGCCGCGCGTGCGCGTGCTCCTGACCTCGGGCGATGCCGGCGACCAGCCGAGTGACCTGCGGGTCTCCGCCACCTTCATCCCGAAACCCTGGCGCGCCGCCGATATCCTGGCCTGGGTCGAGGAAGCCGCCGGACGGCCCGATGGAGCGCGGCGAGGCCCCGACGTGATCGGTTCGCCCGCGGGCGGAGCCTGAAATATTATCATAGATCAATGGAAACATGAGGGCGTGAGGCCGTTGACCGGTTTCCCGCAAGCGAGAGGCCGCGCGATGGCCCATGAGCCGAACATGAAACCTGACCGTACCGCCTATGCCGTCAACACGGATGACGGCTGGTCGTCGCTCACGGTCTTGTCGGACCAGCGAATGCTGTCGACCCTCGGCAATAGTCTGCGGCGCGTTTACGAGGACGTTACGGATTCGGCACAACCCAACGATCTCATGCGTCTGGCTGCCATGATCGACGCCCGCCGTAACCATTCCACCGGCTGATCGAGCCGGAACGACTGGCTGAGTGCGGCGGGAATACCGCACTCAACGGCAACGGTTTGCCGTATGATCCTCGGGAATCCAGGTCCACATGCCGGCGGGGGACGAACCCCCGGCAGTTCCGGGCCGGTCGATCGGGCCTCCCATGCGTTTGAACCTTTCCCTCGGTCTTGCCGCCTGCGGCTTTGCTGCACTGATCGCGGCCGGATCGCCGACCTTCGCGGCCGCACCGCCCGTTCAGCCCAAGGACGGACCGGGCGGCATGGTCGACAGCGGCGCCACCATCATCAAGCGCGGGCTCGGCAAGGCCGGCTCCGGGAGCTTCGTGTTCTACAAGTCCGGGCCGGCCCCGACCGAGGGCCGCCCGGTCGTGGTGTTCCTGCACGCCTGGGGCGCGCCGAACCCGCAGGCATACGGCGCCTGGATCGACCACCTCGCCCGAACCGGCGCCCTCGTCGTCTTTCCCCGTTTCCAGGAGTTGAACCGGACCCGGCCTTCGGAAGCCAGCACGATCGCCGCGCGCATCCTGGGCAACACCTTCTCGGATCTGCAAGCCGATGCGGAGGCAAAGCCCGACCGGACGCGCGTCGCGTTGATCGGCCACCTGGCCGGCGCCCCCATCGCGGCCAACATCGCGGCCGATGCCAAGGCGCAGGGGCTACCCATCCCACGCCTGGTCTTCGCGATCATGCCCGGCGGTATCGCCAGCGACGCGCGGGCACGGGGCGTCGTCCTGCAGGACCTCTCGCGAATCGCACCCGAAACCCTCGTGCTCACGGTCATCGGAGATCGCGACGCCCGCGCGGCCGACCACGCCGCCCGGCGCCTGCTGCGCGAGGCGAGCGGCGTGGCGAGCGAGCGCAAGCTCTTCGTTCGCGCACTCTCGGACGATCATGGCTTTCCGGCCCTGACGGCGACGCTGTCCTCGCCGGCGGCCGTCGACGCGGCTTATGACGGGGGGGCGATCAAGCTGCCGCCCGAGCCTCCGCGCGACCCGAAGCAGCCGGCGACGCCGTTCAAGTGGACGCCCGACATGGCCCTGACGGGGGAGCAGACGACGCTGGTGGCGCAGATCAACAATGCCCGCACCGACAGCCTCGATTATCTCGCCTACTGGAAGACTTTCGATCTCGCCGCCGCCGCCGCCTTCGGGGGCAGCGATGCCAGTACCCTGAAGAGCAACCCGCGCTTCAGCGATATGGAGCGCTGGGCGGATGGCTGGCCCGTCAAGCGCCTCGCGGTCGAGACGCCGCGGGCAAGCACGCCCGCACCGGCCGCCGTGGAGCCGGCCGCGCCCGCCGCGCCGCGCGCCAAGCCCGCGAGCTCGCGCCGCCCCTGAGGGCGCGCACGAAGACCCGCCCCCGACCCGGATCACGCCCGATGCAGCTGTTTCACTCCCACTTCTCGCCGTTCGCCCGCAAGGTCATGGTCGTCGCCCATGAGCACGGCCTCGCCGAATCCCTCGAACTCCTGCCCACGGCCGCCCACCCGGTGAAGCGCGATGGGACGATCCTGGCCCGCCATCCCCTCGCGCAGGTGCCGACCCTGATCGACGAAACCGGGCGGGCGATCGCCGACAGCCGGGTGATCTGCGAGTATCTCGATACCCGGGCCGGCGGCGGTCTGTTCCCGGAGGCCGGCCAGGCCCGCTGGATCGCGCTGAACGATCAATCCACCGCCGACGGCATGCTCGATGCCGCCCTGCTGATCCGCTACGAGCTGACCGCCCGGCCCGAAAGCGAGCGCTCGTCCGCGTGGATCGCGGCGCAGCAGGCCAAGATCGAGAGCGGGCTCGCGAGTTTCGAGGGCATTGCCGAGGCGCTCGCCGGCCGCGTGGATATCGGCACCATCGCCCTTGGCTGCGCGCTGGGCTACCTCGACCTGCGCTTTGCCGAGATCGTCTGGCGCGCGGCCCATCCGGCGCTCGGTGCCTGGTACGAGGCGTTCGCCGCCCGTCCGTCCATGATGGCGACGCGCCCGCCCGCGGCCTGAGAACCGGTTGGCGCGCGAGTTGCGACGGCGCCTCCGGGTCAACCGGATGCGCCGCCATGCCCGATTTCGTCGCCACCCTCGCCGCCGCAGCCCTGTTCTGCGGAGGCGTCCTGATCCTCAACGGATTGACACGCCTCGCGCTTCACCTGCACTCGGCACCCTACGACTTGGCCGAGAACGGGCTCCTCCAGTACGGGCTGGCCCTCGGGCTCGCCGGCCTGTTCTGGCGTCGGGCGGTGCGCGGCCCCGCCTGATCGGTTTTCGCTCTGCGAAGACTCCGCGCAGCGTCGCGAAAAGATGGCGATCGTGTGACGGCCCCAGGAACCCCTTCGGTAACTTGACGTTATGCTGTCATGAGGTCGCAGCCGATGCTGCACCGTACTTGATAGAGGGTTGAGTCACATGCTCGGATGGGCCGTTACGTTCCTGGTCGTCGCCCTCGTCGCGGCGCTCCTCGGCTTCGGTGGTATCGCCGGCACGGCGATGGAAGCCGCCAAGCTCGTGTTCTTCGTGGCGATCGTGCTCTTCGCCATCTCGGCCGTGATCGGCCTGATGCGCGGCCGTTCGCCGACGCTCTGAGCCGCACCGGCGTCGCGATCGACGCCGAGAGGCTCGCAGAAGCGGAAGCGACATAGGAGAAGGGCCGCTCGTCGAAACGAGCGGCCCTTTCTCATTGTGGGTGGGATAAAGCGGTGAACCGGATGCGTCAGGTCTGGGAATCTGATTCCGGCATCGATGTATCCAGCTTGGCGATGAGATCGCGGAAGCGGTCGGGGACCGGCTGCTGCACGATGGTGTCGTACATTGCCCGCAGATGCAGGCCGATCCGCATCTGCGTATGATCGCTCAGACCGTGCAGCGACGTCGCATCCGTGCCGTTCGGGGCTGGTCCCTCGGCGGAGGGGCCACCGCCCGATTCGTTGTCTTCCATACTTCGGTCCCCTCGGATGTCGACAAGCGACATCGCCGCGATTGTTTTGCGGCTTCACATAGGCCATGGCTGCACCTGCAACGCTGGTGTGAACAATCGGTTCCCAGCCGGCGGAACGGAGCCCCGCATTCCGCGTTGTGGCGGAGGCGCCCGAGAGAACGGCAAAGCCAAGGGGATATAATGTCGACAGCTCAACTCGTCGTTCAGCATCTGCCGTACCTGCGCCGTTACGCGCGGGCGCTGACCGGCAGCCAGGTTGCTGGCGACGCCTATGTGGCGGCCACTCTGGAAACTCTGGTGAACGAACCGGAGACGCTCGGCCGCAGCTCGAACGTGAAGGCCGACCTGTTCCGTGTGTTCACCCGTATCTGGAACTCGCTTTCGGTGAACGGCCAGAGCGAGCAGGTTCAGCATGACCTGCCGGCGGAGGTGCGCCTCGGCCAGATCACGCCGCTTCCGCGTCAGGCCTTCCTGCTGTCCTGCCTCGAGGGCTTCTCGGAGGAAGACGCCGCGATCATCCTCGCGGTGGACGTGAGCGAGGTCCGCGATCTCGTGGACGAGGCCGGCCGCGAGCTCGCCGCCGACATGGCCACCGAGATCCTCATCATCGAGGACGAGCCGCTCATCGCGATGGATCTGGAGGCCCTGGTAGAGGGTCTGGGCCACAACGTGATCGGCGTCGCCCGCACCCGGACCGAGGCCATCAAGATCGCCTCCGAGGGCACGCGCCCCGGCCTGATCCTGGCCGACATCCAGCTCGCCGACGGCAGCTCCGGCCTGGATGCGGTGAACGACCTCCTGAAGACCTTCGAGGTCCCGGTGATCTTCATCACAGCCTACCCGGAGCGCTTCCTAACCGGCGAGCGTCCCGAGCCGGCCTTCCTCATCGCCAAGCCATTCCAGCCCGCCAACGTTTCTGCGGTCATCAGCCAGGCGCTGTTCTTCCAGCAGAGCGCGCGCCGCCGCGAGGCCAAGTCGGCCTGATCGCGACGCTCACGCGCAACATCTTCGAAGATCGAGAACCCCGGCCACCGCCGGGGTTTTTTCGTTGCCCGCCCGTCCGAAGAGCAGCTTGCACCGCATGGTGGCTGCGCACGAAAAAACGGGCCGGACAAAAGTCCGGCCCGCTGAAAGTTTCCGGCCAATGCACAAGGGGAATGCGGGGGAGGACCAGGCGGCCGGGTTGCCATGACAACGGTGGGCACCGCAGCGGGTTCCGAAATCCGCAGGCGCGATGCGATTTTCCCGGAGAATGATGCGTCAGCGCCACACCGACCTCCATTGTCCCAGCCTTGCAAAGCCGAACGCAGACATTTCGATCGATGCCATTAACTTGGCGCTATTCAGAACATCGTGGTTAAGGAACCGTTTTTCCGGGTGCGCGTTAGACCGACAACCTGTCAAGCTCCCTCTGGAGATTACGACGATGTCTCGGTCAGGCTTCTTCCTCAGTGTGAGTGGACCGGCCGCGATTCTGACGCTCCTCGTTCACCCAACGATCCGTCAGACCGCAGATCAATGGACGCCCGCCCCCGCATTCGTCGTCTCGTCCACACCCGCCCCCGTGTCACTCCCTGTCGAAGTCGCCTCGATTCCGGGGGCAGGCACGCGCACCGTGCCGGCGATTCCGAGCGCTGGCCGTACCGCGAGCGACAAGGATGCGCCCCGGATGCGCAAGCCTCTTCAGGAGGGCTGCGAGCGGTCGATCAGCTCGCTCGCCGGGCCCGAGGCGCGCCGCATGGTCCCCGGTCGCTGCATGACCTAAGACAACCTGAATTCTTCGACGCGCGAGGAAACAGCAAAGCCCCGCTTCATCGAAGCGAGGCTTTGCTGTTGTCGTTCATCTGGGAAAAGCGTCGCGCGCGACCCCGAAGGATCGCGCGCGCAGAACGTCACTCGTCGCCCGGACGACCGGAACCGCTCGACTGGCCGCCCTTGCGGCCGGCATTGGACGCGAGTTCGCGGTCCTGGGAGAAGGAGCGCTTCTCGGCGGGCACGCTGCGCCCACCCTTGCTCGCGATCTCCCGCTGCCGCTCGAGGTCCATCGATGCGAAACCTCGCTTCGAGGTGGAATTTCCTGATGCCATCAGCGCCTCCTCAGCTTTGCTTTCACTGAGATGACAACCTTTGCCAATATCGATGGTTCCTCCTCTCGGACGGTCACCAGCAAAGTCACGTGCAGGATTATGCATTAATCCAAGCTTAACCGTTAGCCGCTGATTCGCGGCCCCGAAATCACGGGAGCCTGCGTGATCCCGTGCTCCCGAGCCGATGCCGGGACCGGGCTCTGGACAAAGGCGTGCCGACCCGCATTGGATGCCGGCGGATCTTGCGGTGTCGGGAGGGACGTCGCGCCCAGCCCGAGCCCGTCCCAGGAGCCCTATCCATGACCCTCGACACCGAGGTTTCCTCGCTGCGGCAGGTACCGCTATTTCGCGGCGTCGAACCGTCCCGCCTCAAGCTTCTGGCTTTCACGAGCGAGCGCGTTCACTTCGAGGCCGGCCAGCAACTGTTCGCCCGTGGAGATGCGGCCGATGCCGCCTACCTGCTCCTCGAGGGCTCGGCGGAGGTTTCGATCGACGGCCCGCAGGGGCCGTTCCGGCTGGCTCTCCTCGGCGCCAACGCCCTGGTGGGCGAGATGGGCATCCTGGCCGACCAGCCCCGCTCGGCCACGGTGGCGGCCCTCGACACCCTTACCGCCTTGCGCATCGACCGCGCGGTCTTCCTCGAACTCCTCGGTCAATTTCCGCAGATCGGAATCGCGGTGATGCGCGAACTCGCCCTGCGCCTGGAGCAGACCAACCAGCAGCTCGCGCAGAGCCAGGGCTGATCCCGCTCAGGTCTCCGGGTAGGTGATGAACTCCATGAGGGACCCGTCCGGATCGCGGAAGTAGAGGCTCAGGCCGGGGCCCGCCGCTCCGTTGCGCTCGACCGGGCCGAGCTCCACCGGAATCCCGTGGGCGGCCAGATGGGCCGCGGCGGTCTCGACCGGCCCGGACCAGCGGAAGCAGAGGTCGCTGTTGCCGGGCATCACCGGGTGTTTCGCGAGCGGCATGGCCTCGATGCCAGGACCGTGGACGTTCAATTGCACCCCGCCGAAGCGATAGGCGAAGCCGGCACCGCGCCGGATGACCTCGGCCCCCATCACGTCGCCGTAGAAGGCGTTCGCGCGCTCCCAGTCGCTGACGTGGATCACGCAATGATCGAGGTGGATCGCCGGCCCGACTTCGGCGAGCGGCGCCTCGACATCGACCATGGGGAGCGTCTCGGTATCGGCCATGGCGGCTCTCGGCCCTTCAGCTTCGGAACGGGTCGATCATGTGACCCGGGTCCGCCCGACGCAATGGCGGTCGCCGCGCCAATGCGGCGCCATTGCGCCCGACCCGGTCTTACGGGATCGCGAACCTGCGGCGGGAAAGACACAACGTCCAGGCTCGCGGGCGGCTAGTCAGGGCTGTGCCGTCATCCGACGTATCGAATCGTGGAGCCGTCCATGCCGTCCCGCCGCCTTGCCCTCGGGCTGATCCTGCTGGCTCCCCTGGCCGCATGCCAATCGCGCGGCCCCGTCAGCGTGGCGCAGGACGACGAGGCGGCCTGGTACACCGGCACGATGCCGGACAAGCCCTTCGACGTACCGCTGGTCGACAAGACGCGCCTCGATCCGAAGTACCGCCGGCAGATCGTGCGCTACACCGGGCCCGAGAAGCCCGGCACCATCGTGGTCGACATCGACGCCCGTCAGCTCGCCCTGGTGCAGGAGGACGGCACTGCGGTGCAGTACGGCGTCGGGGTGGGCAAGCTCGGTTTCTCCTGGAAGGGACAGGCGCGGGTCGGCCGCAAGGGAACGTGGCCCGACTGGCGCCCGACCACCACGATGGTCTCCCTCAACCCCGACCTGCCGCGCACCCTCAAGGGCGGCGTCGACAATCCCCTCGGCGCCCGCGCGCTCTACCTCTACCAGGGCTCACGCGACATCCTGTTCCGCATCCACGGGACCAACGAGCCCTGGAGCATCGGAGAGCAGATGTCCTCGGGCTGCGTGCGCATGCTGAACGAAGACATTGTCGATCTCTACGAGCGTGTTCCGGTCGGCGCGACGGTTCTGGTCAAGCGAAACGGCAAGTACCGCGTTTGAGGTAGATCCTTTTTGAATTGCGTTGATTGATAGATCTGGCACCGGAAGGTCGTCGGTCCAAGATCCCGGGAGGCATTCGATGACGATCACCATTTCGAGCTTGCAGCCGATCATCGCACTCGCGGCCGGCGTGCTGATCCTGATCATGCCACGATTGTTGAACTTCATCGTGGCCATCTACCTTATCCTTGTGGGACTGATCGGCCTCGGCGTCTTTCGGGCCCTGTCCTAGACACCGCGCAACACGGTTACACACCGCCTAAAGCGTTACACGGTTCCGGCGTGGCCGCGCCGTTCATCTTGCGTTGCAGCAGGAGATGGTCCAACCCGCCGTGTTAGGAATGGGGCGTGTTTCACTCCCGCAAGCGGACGGATACAAATGGGCAAGTGGGTCTATTCCTTCGGTGACGGCAAGGCCGAGGGCCAGTCGTCCATGCGCAACCTGCTGGGCGGCAAGGGTGCGAACCTCGCGGAGATGTCGAATCTCGGCTTGCCGGTTCCCCCCGGATTCACCATCACGACCGAAGTCTGCACCTACTACTACGATCACGGGCAGCAGTACCCGGCCGAGCTGAAGGCCGAGGTCCAGGCCGCCCTCGATGCGGTCGGCGCGCTCACGGGCCGTGGCTTCGGCGACCCGAAGAACCCGCTCCTCGTCTCGGTCCGCTCGGGCGCCCGCGCCTCGATGCCCGGCATGATGGACACCGTGCTGAACCTCGGCCTGAACGACGCCACCGTCGAGGCCCTGGCCCAAGGCGCCGGCGACCCGCGCTTCGCCTATGATTCCTACCGCCGCTTCATCACCATGTACTCCAACGTGGTCCTCGGCGTGGAGCACCACGCCTTCGAGGAAGCCCTGGAACACTACAAGGAGGGCAAGGGCGTCAGCCTCGACACCGAGCTCGGCGCCGAGGACTGGAAGCAGCTCGTGACCAAGTACAAGGCCATCGTGAAGGCCGAGCATGGCTCGGACTTCCCGCAGGCGCCCGAGGACCAGCTTTGGGGCGCCATCGGCGCGGTGTTCGACTCCTGGATGATCCCGCGCGCCAAGAAGTACCGCGAACTCAACAACATCCCGGAGAGCTGGGGCACGGCCGTCAACGTCCAGGCCATGGTGTTCGGCAACATGGGCGACACCTCGGCCACTGGCGTCGCCTTCACCCGCAACCCCTCTACGGGTGAGCGCGCCCTCTACGGCGAGTTCCTGATCAACGCCCAGGGCGAGGACGTGGTGGCGGGCATCCGCACCCCGCAGGACATCACCGAGAAGGCCCGCATCGAGGCGAAATCCGATCGTCCGTCGATGGAGCTGGCCATGCCGGATTCCTACGCGGAGCTGGTGCGGATCTACGGTCTCCTCGAGACCCATTACCGCGACATGCAGGACATGGAGTTCACCATCGAGTCGGGCAAGCTCTGGATGCTCCAGACCCGCAACGGCAAGCGCACCGCCAAGGCGGCCCTGCGCATCGCCGTCGACCTCGCGGCGGAAGGCCTGATCACCGAGGAGGAGGCCATCGGCCGGGTCGAGCCCGCCGCCCTCGACCAGCTCCTGCACCCCACCATCGACCCCAAGGCCGAGCGCAAGGTCATCGCCTCCGGCCTGCCGGCCTCGCCGGGCGCGGCTACCGGCGAGATCGTCTTCAACTCCGAGGATGCCGAGGCTGCCCGCAAGGCCGAGCGCAAGTGTATCCTCGTGCGGGTGGAGACCTCGCCCGAGGACATCCACGGCATGCACGCCTCCGAGGGCATCCTCACCACCCGCGGCGGCATGACCAGCCACGCGGCCGTGGTGGCCCGCGGCATGGGCAAGCCCTGCGTCTCCGGCGTCGGCTCGATCCGCGTCGACTACAAGGCCGGCACGCTGACCGTGGCGAGCACCACCCTGAAGGCCGGCGACAAGATCACCATCGACGGCTCGACGGGGCAGGTGCTCCTGGGCGAGGTGGCGATGCTGGAGCCGTCGCTGTCGGGCGAGTTCGCCACCCTGATGGGCTGGGCCGACAAGGTGCGCACCATGAAGGTCCGCACCAACGCCGACACGCCGACCGACGCGCGCGCCGCCCGCAACTTCGGCGCCGAGGGCATCGGCCTCTGCCGCACCGAGCACATGTTCTTCGAGGGCGACCGCATCATCGCGGTGCGCGAAATGATCCTCGCAGACGACGTCGAGGGCCGCCGCTCGGCGCTCGCCAAGATCCTGCCCTACCAGCGCCAGGACTTCGTCGAGCTGTTCACGATCATGTCGGGCCTGCCCGTCACGATCCGCCTGCTCGATCCGCCGCTGCACGAGTTCCTGCCGCACACCGACGAGGAGGTGCGGGACGTCGCTCAGAGCATGGGCGTGTCGGAAGAAAAGCTGCGCCGCCGCATGACGGAACTGCACGAGTTCAACCCCATGCTCGGCTTCCGGGGCTGCCGCCTCGCGATCGCCTTCCCGGAGATCGCCGAGATGCAGGCCCGCGCCATCTTCGAGGCCGCCGTCCAGGCCGCCAAGGAGACCGGTGCACCGGTGACCTCCGAGGTCATGGTGCCGCTCGTCTTCACCAAGATGGAGTTCGACATCGTCAAGGCGCGCATCGATGCCATGGCCAAGGCAGTCTCTGCCGAAACCGGCGGCACGCTTGATTACCAGGTGGGCACGATGATCGAGCTGCCTCGCGCGGCCCTGCGGGCGGGCGACATCGCCGAGACGGCGGAGTTCTTCTCCTTCGGCACGAACGACCTGACCCAGACCGCGCTCGGCATCTCCCGCGACGATGCCGCGACCTTCCTGGGCGCCTACACCCAGAAGGGCATCCTATCGGCCGATCCGTTCATCTCCATCGACCAGGAAGGCGTCGGCGAGCTCGTGCGCATCGGCGTAGAGCGCGGTCGCGCGGTTCGCCCCGACATCAAGCTCGGCATCTGCGGCGAGCACGGCGGTGATCCGGCCTCGATCGGCTTCTGCCAGGAGGTCGGCCTCGATTACGTGTCGTGCTCGCCCTACCGGGTGCCGATCGCCCGCCTCGCGGCGGCCCAGGCCGCCCTCGCCGTCAAGGCTGCCGGCAAGGCGAGCAAGTAAGACCGCGTCCCCCCGCGGGACGGGTTCGGAGGCGGATGCGGGGCGGCCGATGGCCGCCCCGTTTTCGTTGCGAATCCGACCGTTCAACAAATTGTCGAAAACACGGCGAACCGATTTCGCGCAGGCACGTTCAGTGCTAGTGCCGAACCGTAGCGCGCGGGTCATCCTGCTCATTGGGGCGGCAGCCATCGCGTGGGATCGCCGGCATGAACGACACCAGCCCACCCCCTCTCTTCATCAATGAAAATCCCGTCGCGGTGCCGCTGCCCCGCGCGATGCAGCAGGCCTACCTGTGGGTCGTCACCGGCCTCGGCGGCCTCGCCACGATCGCGCTGTTCGTCTTCGCCGTCGCGACCCAGAGCGGCGCCGACGCGGAGCGGATCGCGAGCAGCCAGAGCGGCGAGCGCACGGGCTTGACGACCCTGATCGGGCATCTCGGCGCCACGCATGGACGGCCGGGCGCGCTCTGACCGGACGCCCTTAACCGCTCCGCAACCATACCACACGATAGTCGATCTCACGGGCCGCCGCCTCTCCCTGAGGGCCGGCGATCCGCGCGTTTGGCATCCTTGTGCGGGTCGGTTGCGTGGGCACGAAACGGTTACGACGCGCTTCGCATCTGCGCTGGCTCAGTGCCGCCATGGTGCCCTGGACGGCCGGGCTCGGCCTCCTCGTCTCCTTCACGGCGACCGCGGGTACGGACATGGCCCCGGGCGCAGCGGGCCTCGCCGACCGCGCATCGCGCGTCGCCGCCACGGCCTCGCCCGGCGCGCGCCTCTCCGGAACCCAAACGCGCACTCATCCGGCACGGCGCTCGGCCACGCGGCTCCCGGGCGGCGGCACCGATGCGCCCGCCACCGGCATGGTCATCCGCGCCAGCCTCGCCGAACCGGGCGACGGCCTGATCGCACCCGGCTCCACCGCCTGGAATCCGGATCTCGACGCCAGCTTCGTACCTGCCCCCGAACTGGGCCTGGACCAGTCCCCGGATGCCGAAGGTGGTCCGATCGTCATCGAGGACGGCGCGACGCCCGCGATCCCGCGCGCCGAGGCCCTGTCTTCCACGACCCCGGCCCCGGCGGATGCGACCCCGATCGAGGTGGCCGCGGCGAACCTCGCCTTCCCGGGCCTGTCGCCGCGCGCGGGCACGACGGACGGCGCTACCGCGCCGGTCCCGGACGCGACGCCCGAGGCCGCACGCCACCGCTACGCCGACCTGATCGGCCCCGACGCCATGGACCGTGAGCAGCGCTGCCTCGCCGAGGCCGTATACTTCGAGGCCCGCAGTGAACCCGAGGAGGGACAGGCCGCCGTCGCCCAGGTGGTGCTGAACCGGGTCAAGAGCGGCCTCTACCCGAGCAACGTCTGCGGCGTCGTCTACCAGAACCGCCACCGCTACATGGGCTGCCAGTTCTCCTTCGCCTGCGAGGGCAAGTCCCTGCGCGTGACGGACGGCCCGTCCTGGCAAACGGCCACCCGCATCGCGAGCGCCGTGATCGAGGGCCGAACCTACCTTAGCGAGGTCGGTGGCGCGACGCATTACCATGCGGATTACGTGAAACCCGGCTGGTCGCGGCGCCTGAAGAAGATGGACGTCATCGGCCGGCACATCTTCTACCAGCTCAAGCGCGGACAGACCTGAACGCCCGAATCGTTCCCGCGCTTTTTACCTAAGCAATGAAACATCTAGGTAGTCCTAAGCTTGGGTTAATTTTACCCTGACTTGGGATTGAGCTTGCCCACGGGGCAACTTGGCAGCCTCTGATACGTCGAGATGCGCGCGGTCTTCGCGCGACATCCCGCTTCGTTCAGAGTCTCAAGCCCCGAGGAACACGTCATGACCGCGCCGGTCACCCCAAGCCTGCTTCTCGCCGCCATCGCCGGCGCCCTCCTCAGCGTCTCATCCGCCCAGGCGGGGGGTTGCGGCGGCGCCGAGTGCTACCGCCACGTCAACACGCCCCCGGTCTATGGCGCCGTATCGGAGCGCGTCCTCGTACGCCCGGCCGAGACCGTCTACCGCACCGTCCCGCCCGTCTACGACACCGTGTCCGAGCGCGTGCTCGTGGCGCCGGGCGGGCGCGTCTGGCAGACCAGCCGCGACGCCTACGGCGAACTCGTTGGCTGCTGGGTCGACGTGCCCCCGCAATACACGGTGCGCCACCGCCGCGTGCTGGTGCAGCCCGCCCAGACCATTCCGGAGACGATCCCGGCGGAATACGCCAGCGTCCGCCGCCGCGTCCTGGTGCAGCCGGCGCGCTCCGGCTGGGTCCCGGCCAATTACGGGCAGGGCGGCTATCCGGGCGCCTACGGACCGAGCCTCGCCATCGGTTCGATCCCCGATGCCTTCGGCATCACGGGCGCCAGTTCGGCCGATGTCGGCGTGGGCCTCGGCTTCTCCCGGGGCAGCATCTACGACGGCTACTGAGCATGCGGACCGGCCCCGGGTCGCCCGGGGCCGCTTGATTCAACCGGCTGCCGACACACCTTGCCTTGGAAAAGCGGAGGTGTGCCATGGGTTGGTTCAAGGCTTGGGTCGTCGAGAAGACCGAGACGGGGCAATCCCTCGCCTTCAAGGATTTCGACGATGCCGACCTGATGGAGGGCGATGTCACCGTCCGGGTGTCCCACTCCACGGTGAACTACAAGGACGGACTGGCGATGACCGGCAAGTCGCCGGTTGTGCGCCGCTTCCCCATGATCCCGGGCATCGATTTCGCCGGCACCGTCGAGACTTCGGACCACCCTGACTACAAGCCTGGCGACGCGGTGGTGCTCACCGGCTGGGGCGTCGGCGAGACCCATCTGGGAGCCTACGCCGAGCGCGCCCGCGTCAAGGGCGACTGGCTGGTGCCACTGCCGGAGGGCCTTAGCCCCGCCCAGGCCATGGCGATCGGTACCGCCGGCTACACCGCGATGCTCTGTCTGATGGCCCTCGACCACCACGGCGTGAACCCGGCGCAGGGTCCGGTTCTGGTCACGGGCGCATCCGGCGGCGTCGGGTCGGTGGCCGTCGCGCTCCTGGCCCGGGCCGGCTGGCACGTCATCGCCTCGACGGGTCGCGATTCGGAGGCCGATTACCTGCGAAACCTCGGAGCCGCCGAGATTCTCGACCGCGCGGAACTCGGCAAGCCCGGCAAGCCGCTCGCCAAGGAGCGCTGGGCGGCAGCGGTGGACGCGGTCGGCTCCGTCACCCTCGCCAACGTCCTCGCCGGCACGAAGGCGGACGGCGCGGTGGCGGCCTGCGGTCTGGCGCAGGGCATGGACCTGCCCACCTCCGTGGCCCCCTTCATCCTGCGCGGCGTCTCGCTGCTGGGCATCAACAGCGTGACCACGCCCCAGGCCAAGCGCCGGGCGGCCTGGGGACGCCTCGCGCGGGAACTCGATCACGACAAGCTCGCGGCGATGACCCAGACGGTGCCGCTGGCCGGCGTCGACACGGTGGCGCAGGCGATCCTGGAGGGCCGGGTCCGCGGGCGCACGGTGGTCGAGGTGGCTTGAGCGGAACGCCGGGCACACGCCGGGCGTTTTCGTTTTCATGAGCCAAGCATTTGTCCGTGAGCGGGATGGAGACGCGGTGTTCGAGGATCTCCCCGAGCGCCCGATCTCGTCCCATCCCAATTTCGTCACCCCCGAGGGGATGGCCCAGATCGAGGCCGAGGTCGCGCGCCTTCAGGCCGCGTTCTCGGCTCTGACCCCGGAGGCGCAGGCCGACGTCGCCCGCATCAACCGCGACCTCGCCTACTGGACAGCCCGCCGCAGTTCCGCTCAGCTTGTCGAGGCTGAGCCCGGCGACGTGGTCCGGTTCGGCTCGACGGTGACGATCCTGGCCGAGGACGACAGCCGCCGGACCTACCGCATCGTCGGTGAGGACGAGGCCGATCCGGCACAGGGCACCATCTCGTACGTTTCCCCGATGGCCCGCGCGCTGACCGGTAAGGTCGTCGGCGACGTCGTCGAAGTGAATGAACACGAGAGCGAGATCATGGAAATCGGCTGAACCGCGTACACCCGGTGACGGCCCAGCCCAGCCCAAGAAAAAAGGCTCGGATTGCTCCGAGCCCTGAAAGGGAAAAGGCCATTGGGGGCAGTACTGGCCTTCGTGATGGTAAAACGCAGTCCCCCGGGTCTGGTTCCAAGAAAATTCGAAAAAAGTTTCAGCGCGGCGCGGAGGCCCTCCGCAGCCGATCATTGATCGCCTCGCCGAGACCGCGTTCGGGGATCGGCGCGACCGCGATCACTGGCGCGCCGATGCCGTCGAGCTGGCGCAGCGCCGAGAACAGGCG
>NZ_BPQL01000007.1 GCF_022179225.1 Methylobacterium goesingense
AGTCCCGTCGCCCGCGCCATTGCCTTCGGGCCAACCCATCTCGCTTTTCAGGCCTGCGGCCCTACTCTTTTCCTCTGGATCTTGCCGGAGGGCGACGGATGTCGGGCGTGTTCTTCCTGTATTTCACCGCCTGCCTCGCCCGCGCGCCGGACACCTGCGAATCACGGAAGCTCGCCCTGGACGTGGAGGATGCTCCGGCCTGCCTGCACGTCGCCCAGCCGCAATTGGCACGGTGGATCGACACGCACCCTGAGTTCCGCATCACCGGGTGGCGCTGCGGCGCACCCTTGCGCGACCGTGGGACGCGGATCTGACGCGGCTCTCCCGTGGTGCCCGGGACACAGGGGCAGGAGCCCGTGTGGGGGCGGGGCGATGACGCCGTGTTTTCGCCGTATCGGAGGGCAAGGCGAGGGACGCCCAACCGCCCCACCGAGATCCGCCCGCATCGATGCGCAACCTCTCTACCCTTCTCCATCCCCTTCCCCGTCGTCCCTGTTCGCGCGGCGCCCGCCTCGGCGGCTCCGTCATGGGCCTGTCCGTCCTGCTCATGCTGGCGGGATGCGGCGCACCGAGCCTCCTCGCCCCGGACCAGCCGACGAGCCTCGTCATCCTCGACGAGCAGGCGGCCGCCGCCGCGATCTCGCGCTACCGCGCGCAGCACGGGCTCGGCCCGGTCGTCATCGATTCGAGCCTGATCCGGGCCGCCTCCTACCAGGCTGGCACGAATGCGAAGGCCGGCCGGCTGAGCCACGAGATCGGCGGCACCTTCAATGCCCGCATGGCCGAGGCTGGCTTCGGCCGGACCTACGCGTCCGAGAACCTCAGCGCCGGCTCGGCGACCTTCGATGAGGTGCTGGCCCGCTGGAAAGCCTCGCCCGAGCACAACAAGAACATGCTCATGCCCCAGTTGAAGCGCGTCGGCATCGCGCGGGTCGATGCGCCGGGCACCCGCTACAAGCGGTTCTGGGCGCTGGTGATGGCCGGGGGCTGACGCCGCTCGGCGGCCTCAGAGCGCCTCGCTGGCCGTGGGGATCGCGGCCGGATGCAGGGGCTGCGCACCCTCCTGGGCGCTCTGGAACAGACGCTCGCTGGTGAGCTTGAGGAAGTAGAAGCCGAATTCCGGGTTTTGATAGTAGAGCTGCTTGACCTCCGAATAGGAGATCCGCAGCGCCTGTCCCGCCTCGACGCAGACCAGGGAGGCGGTGCGGGTGTTGCCCGGCGAGAGCAGCCCGAGTTCGCCCACCACGCCGCCGGCCCGCACCTCGATTCCGTATTCCGGAATGCGGAAGACGCCGCCCTCGACGTAGTACATCTCGTTCGCGTCCTCCCCCTTGCGGAACACGGTCTGTCCCGCCTTGAAGCGGATCGTGTTTCCGAAGGGCCTGAGCCAGTCGAGGGAGAGGTCGCCGTCGGCCGCCGTCTCGACCTGGCGCACAAGGCGGACCATCTGCCAGAGGCGGAAGGCGTTGAACGGGATCTGGATCGCCTCCGTGAGGACGACGGGCCAGCTTCCGATCAGCCCGCCATAGGTGATGACCGCCACGCTGGCGACCAGCGCGATGATCCGCAGCGGAATCATGGTCGTCATCGCCGAGGCGGTGATGGTGAGCGCGGTGCCGAGATATCCGATGGCCTCGACCCAATCGAGGTTGAGCCCGTTCATGTCATGGCCTCCGGTTCTCATGACCTCCGGTTCTCATGGGCTCCGGTTCATGCTCCCCGGTGCCCGGCCTCCGGTCGATCGTGTCCGACCGCCCTCGCAGAAGCCCGCCGTTCCCGCTAGACACGGCCGGCATGGGGTCAGTCCCGCGGTCCCTCGGCATCCGCCTCGGCCAGGCCATCCTGCAGCGAGCGGATGATCGTGCGCATCTCGGGGACCATCGCGACCGCCTTGGCGATCCGCTGCGCCTCCGCGCGGCTCATCAAGCCCGAGGCGGCGCGCTGATCCGCATCGTCGGAGAAGTAGGTCCAGGCGACGGCGAGGCCGTCCGCATCCTCGACGCAGAAGCTGCCGGTCCGCTCGGCCACGGTCCAGGGCGGCGGGAAAGCCCGCGCGGGCGTCGTCGGGTCGTCCGTTTCATCCGCCACGGGACACCTCTGCGATGGAGACGACCGGCCCTCACGCCGCACCGGCGCATCCAGGGCTCCGTGCCCGTCTGCCTGCCCGTCGGCCGCAGGTCAATCCGGCCTCGCACGCACGTCCCGGGGGCTTCCGAAGCGCGACCGCCTCACGCCCCGACCGCGTGCAGGACGATCTCGCGCCGATGCGGCCGGTCGCGGTGCTCGATGAGGTAGATCCCCTGCCAGGTTCCCAGGGCGAGGCGTCCGCCGACGACGGGCACCCCGAGGGTCGCATCCGTGACCATCGTGCGGATGTGGGCGGGCATGTCGTCCGGCCCCTCCGCGCCGTGCACGTAGCCGGCATGGCGCGGCGCCAGACCATCGAGGGCGGTGAGGAGGTCGGTCTGCACGTCCGGATCGGCATTCTCCTGGATCGTCAGGGAGGCCGAGGTGTGCCGGCAGAACACGGTGACGAGGCCCGTCGCGATGCCGCTCTGGCCCAGGAACTCGGCGACCGCCCGGGTGATGTCCGTGAACCCCTGCCCCGGCGTCGTCACCGTGAGCGTGGCGCCGGCCTGCCGCGCGACCGGGCCGGCGGACAAGCCCTGCAGCGCGCCGATCTTGCCCGGATTCTGGCCCGAATGCCTCATGCGCCCGCCTCCTTCAGGGTCTCGCCCGGCGCGATCTCGCTGATCCCGCGCGCCAGGATGGTCTCGAGTGCCTCGATCCGGTCCGCCTCCGCCGCCGGCTTGTCCCAGCGGATGCGCGCCACCCTCGGGAATCGCATGGCGACCCCGGATTTGTGCCGGGTCGAGCGCTGCACGCCCTCGAAGGCGATCTCCAGCACGAGTCCGTGGTCGAGCCCATAGGCGACCTCGCGCACCGGGCCGAAGCGCTTGGTGGTGTTGTTGCGGACGTAGCGGTCGAGCTTCTGCAATTCCGCGTCGGTGAAGCCGTGATAGGCCTTGCCGACGGGCACCAGCTCCGGGCTGCCGTCCTCGCGCGCCCGCCAGACCCCGAAGGTGTAGTCGGAGTAGAACGACGAGCGCTTACCATGGCCCCGCTGGGCGTACATCATCACGGTGTCGACCCGGAACGGCTCGCGCTTCCACTTCCACCACGGGCCCTTCGGGCGGCCGGGCAGGTAGGCGCTGTCGCGGGCCTTCAGCATGATGCCCTCGATGGCGTCGGCATCCGCGCCCGCCCCCACGGCGGCGGGGTCGGCGCGGGCCGCGGCAAGATCCTCCCAGGTCGCGAACGGCACCAGGGGCGAGAGGTCGATCCGAGCATGGTCGAGGGCGGCCACGAAGGCTTCGAGGCGCGCCCGGCGCTCCATGAAGGGCAGCGGGCGCAGGTCTTCGCCGTCCGCCTGCATCAGGTCGTAGGCGCGGACATGGGCGGGGAACTCCTCCAGGAGCTTCGGCGTCACGGCCTTCCGGTTGAGGCGCTGCTGGAGCACGTTGAAGCTCTGCACGCGTTGCTCGCGCAGGATCAGCAATTCGCCGTCGATGGCGCCCGAGAAGGTGATGGCCTCGGCCAGATCCGGGAAGGCGCCGGAGATGTCCTCGCCGGTGCGCGAGTAGATGCGGGCGACCTGCGCGCCGTCCGCGTCGCGCCCGCCGACCAGCTGGACGCGGATGCCGTCCCACTTCCATTCGCCGGAGAAGGCCACCGGATCGAGCTTCTCGAAATCGCCCGCCTCGTCGATGGGGTGGGAGAGCATGGGCGGCCGGAACGGCGCCGGGTTCAGGGTGGTGGGCCGCTCGGCCCGGCCCTCGACCCAGGCGAACAGGGTGGCGTAGGGCGGCTCCAGCCCGTGC
This sequence comes from Methylobacterium goesingense, assembly GCF_022179225.1. Classification (GTDB taxonomy): domain Bacteria; phylum Pseudomonadota; class Alphaproteobacteria; order Rhizobiales; family Beijerinckiaceae; genus Methylobacterium; species Methylobacterium goesingense. The sequence continues at coordinate 3,882 of NZ_BPQL01000007.1, forward strand.
CAGACCTCCTCGACGGCGTCGGCTTCATGGCCGCCGAGCGCCCCGATGGCTGTCTTGGCCAGCCGCGCCGAGACGCCGACGCGCAGCGCGCCGGTGATGAGCTTGAGGAGCGCCCAGCGTCCGGTCTCGTCGAGCGCATCGAGCCACGCGGCGATGCGGGCGGGGAGGTCGGCCTTCTTCACGGTGCCCAGCGTCTCGACCACCTCGGCCAGGGTAGGCACGTGCGGCGGCGGATTGTTGTGGCCGGGGCCGACGCGCAATTCCCCTCCCCCCTCTGCGGGGGGAGGGTTCAAACTCGGCGCCGGCCAGATCAGGGCCGTGGTCTCGGCCAGATCCCCGACGTAGTTGTGCGAGAGCCCGAACAGCACCGGGTCGATCCGCGCTTCGACCAGACCCCGGATCATCGCGGGTTTGGCTTCGCGGAAGGTGAGGCCGCCCGTCATCGCGGCCAGCGCGTAGCCGCGCTCCGGATCGGGGGCGTGAGTGAAATAGTCCTGCAACAGACGCAGCTTGGCGTTGCGGCGCGGCTCATAGGCGAGGCGGTCGAGGAGGTGGGCGAAGTCGTTCACGCGGCCTCCTCCGCTGCGGCGGCGGGCTCGGATTCACCGTCGTCGCCGTAGCCGAGCAGATGCAGGGGCTTGGCCGCGATGCCTTGCGTCCCGCACCAGTGCACCAGGGCGTCCTCCTGCCCGTGCGTGACCCAGACCTCGCCGGCCCCGGTCTCCCGGATGGTGCGGCAGAGGTCCGGCCAGTCGGAATGGTCGGAGATGCAGAGCGGCAGCTCGACGCCCTTCTGCCGGGCCCGGGCGCGCACCCGCATCCAGCCCGAGGCGAAGGAGGTGACGGGATCGGGGAACTTGCGCGACCAGACGTCCTGGATCGAGGAGGGCGGGCAGAGCACGATGGCCCCGTGGAGCTTGGCGCGCTCGGCGGCGACGACCTTGGGGGTCTCGCCGAGCGGAATGCCCTCCTGCTTGTAGAGTTCGGTCAGCTTCTCCATCGCGCCGTGCAGGTAGATCGGCCGGTCGTAGCCGGCCTCCCGCAGGAGCGCCATCACGCGCTGCGCCTTGCCCAACGCGTAGGCGCCGACGATGTGGGCGCGCTCGGGGAACAGGGCCACGGAATCGAGGAGCTTCTTTACCTCGTCGCGGGTGTCCGGCATCCGGAACACCGGCAGGCCGAAGGTCGCCTCGGTGATGAACACGTCGCAGGGCACCACCTCGAAGGGCAGGCAGGTCGGATCGTAGGCCCGCTTGTAGTCGCCCGAGACGACGACCCGGACGCCCTGCGCTTGGATCGCGATCTGGGCCGAGCCGAGCACGTGCCCGGCCGGCGCGAAGCGCACGGTGACGTCGCCGATCCGGATCTCCTGGCCGAGGGGCGCCTCCTGCCGGCTTTCGCAGAAATCCGCCCCGTAGCGCACCGCCATGATCCGCAGGGTCTCAGCCGTGGCCAGCACCCGGCCGTGGCCGGCCCGGGCATGGTCGGCATGCCCGTGGGTGATGAGGGCGCGCGGTACCGGCCAGGTCGGGTCGACATGGAAGCCGCCGAGGGGGCAGTACAGGCCCTCGCGGGTCAGGGTGAGAAGATCGCTGGCGCTGAAACTCATTGGCGCGCCATATAGGGCGCCCGACGCACCCGCGCAGCCTCATGTCCCATACGATCACCTCCGGCGACCTCCGTGCCGACCGGCGCTACGACTATGCCCAGGGCTGCCTCGACGACGGCGACCCCGACGCAGCCGCCGAGATGGCGGAGCAGACCCTGGAGATCGCCCCGCGTTTCGCCCCGGCCTGGTTCCTCCTCGGTCTGGCTCGCGAGACCCGCTACCTGCGGGGCGGACAGGCGGGCGACCACCACGCGGCCCTGCGCGCCTACGCCGCCGCCCTCGACATCGACCCCGAGGATGCACAGGGCGCCCGCCTCGCCCTGGTGCGGATCGGCGCCGGCGAGGCCGCCACCGCGATCTCGCCGGGCTACGTCCGGGCGCTGTTCGACGCCTACGCGCCGCGTTTCGACCGCCACCTCGTCGAGGGCCTGTCCTATCGCGGCCACGGCCTCGTGGTGGACGCCCTCGACGCCGTAGCGGGCCCGGGGACGCCCCTCGGGCGGGTGATCGACCTCGGCTGCGGCACCGGGCTCGTCGGGGCCGCCCTCGCCGGCCGGCCGGAGCACCTGACCGGGATCGACCTCTCGCCCGGCATGCTGGCCGAGGCCGGGCGGCGTGGCCTCTATCAGCGACTGGTGGAGGGAGAGCTGGTGGCGGTACTCGGTGCCGAGGAGACCGGCTCGGCCGAATGCATCTTCGCCGCCGACGTCGTGATCTACGTCAGCGACTTCTCCGGCATGGTCTCCGGCAGCGCCCGCGTCCTGCGTGCCGGCGGACGCCTCGCCTTCACGGTGCAGTCGCATTCCGGCGACGGGCTGAACCTGGGACCGGACGCGCGCTACGCCCACGGCGACGCGCTGGTGCGGGAGACCCTGGCGGCGGCGGGCCTCGATCTCGAGCGCTTCGAGCCGGCCGTCGCGCGGCGCGAGAACGGCGTCGACGTGCCCGGCCGGGTCATCGTGGCCCGGCGTCCGGACCGTTCACGTTTGCGTTGTCGCCCTTGAGCGCTGGCGCACGAAGCGGTTGAACCAAACCGGAGCGTGACTGTTGCCCCGGATGCATCGGTGCACCCCGCCCGCGGCCTCGCCGCGCGGTCCGGCTCCGCACCGGGCGCGGCCTTACGCCACCGTAGTTCAACCGCCACACGGGACGGAGGATTAGCAGACCTATGGCTGAGACGCAGAACAAGTCGTTCCCCGCGAGCGCCGCGACACGCATCCCCTTCGCGCTGGCGCTCTCGGCGGTGGCGGGCTGCGCCGACTCGATCGGCTTCCTCGAATTCTCGCAGCTTTTCATGTCCTTCATGAGCGGAAATACGACGCGGTTCGGCGTCTCGGTGAGCCGGTTCGACTGGGAGAGCACCTCGCGCGTCGCCTCCGTCATCGTGCTGTTCTGCTTCGGGGCCTTCGCGGGGACGCTCATCGCCGCCTGGGTCGGGCGCTGGCGCCTCTCGGTGCTGCTGCTCCTGCAATCGGTGCTCCTCACCATCGGCCTCATCGTGCCGCACGGGACCTTCGCGTTCCCGCTCCACGCCTATCCCATCGTGATCGCGCTCGGCCTCCAGAACGCGACCCTGCAGGACGAGGGCGGCCGCAGCCTCGCGCTGACCTACGTCACCGGCGCGGTGGTGCGGTTCGGCACCGGCCTCGCCAACCTGATGCTCGGCACCGTCGCGCCCTCGTTCTGGATCCAGGCCCCCCTCTGGGCGGCGCTCAGCACCGGCGCGGTGATCGGCGGCTTCCTGCAGCTGCGGTACGGCGAGGACGCCTTCCTGTTCCCGGCCGCCGTCTCGGCGCTCCTGGCCCTCATCGCGCTGGTGCTGACGATCGTGAAGCCGGGCAGCCGCTACGTCAGCGGCGAGGTCGAGACGCACCCGCCGGACGGCACGGCGGCGGCCAAGATCTGAACCCGCAAGATCTGAGCCCTCGGGCTCAGTCGACGCCGCTTCCGCGCAGGCGCTTGGTGGCGCTCCGCTTCGACTTGTCGTCGAGGCGGCGCTTCTTCGAGGCGAGCGTCGGGCGCGTGGCGCGCCGGGGCGTCGGCGGCACTGCCGCCTCCGCCACCAGCTCGGCCAGCCGCTCGCGGGCATCGGCCCGGTTGCGGTCCTGCGTCCGGAATCGCTGGGCGCTGATGACGATGACGCCGTCCACGGTGAGGCGCCGGCCCGCCAGCCGCATCAGCCGCACCGCCACGGCATCCGGCAGGGAGGCCGAGCGCCGGGCGTCGAAGCGCAGCTGCACGGCCGTGGAGAGCTTGTTGACGTTCTGCCCGCCGGGGCCCGAGGCGCGCACGAAGGTCTCCTCCAGCTCCGCCTCGTCGATGGCGATGTGGGGCGTGCATTGCAGGGCCACGGCGGCGGATCCTCAGATGGCCTCGGCGGGCGTGCGGACGCGCAGCGCCAGCGCGTGCAGGCCCCGCTTGAAGGCCGGGTCGAGGACGGCGTTGACGAGCCTGTGGCGCTCCACCCGGCTCTTCCCCTCGAAGGCGGCGGCCACCACATTCAATCGGAAATGCGTCTCGCCCTCCGGCCGCGCGCCCGAATGGCCCGCGTGCAGGTGGGATTCGTCGATCACCTCGAGAACCTGCGGCGCCAGTTCGGCCTGCAGCGTCTCGGCGATCCACGCCTTCAGGGTTCCGGTCTCGCTCATATCGGCGTCTCCATTGTCCCGGCGCGGGAGCCTTCGTGCGGTCTCACGCGTCAACCCCCGGCGGCCGCATGCGGCATCAGGCCCGCCGCTCTTGTGTCTGCGGACCGCCCCCTCATAATCGCCCCATCATGGATCTCAACTCGCCCCTGTTCGACAGCATCCGCATCAAGCCGTCCTGCGACGAGCCGAAGACGGCCGCGGCCCAGACCTGCGAGACCCCGGGGTGCAAGAATGCCGGGCTCTACCGCGCGCCCAAGGGCCGCAAGGCGGAAGGGCAGTACTGGCGCTTCTGCATGGACCACGTGCGCGCCTACAACGCCACCTACAACTACTTCGACGGCATGAACGATGCCGCCGTGCAGGCCTACCAGAAGGACGCGATCATCGGGCACCGCCCGACCTGGGCGATGGGGGTGAACCCCGCCACAGCCGAGGGACGCGCCAAGGGCAAGGGCGCGCCCAAGCGCGACTGGGCTTATGTCGACCCGCTGGACATCCTGCGCGCCGAGGGTGTCGGTGAGACCGCGCGCCGCAAGGCGCCCGAGCCGCGCCGCCCCCGGCACTCGGCCGCCACGCTCAAGGCCCTCGACGTGCTCGGCCTCGACGAGAACGCCGATTCCGCCGCGATTAAGGCGCAGTACAAGGTCCTGGTGAAGCGTTTCCATCCCGACGCGAACGGCGGCGACCGCTCCTTCGAGGAGCGGTTGCGGGACATCATCCGGGCGCACGACGCCCTGCGCACCGCCGGTCTTTGCTGACCATCCGCGTCACCGCGGCACGATCGATGCAGGTTTTCACCGCACCGATCGGTCTCGATGGGGGGCAATTGCCGCGCGAAGCCCTATATCGTGGCCAAGTCCCTTGGCGCTTCCCGGCGCCGACCCTTAGATGGCGGTCGCGCGCGGCTCGAGAATCGAGTCGGCGGACACCAGAACCCGACACAGCCTGCGTGGTTCGTGCCTGAAGACCCGGCACCCGCGCTCCGACGAGGTCCTTATGCTTTCTGACGTCACGCCCGCCTCGCTGCCCGACCGGACCGTCTCCGTGCGCGAGGCCTTCGGCATCGACCTCGATCTCCAGGTGCCGGCCTTCTCGCAAAGCGAGGAGCACGTGCCCGCCCTCGATCCAGACTACATCTTCGACCGCGAGACCACCCTGGCGATCCTGGCAGGCTTTGCCCGCAACCGCCGCGTGATGGTCACCGGCTATCACGGCACCGGCAAGTCGACTCATATCGAGCAGGTGGCCGCGCGCCTGAACTGGCCCTGCATCCGGATCAACCTCGACAGCCACGTCTCGCGCATCGACCTCGTCGGCAAGGACGCGATCGTGGTGAAGGACGGCAAGCAGGTCACGGCCTTCCAGGACGGCATCCTGCCCTGGGCGCTTCAGAACAACGTCGCGCTCGTCTTCGACGAGTACGATGCCGGCCGGCCCGACGTGATGTTCGTGATCCAGCGCGTGCTCGAGCTCTCGGGCCGCCTGACGCTCCTCGACCAGAAGCGGGTCATCAGCCCCCACCCGGCCTTCCGCCTGTTCGCCACGGCCAACACGGTGGGTCTGGGCGACACGTCCGGCCTCTATCACGGCACGCAGCAGATCAACCAGGGGCAGATGGACCGCTGGTCCATCGTCACCACCCTGAACTACCTTCCCCACGACCGCGAAGTGGACATCGTGCTCTCGAAGGCCGTGCATTACCGGCGCGACAACGGCCGGGACATCGTCAACCGCATGGTGCGCGTGGCGGACCTGACCCGCAACGCCTTCATGAACGGCGACCTCTCCACGGTCATGAGCCCGCGCACGGTCATCACCTGGGCCGAGAACGCCGACATCTTCAAGGATATCGGCTTCGCCTTCCGGGTCACCTTCCTCAACAAGTGCGACGAGCTGGAGCGGACCCTGGTGGCCGAATTCTACCAGCGCGCCTTCGGCAAGGATCTGCCGGAGAGCGCCGTCAACGTCGCCTTGAGCTGACCCCGCCCCACCCGTTTCGAGGAAGCCGTCGACCCGCATGTCGATCTCCAACCGCAAGCCCGGCGACCGGCGCGAGCCCGTCGCCGAACCGCTCAAGCGCTCGGTGGCCGGGTGCCTGCGCGCCATCGCCAAGCGTTCCGAGATCGAGGTGGTCTATGCCAGCGACCGGCCGGCCCTGACCGGCGACAAGGCGCGCCTGCCAGAGCCTCCGCGCAAGCTGACGCCCGAGGACGTGGCGATCCTGCGCGGCAACGCCGACTCGATGGCCCTGCGCCTCGGCTGCCACGACGTCGCCGTGCACCGCCGCCTCGCGCCGGAGAATGCCGGGGCCCGCGCGGTGTTCGACGCCGTCGAGCAGGCCCGCGTCGAGGCGATCGGCTCGCGGCGCATGGCCGGCGTCGCCGCGAACCTCTCGGCGATGCTGGAGGACCGCTACCATCGCGGCGGCAAGTACGAGGACATCACGGACCGGGCCGACGCTCCGATGGAGGATGCCGTCGCCCTGATGGTGCGTGAGCGCCTGACCGGGGCGGCGCCCCCGGCGGCCGCCAAGAAGATCGTCGATCTCTGGCGCTCGCACATCGAGGACAAGGCCGGCCCGAGTCTCGACGGCCTCATCGGTGCCATCGAGAACCAGCGCGCCTTCGCCCGCTCGGTGCGCGACCTCCTCACCTCCCTGGACATGGCGGACGAGACGCCGTTCGACCCCGAGGACGACGAGAACGAGGACGAGAACGAGGCCCAGGACGACGAGCAGACCCCGAGCGAGGGCGAAGCCGAGGAGCAGTCGCAGGGCGACCGCTCCGAGATGGAGACCTCGCAAGAGGCGACCGACGAGTTGCAGGAAGGCGCCACCGAGGCCGCCGACGCGCCCTCCGGCGAGTTGCCCGATGAGGCCGAGAACGCCGATTCGGAGGAGGCTTCGGAAGCGTGGCGGCCGCCGTCGCAGAAGACCAACGAGCCGCGCGGACCCGAGTACAGGGTCTTCAACCCGCGCTTCGACGAGATCATCCACGCCGAAGACCTCTGCGACGCGGAGGAGCTCGCGCGCCTGCGCACCTACCTCGACAAGCAGCTCGCCCATCTCCAGGGCGTGGTGGGGCGCCTTGCCAACCGGCTGCAGCGCCGGCTCCTGGCGCAACAGAACCGCGCCTGGGACTTCGACCTCGAAGAGGGCCAGCTCGATCCCGCCCGCCTCGTGCGCGTGGTCACCGACCCGTTCCAGCCGCTCTCCTTCAAGCGCGAGAAGGACACGAATTTTCGCGATACGGTGGTCACGCTGTTGCTAGACAATTCCGGCTCCATGCGCGGGCGACCGATCACCGTGGCGGCGACCTGCGCGGATATCCTGGCGCGCACGCTGGAGCGCTGCGGTGTCAAGGTCGAGATCCTCGGCTTCACCACACGGGCCTGGAAGGGCGGACAGTCGCGGGAAGCGTGGCTGGCCGGCGGCAAGCCGAACACGCCGGGCCGCCTCAACGACCTGCGCCACATCGTCTACAAGTCGGCGGACGCTCCCTGGCGGCGCGCGCGCAAGAACCTCGGGCTGATGATGCGCGAGGGCCTGCTCAAGGAGAACATCGACGGCGAGGCGCTGGACTGGGCGCACAAGCGTCTGCTGGCGCGCCCCGAGCAGCGCAAGATCCTGATGGTGATCTCGGACGGCGCGCCGGTCGACGATTCCACCCTCTCGGTGAATCCCGGCAACTATCTCGAGCGTCACCTGCGCTGGATGATCGAGGACATCGAAACGCGCTCGCCGGTGGAACTGCTGGCCATCGGCATCGGCCACGACGTGACGCGCTACTACCGCCGCGCCGTGACCATCATCGATGCCGAGGAACTCGGCGGCGCGATGACGGAAAAGCTCGCCGAACTGTTCGAGGAGGATGCCGGCGGCGCCCCGCCGCGCCGCAGGGCAGCAGGCGGACGCCGCTAAGCAGCTTTCGCAATACTGGTCGCCGGTTTCGCGACAAAAATCTGCGATACACTCAAACTCGAGGCGGACTTGCGTTGGCGTGCCAAGGCAAGTCCGCCTCGACGCGCCTCACGCGGCGCGCTGCGCCAGGGCTTCGAGGGCGTCCGCGATCTCGTCGGCCGAAAGCCGACGGATCGTCGGCCCCGAGGTCCAGACCAGCATCGGGACGACCCGATGCGACGGGTAGATCTCGGCGAGCAGCGCCGCGTAGAGGGCGATCTGCCCGGCCTCCGCGCGGGGCAGAGGGGCTCCCGGCGCCGGCGGCCGTCCCGTCTTGAAATCCGCCACCCAGACCGTGTCGCCCGAGATCGCCAGGCGATCGACCCGGCCGAAGACCGGGCGGGCGACGCCCCCTGCCGTCACCCGTCCCGAGAGGGTCACCTCGGCCCGGGCATCGCGAGCGAAGAGCGGCGCGAGATCGGGCTCTTCCAGCAGGCGCAGGGTCGCGCTGACGATGGCCGCCTGCTTGGGCCGCTCCAGCGCCGGGGCGCGGGCGCGCACGAAGCTGGTGGCCGCCGCCTCGCGTTGGCCGGGCTCGATCCGGGGCAGGTGCTCGACGAGGGAATGGATCAGGGTGCCGCGCCGGCGCGCCTCGCTGTCGGCCTGGCGCCGGCCCGGCTCGCGGCGGGTATCGGCCGCGCCGAGGGCGCGCGAGGGCGTCACCGGAGGCGCCGCATCTGTTTCCGAGGGCACGGGCGCTTCGAGCCAGGCCGGAAGCGCGGGCCGCGGCGGGGGCGCCGGAGCGGTGCGCTCGGCCGGGATCACGGCGCCGCCCTCGCGCCACAGGGTGGCCGGGCCATACCGAGCCTCGATGACCTCGCCCGCGCCGAAGGCGCGCTCCATCCCACTGCGGATCATCTCGCACCAGGCCGCCTCCGTCGGCGCCTCGTGGCCGCGATAAGGTGCCACCACGAGGCGATCGGCCGCCCGGGTCATGGCGACATAGAGGAGGCGGTTGTGCTCTTCGCGGGCGCGGGCCTGCAGGGCGGCGCGGGCCTCTGTCACGGCCGCGCAATCGCCAGCCTTGGCACCGGCCCAGATCGGCGGGAGGGGGCTGGCGCCATGCCCGAATCGGGGCTCCGACAGGGTTCCTGGTGCCATCGCGAGGAGCGGCGGATCGTTGCGCCCGAGGGTCTCGCAGCCGTCGATGACGATCACTACAGGCGCCTCCAACCCCTTGGCGCCGTGGACGGTCATCACCCGGACCTCGTCCCGGCCCGATTCGAGGTCGCGTTTGACCGTGTGGCCGCCCTCCCCGCGCCCCGGCACGGTGTCGTAGCGGGCGAGAAAGCCGCCAAGGGACGGTGCGTCCGTGCCCTGCTCGGCCTGGGCCGCGGTCATCAGGAACACGTCGATGGCATCGCCCGCCTCGCCGCCGAGGCGCGAGACCAGGGCACGCCGGCCACCCCGCGCGCCCAGCAGCGTGGCGTAGAACCCGAACGGTCCCTCGCAGGCCGCGAGATCGATCCAGGATCGCAGGGCCGCGTGACCGCGAATCGCGGCCGGGTCGCCGCCGGCGGCGTGTCGCGCGAGCGCGTCCTCCAGGGTCTCGTGCAGTTCGCGGCGCGCCGCGATGCGCACGAGGTCGTCGTCGTCGAGGCCGACGAGCGGCGTCTTCAGGGCGCCGGCCAGGGTCAGGTCGTCGGCGGGCAGGAGTCCGGCGCGGCCCACCGCCACGAGGTCGTTGACGGCGATATGGGCGGCGATGTCGAGGCGGTCCTGGCCGGCGACGGGCACGCCCAGGGCCTTCATGGCGCGAATCACCTCCTCGAAGGCCGCCGAGCGCTTGCGCACCAGGATGAGGATGTCGCCCGGGCGCCAGACCCGGCCGGTCTCGTCGCCCGTGGTGATCCAGGCGAGCGCCGCCCGCGCCACGCGCCGGGCCGTGAGGATCGCGGGCGCGTTGGTCTCCGGCGCGTCGACGGGGGCGGCCCAGGCATCGGGCTCGGGCTCGTCCGCCGGCTCCTCGATCGGCCAGAGCTCCACCGTGCCGGGGGCGGACGTCCGCGCCGTGCTGTGGTCGGTGCCGACGGCCGTGTCGTCGAAGGAGAGGCCCTCGTAGTGCTCGGGGATCGCGAAGGTCGCGTCCACCGCGCGCAGGACGCCCCCGGCCGAGCGGAACGACAGCGTGAGGTTCACGTCCGCGAAGGCGAGGCCCGCGCCTTCGGTCGCCCGCTGCCAGGCCCGGCGAGTGGTCTCGAACTCGCGGGGCTCGGCACCCTGGAAGCTGTAGATCGACTGCTTGGGGTCGCCGACGGCGAAGCGGGTCCGGGCGACCTCGCGGGCGCCCTCGCCGGAGGCGAACTCGGCGGTGATCCGGCGCAGGATCTCCCATTGGTGCGGGTTCGTGTCCTGCGCCTCGTCGATGAGCACATGGTCGACGCCGCGGTCGAGCTTGTACAGAACCCAGGTGGAATCGACCCGGCCGAGGAGGTCCAGGGTCTTGTGGATGAGGTCGTCGAAGTCGAGGGCGCCGAGGCGGGCCTTCTGGGCCTCGACCCGGCGGTGGATCTCGCCCGCCAGGGTGAACAGGGCGCGGGTGCGCTCCAGGGCGCGCACGCCCCGCAGGGTATCCCGCAGGGGTTCCAGGCGGTCCCGCTCTTCGCAGAGTGCGCTCTTCACGTCCTCCGGCACGGCCTTGGTGCCGAGGCTCTTGTCGGCCTTCGGCGAGCCCTCCTTGGTGAAGAAGATGCCCAGATAGGTCTCGAGGGCGTCCGAGCGCGTCCCGGCGGCCTCGACCGCCAGCAGCCGGTCGGCGATGCCGTCATCCGTGGCCTTGCCGGTGCGCAGGCGCGCGGCCAGCGCGCCGAGATCCCCCAGGACGCCGTCGAGCATCCGCGCCTCGATCGCGTCGGCGGTCTCGCCCGGGCGGACGCCGAGGGCCTCGGCGAGCCCCGCGAACGGACCGTCGAGGCCGGCGCGGCCGTCGAGCACGTCACGGGCCCGCATGGCGTTGCGGATCGCCTTGCGCAGGGCATCCCCCGTCGCCTCGGGGCCGACGACGGCCAGCGCCTCGCCGAGATGCGGATGGCGACCGCCGATGGCGTCGGCAAGCACGTTGCCGGTCTCGATGCGGAAGGCGTCGGCGGCCTGCGTCTCGTCGAGCACCACGAAGCGGGCCGGCACGTTCGCCTCGAACGGGAACATGTGCAGGAGCCGCTCGCAGAGGGCGTGCAGGGTCTCGATCTTCAGGCCCCCGGGGGTCTCCACCGCGCGGGCGAACAGCCGCCGGGCCACCCGCAGGGTCGTTCGCGATGGGCGCTCCCCTGTGAGTTCGGTGAGTTCGGCCGTGAGCGTGGCGTCGTCCAGGGTCACCCAGCGCCCGAGCACGCGGAAGACGCGGATCGACATGTTGGCCGCCGCGGCCTTGGTGAAGGTGAGACAGAGGATGCGGGCGGGCGGCGCCCCGTCGAGGAGCAGGCGCACCACCCGGTCGGTGAGCACCTTGGTCTTGCCGGCCCCGCATTGGCCGAGACCCAGGCCGAGGCGCGCGGATCGGCGGCCTTGCGCTGACGGTCCTTGGTGAGATCGTCGACGACGAACGCTTCGCGCACGGACATCAGCCCTCCCCCTCGCCGCCGAGCGACCATTCGAGCACCCGGGCGAGGTGGTCGTAGTCGCCGTAGGATTTGGCGTATTTCGGATATGGCCGCGAGGTGTAGGCGGCCTCGCCGGCCAGGAAGCGGGCCACGAGGCCCCGGAAACGGGCGACGTGCTCGTCGACGATGGCGGCGACCTCGCGCTCCTCGCCGCGCGGGGGCTTCACGGCCAGCGGCTCGAAGGGTTTGCGGCCGCCCGAGGCGTGCACATAGAGGAGGTCCGGCGTCAGCGTGCTGGCGGGAAAGCCGTCGAAGGCGCCGGCCATGAGCATCGCCGCCTCCAGCGTGAGCTGGGGCGAGAAGCCGGCGAAGACCTCCTTGTTGCTCGGCGGCAGGCCGGTCTTGAAATCGACGATGCAGGCGCCCCCGTCGCGGTTGCGCTCGATCCGGTCGGCGCGCGCCCGCAGGGTGAAATTCTCAGTGCCCATCGGAATCACCCACTTGCCGGAGATCTCCGGATGGACCTTCGCCACCTGCCCGCGCCGCTCGGCCTCCCAGTCCAGAAACTTTTCCGACAGGCGCACGAAGCGGGGCCACCACTCGGCGTAGAGGGAGGGATAGGTGTCGTTGATCGACGCGAAGGCGTTCGCGGCCAGACTGGCGAGGTGCTCGCCCGCCAACGTGCCGTCCGGCAGGGTCTCCGGGTAGCGTTCGGCGAATTGCCCCAGGATCTCGTGGATCAGGGTGCCGCGATCGGCGGCGCCCGGCTCGGCCGCCACGGGATCGAGGGGATCGAGGCCGAGCACGTGCCGGGCGAAGATGACGTAGGGGTCGCGCACCAGGGTCTCGACCTCGGTGACGCTCAGGGAACGCGGGAACAGGGCCGGGTCGGGCCGGGGCTTCGGCTGCTTGAGACGCGGCTGCGCGGGGCCGGTGCCCTGGTCCAGGGCGGCGGCATAGCTCAGGTACCGGCGTCCGGCCTCGGTCACCTCGGTCCAGCGGGCCTCGCCCGCGAAGGCGCGCAGGCGCTGGAGGAAGCGCGACGGCACGGTGGGGGCGCCTTCGCGCTTGGCGGCGCGGGTCAGGATCGCGTCGTGATGACCGAGCGCCTGGACGAAATCGTGCGCGCTCTGGCCGATGCGGCGCTCGGGCGGGTTGAGGCCGATGCGCTCGCGCATGGGCCGGTTGAGGAAGGCGTCCGTTGTCGTCTTCATCGGCCAGACGCCCTCGTCGAGGCCGCCGAGCACCACGCGGTCGACGTGCATCAGGCGCGCCTCCAGGAGGCCGAGGATGCGCAGGCGGGGGTGCGGGCGCCCGTCGCTGCAGGCCACGAGCCGCTCCCGCGCCAGCGCGCTGAAGAAGGCCGGGTAATCGGAAAAGCGCCCGGGCAGCAGGCCGGGCTCGGCCAGTTCGAGATCGTCGAACAGACTGTCGATCACGCCGAGGGAGGCATCGTCGACGGGCTCGCCCTCGGCCGCGTCGATCAGCCGGTCGAAGGTGGCGCGGTGGCAGGCGGCGTAGGCGACGAGGTTGCCGACGCCGCGATGATCCACGTCGAGGAAGCCGTGGAAGGCCACCTGCAGCCGGTCGAGGAGGTCGGCGGCGAGGTCCCAGTCGTGTTCGGTAAGGCGGCGCTTGGCGCGGGGCCGTCGCCCGGTGCCGGCGCGCTGGTCAGCCAGGGCCTGCTGCAATCCGGCAAAGCCCGGCGCCGGCGCGGGCCCGCGCAGGGCGCCGATCTCCAGGGCGGCGGCGGCCCGGACCACGTCGCTCCGCGGCATGCCGAGGCGCACATAGGGATGGGACAGGAGCGTGATCAGCCGGGCCGGCTGAAGGTCGGCCGCGACTTCGGCGGCGAGGCGCGCGAGGCGCCCCGCGCGGCTGCGCGACAGGGCCTCGCCGCCGGAATCCTCCGCGACGATACCCCAGCGGGCGAGTTCGGCGGCGACCCGCACCGCCAGCCCCCGGTCGGGGGTGATCAGCGCCGCCGTGGCGCCGGGAGTCTCCAGGGTCTCGCGCAGGGCGATGGCGATGACCAGTGCCTCCTCGCGCTCGTCGGCGGCCTCGACCAGGGCGAGGCCCCGCATCCCCGCCTCAGCGAGGTCGGCGCGCGCGCGCGCATCGAGTTCGGCCCAGGCCTCGGTGGTCTCGGCCGGGCGCAGGGCCTGCGAAAGCAGGGCGAAGCGGGCCCGGGCGTCGGCGGACGGCGCGCCCAGGCCGACGATGTCGGCCCGGTCGCGGGCGAGGGATCCCGGCCCGAGCAGGCGGTGCAGGATCGCCTGCGGATGGCCGTGCGCGGTCTCGCGCGAAAAGCCCTCGCCGGTCTCGATGGCGTCCCAGCCGGCGGCGTCGAGTTCGCCGTCGAGACCCGGCAGCACCACGGCGCCGCGCGGGAGGCCCGCCACGGCGGCGATCAGCCGGGCGGTGGCCGGAACCGAGCCGGTGGAGCCCGCGACGATCATGGGCTCGGCCGGACGATCCCGAGCCAGGCGCTCGGCCTCGGCGAGCACCAGCTTTCGCGACCGCGAGACCGGGTCGCTCATGCCGCGCTCAGCGAGGATGCCGGGCCAGGCTTCGGCAGCGATCTTCACGAAATCCAGGGTCAGGCCGAAATAGCGTGAGTACTCGGCCTCGACAGCGCTGCCGATCTCGGCCCAGGGCAGGCCCTCGACGGTGAGCGCATCCATCAGCCGTTCGAGGTCGGCGGCGAGGCCGATCGCGTCGGCGGGCGAGGAGGGGACGAGGAAGGGCACGTCGTCGTCGATGGGCAGCAGCGTGCGGTCCACCGCCTCCGCCCAGCTCTGGACGAGGCGCGCCAGGATCAGCCGGCGCTCCAGGGGCGGCATCGCCGGGGCGAGCACGTCGGGGCCGTTCTCGATGAGGGGGTTGGCGGCGAGATCGAGCTCCGCCTCGTCCGCCTCGCCGAGGGGCACCATGCGCGGCAGCAGCGCCGCGTGGCCGAGGCGGGCGGCCAGGATCGCCGAGAGGGCTCGGACGGCGCGCTGCGTCGGCAGGTAGAGGGTGACGGAGGCGAGCGCGAACGGATCGGCGCCGATGTCGCCCACGAGCCGGCCCGCGATCAGCGCCTCGGCGAGGGTCTCCAGGAAGGGCGCCCCGGGGGGGATGGTGAAGACGTGGGATCCGGCGGCATCGGAAATCGGCATCGATGTTCCATGCCACCAATCCCGCCGTTCTGGAATGGGCGGCCCGACGGGCCGGGCGCCCGCGCCTCAGAGCGCGTGCTGTGCGCTCGCCTTCACGCGGGCCTCGGCGGCCGTGATCGCCTCCGGCGTGCCGACGTGGAGCCATTGTCCGTCGAGGCGCAGGCCGTGCAGGCGGCGGGCCGCGATGGCGCGGTCGAACAGGAGGTTGAGGGAGAACGCGCCCTCGGGGGTGTCGGCGAACAGGCCGGGCTTCAGGATGGCGACGCCCGCATAGATGAAGGGCGCCACCTCGCGCTCGCCGCGCCGCTCCAGCGCCCCTCCGGAATCCATGACGAAGTCGCCGCCGCCCTCGTAGCCGAGGCTGGTCGCCGTGGGGGCGACGAGGAGGAGGATGTCCATCGCCTCCGGGTCCCAGGCGGCGACGAGGCGGGCGAGATTGGAATCCGGCCCTTCGAGCCAGAAGGAATCGGCGTTGAAGACCACGAACGGCCCGTCGCCGAGGAGGGGGAGCGCTTTCTTCACGCCGCCGCCGGTCTCCAGCAGGGCGGCGCGCTCGTCGGAGATCACGATGTCCGGGGCGCTCCGGCGCTTGGCCACGTGCCCCTCGATGAGGTCGGCGAGGTAGTGCACGTTGACCACCGCCTGCGTGATGCCGCCCTCGGCGGCCCGGTCGAGGGCGTGGTCGAGGAGGGCGCGCCCGGCCACCTCCACGAGGGGCTTGGGCACCGTCGCGGTGATGGGGCGCATGCGCTTGCCGAGGCCCGCCGCGAGGACGAAGGCGCGGGTGATGGGGAGGGTGTCGGACATATCGGCTTCGTCTCGTCGGGAAGGTCTCGGGCGGGCGCGGGCTGCCATGCGGCGGCCCGCGCCGGGGTCTCGCGGGTCCTTCAGGCTCCCTCACCCGGCTCGGCCGCGGCCGGCTTCGGCACGAGATGCGGCAGGTTGGCCTCGTGCCAGAGGCGCAGATGCGTCAGGGCCGGATGGTTGAGGTTGCGCGCGAGGTAACCCTCGATGCGCGGCAGGTGGGCGAGGTAGCCGGGCTTGCCGTCGCGGCGGTCGAGACGGGCGAAGATGCCGAGGATCTTGGTGGCGCGCTGGGCCGCCAGCACCGCGTAGGCCCGGGCGAAGGCGTGCATGTCGAAGTCGGGCTCGCGGGCCCGGCGCTCGCGCACGTAGAGGCCGAGCAGGCGCAGCTCGAATTCAGCGGAGGCATCCACCCGCGCGTCCTGCAGCAGCGAGGCGACGTCGTAGGCCGGGTGGCCGAGCACCGCGTCCTGGAAGTCGATGACGCCGATGCGCTCCAGCCCCTCCCGCTCGGGCAGCCAGATCAGGTTGGGTGAATGGTAGTCACGCAGGGTCCAGGTCGGGCGAGCCGGGGTGATGCTGTCGAGGACCTCGGCCCAGAGGGAGACGAACTCGGACCGGGCCGAACCCGGAAGTTCGGCGCCCCGGATCGCCGGGCAGTACCAGTCGGGCAGCAGCTCGGTCTCGAAGACCAGGGCCTCGAGGTCGTAGGGCGGCAGCACGTGGTCGATGCCGTCGGCCACGGGCAGAACGCCCGGCAGCTCGGTGGCGTGGAGCTTGGCCAGCAGGCGCACCGCCTCGGCGTAGCGCTCCGGCCGGGGGCCGGCCGCATCGACCACGGGTTCGGACCCGAGATCCTCGATGATGAGCAGGCCCTCGGCGAGGTCCTCGCCGTAGATGCGGGGGGCGGAGAAGCCGAGCGCCCGCAGGCCACGGTCGACGCCCACGAAGGCGTGCACGCTCTCGGCGAGCTTGACGATGGCGCTATAGGGGCGGCCGTTGCGCACCGGCGGCCCGTCGGCCCGGGGCGGCGAGATCATCAGGACGGCGCTCTTGCCGTCGGGCTTCACCAGGCGCTCGTAGGCCCGCGACGAGGCATCGCCCTGCATGGCGATGCGCGTCGCCTCGTCCCAGCCGCTGCGGACGAGGAGCACGCGCAGGGCCCGCGCCCGGCGTAGGCGCCCGGCCATGCCGCCGCTGCCGTCGATGCGGGCGAAGCGGGCGCCGTCGCCGAACTCGGCCCGCAGGGAGAGGTCGATGGACAGGATCGGCGCATCGCGGGGGCCGAGGCGCTCGGGCCATTCGACCAGGGTGATGGCGGTCTCGGCCATCTCGTCGAAGCCGAGTTCGACGAGCTCGTCGGGGCTGCGCAGCCGGTAGAGGTCGGCATGCACGATGGCGCGGCCGTCGGCCGCCTCGTAGGGCTGGATCAGCGTGAAGGTCGGGCTCGGCACGTCGAGGGTCGGGTCCGCCGCGAGTTCGCGGATGAGCGCGCGCGCCAGCGTTGTCTTGCCACCGCCGAGACCGCCCGACAGGGCGACGATATCGCCGGCCACCAGGAACTCGGCGAGGAAGCGGCCGAGATCCTCGGTGGCGCTCTCGTCGGGGAGCATGATCTCCCAGGCCGATTTCACCTCACGCCGGGGCGTGTCGGCACCATCCTCGTTCAACGCCCAACTCCTCCTCGGCCGCGATCGGCGGGATCGCACGGATCCTCGCGTTCATAGCGGAGCATCCTTAACCAAATCGCGGACCCTGCCGAAGGCTCCCAAAGCGACGCAGGGGGGACCGGCCGCGGTATCCACCTACTCGGCGGCATCCTGATGGGCGGCCTTCTCGGAGATGGGGAAGGAGCAGGTGACGCGGGTGCCAACGCCGGGCTCGGAATCGAGGCTGACCCGGCCGCCATGCAGTTCCACGAAGGAGCGCACGATGGAGAGCCCGAGGCCGACGCCGCGATGGCGGGTGCCCAGCGTGTGGCTCTCGAACCGATCGAACACCCGCGCGGCGACCTCGGGCGGCATGCCCTGGCCCTGGTCCACCACCGTGAGGGTGAGTTCGGAGGCGTCGCGCCGGACTTCGACCCGGACCTGCTGGCCGGGCGACGAGAAGCCGACGGCGTTCGACAGGAGGTTGAACAGGATCTGTCGCACGCGCTTGCCGTCGGCGACGAAAGTGCCGACGTCGTCGGGCACGTCGAGGTCGAGGGTGATGGCGGAATCGGCGAGCCGGTCCTCCAGCCCGCGCACCGCCGCGTCAACGGTGGCGCGGACGTCGACGACCTCGCGAGTCAGTTCGAGGGAGCCCGCGTCGATGGAAGCGAGGTCCAGGATGTCGTTGATCATCACGAGCAGCGCGCCCGACGAGCGCATGATGTGCCCGGAATACTCGCGCTGGCGCTCGTTGAGGGCGCCCACCGTCTCGTCGCCGAGAAGCTGGGTGAAGCCGATGATGTTGGTGAGCGGCGAGCGCAGCTCGTAGGAGACATGGTTCACGAAGGTGTCGCGCAGCTGCGAGGTGCGCTCCAGGGCATCGTTCTTGTCGGTCAGCGCCCGCTCCACGTTCACGCTGGCGGTGACGTCGATCAGGGTGAGCAGGGTCGCGCCCTCGGGCAGGGGCTGGGCGGCGCAGTCGAGCACGGTGCCGTCGACGATCTCCAGGCGGCAGGTCAGGCCGGCCCGGCTCTCCAGGCCCGTGATGGCGCCGCGGATGTCGATCCACGGATCCTCGTCGGGCGAGAGGGTCTGGCAGGCGGCGATGACCGCATCGACGCGCGGGCGCTCGCCCAGGGTCTCGGGGTCGAGGCGCCACAGGGTGGCGAAGGCGCGGTTGGCGAAGGTGAGCCGGCCATCGGCGCCGAACACCGCCACGGGCTCCTTGAGGGTGTCGAGGGTCTCGGCCTGAACCCGCATCAACGCGTTGTAGCGGGACTCGAGCTTCATGTTCTCCGACACGTCGTCGAACAGGTAGGTCAGGCCACCCTGCGGGTTGGGATCGGCGACGACGCGGAGCGACCGCCCGTCGGGCAGGTACCACCAGGCCTCGTTGGCCTCCACGGCGCGGTAGGCGGCGAGCACGTCGGCCTTCCAGGACTTGAAGTCGGCCTGCTCGGGCAGCTTCCGGGCAGCGCGGAGCCGATCGAGAATCTCGCCGTCGAGGGGGCGGCCGTCGAGGAAGGCCTGATCGAGGCCCCAGAGCTGGCGGTAGGCGGCGTTGTGAAAGATCAGACGCTGGCGAGCATCGAACATCGCCACGGCGGTGGGGAGCTGGTCGAGGGTGCGGACGTTGGCGTCCATCTGGCGCTGGAGATCGGCGCGCACGCTCTCCAGCTCCGAGACGTCGACCGCGATGCCGACGCGGCCCGTCTCGATGGCGGTCTCGCTGACGTCGAGGGTCCGCCGCCCGCCGGCCACCACGGCGGAAAGCCTGTGGGCGGCCCGTCCGCCGGTGGCGAGACGCGCGCCCTCGTCCCGGGCGATGAGGTCGCGCGCCTGCCGGTCGAGGAGTTCGACGCCGCCCTCGAGGGCATGCTCGCGCGTGCCGGCCTCCACCGCCGCCACGTAGGCGAGATTCACCCAGGCGAGGACGCCGTCGCGGTTGCGGCGCCAGACCGGCTGGGGAATCGCGTCGAGCAGGCAGCTCAGGGCCGACAAGCCACGCTTGGCCTCGTAAAGGGTCAGCCGCAGGTCGATGAGTTCGCGCTTCTCGTCGGTGGTCTCGCGCAGGCGCAGCACGGCGCGGCCGGACAGGGCCTGCCCGTGGGCGTCGATGAAGCGCCCGTTCTGTGCGCGCAGGCTGAGGCGGAACCCGGTCCCGCGCGCCCGGAGGGTCTCGACGGCGCTGTTCAGGGCGTCGGCATCGACCGCGTGCAGCCAGGTCTCGAAGGCCAGGAAGGCCGAATGGACATCGCCCGGCATCCGCTTGCCGTCGACCAGGCCGGTATCGCCCTCGACGGTCGGGGCGCCGCGTCCGGACCAGGTCACGAGGATCTGGCGCTCGGCGTTGAGCAGCATCTCGGCCCGGTCGTGGGCGCCGCGCAGCATCGCAAGCTCGCTCAGGAGGTCGCGCTCGCGCCGTGTCCAGCGGCTGCGCTCGCGCATGTGCAGCAGGGCCACGATGGTCGCGAAGACCGTCAGCCCGATCAGGATCGCGAGACCCGCGGCGTTGTGGGTGTGCTGCCCGAAGCCCGCCGCGACGGCGCTGGCGTCCAGGCCCGCCGCGATCGCGTGCGCCGGGTGCGCGTTTACAGCGACGACGAGAGAGCCGACGCACACGAGCGCGCGCGCCGTTCGATCGACCCTCATGATCCGTCCCGCCTCCACGAATCTTCGATGAGGCGCCAAAACGCGCCCTTCCCGCATCCGCCCGAAGGCCGGGTGCGAGCCACTCCATCTGAGGAATCCGCCCACACTAGCGCGACGGGGAATCGTGGCGGAAGAGGGTTAAGCTTAACTTTAAACCCTCCGGACGCGATCGGCCGCGAGGGGGCGCAGAAAAGCCACACTGGCCAACGGCTCGCGAGGGTCCTGGCGCGGGAGTCGGGATCCAGACAGGCCCGGATCCGGAAGATCCCGGAACGGAGTCCGGACACGAAAAAGCCCGGCACGGAGGCCGGGCTTCGATCGTCGATGGCGGTCGTGCGACGCCCCGGGAGGGGCGTCGGCCGGCCTCAGTAGCGGTAGTGGTCGGGCTTGAACGGGCCGTTCTCGGAGACGCCGATATAGGCGGCCTGGTCGGGACGGAGCTTCGAGAGCTTGACGCCGATCTTCTCGAGGTGGAGGAGCGCCACCTTCTCGTCGAGGGCCTTCGGCAGGGTGTAGACCTGCTTCTCGTACTTGCCCGGGTTGGTCCAGAGCTCGATCTGGGCCAGGGTCTGGTTGGTGAACGAGGCCGACATCACGAAGGACGGGTGGCCGGTGGCGTTGCCGAGGTTCACCAGGCGCCCCTCCGACAGGAGGATGATGCGGTGGCCGTCGGGGAAGGTGATCTCGTCCACCTGCGGCTTGATGTTCGACCAGGTGAGGTTCTTCAGGCCGGCGACCTGAATCTCGTTGTCGAAGTGGCCGATGTTGCACACGATGGCGCGGTCCTTCATCGCCCGCATGTGCTCGATGGTGATGATGTCCTTGTTGCCCGTGGCGGTGACGAAGATGTCGGCGCGCGGTGCGGCGTCTTCCATCGTCACGACCTCATAGCCTTCCATCGCGGCCTGGAGCGCGCAGATCGGATCGACCTCCGACACCAGCACGCGGCAGCCGGCGTGGCGCAGCGAAGAGGCGGAGCCCTTGCCGACGTCGCCGAAGCCCGCGACCATGGCGACCTTGCCGGCCATCATCACGTCGGTGCCGCGGCGGATGCCGTCGACCAGCGACTCGCGGCAGCCGTAGAGGTTGTCGAACTTCGACTTGGTGACGGCGTCGTTCACGTTGATGGCCGGGAAGAGCAGCTTGCCCTCCTTGGCGAGGT
The DNA here is from genome assembly GCF_022179225.1 of Methylobacterium goesingense. Taxonomy (GTDB): domain Bacteria; phylum Pseudomonadota; class Alphaproteobacteria; order Rhizobiales; family Beijerinckiaceae; genus Methylobacterium; species Methylobacterium goesingense. The sequence continues at coordinate 25,067 of NZ_BPQL01000007.1, forward strand.
TGTAGAGGCGGTGCACGCCCGTGGTGGTCTCTTCCGAGACGCCCTTGATCGAATCGGCCAGACCCGCGAACCAGCCCTTCGGCTTCTCGGCGAGCTTCTTCTTGAGGAGGGCGAAGAAGATCTCCTCCTCCTCGGATTCCGGCTTGTCGAGGAAGGCGGTGTCGCCGTTCTCGGCGCGGAGACCCAGGTGCACGAACATGGTGGCATCGCCGCCATCGTCGAGGATCATGTTCGGCATGCCGCCGTCATGCCAGTCGAACAGCTTCGAGGTGTAGTCCCAGTACTCTTCGAGGGTCTCGCCCTTGATGGCGAAGACCGGGATGCCGGCGGCCGCGATGGCGGCGGCGGCGTGGTCCTGCGTCGAGTAGATGTTGCAGGAGACCCAGCGGATGTCGGCGCCGAGATGCTTGAGGGTCTCGATCAGAACGGCCGTCTGGATCGTCATGTGCAGCGAGCCGGCGATCTTCGCGCCCTTCAGGGGCTGCGACGGACCGAACTCCTCGCGGGTGGCCATCAGGCCCGGCATCTCGGTCTCGGCGATCGAGATCTCCTTGCGGCCGTAATCGGCCAGGCCGATGTCCTTGACGATGTAATCCTGGGCCATTGCGTGTTCGCTCCGTATCTCGTTGCGTGTCGGCGAGGGCTATAGCAGGGCCGCCCCCGGGAAGCAATCAAGATATAAAGATGTCTTTATGCGAAGGATTCCAGCCTGCGTCGGTCGAGCCGGACCGGCACCGCTCCCCAGGGCATGCGGCGCCAGTCCCGGAGATCGGCCTCACGTTTCGTCGCGCAATTGCCGTCGGATGATCTTGCCCGTTGTCGTCATCGGCAGGCTGTCCCGGAAGGCGATCTCGCGCGGGTACTCGTGCGCGGAGAGGCGCGTGCGCACGAAGGCCTGGATCTCGGCGGCGAGTGCGTCGGAGGCGACGTAGCCTTCGCGCAGGACTAGAAAGGCCTTGACGATCTCGGTGCGCAAGGGATCCGGCTTTCCCACGGCGGCGGCCAGCGCCACCGCCGGATGCGAACCGAGGCAATCCTCGATCTCGGTGGGGCCGATCCGGTAGGCCGCCGAGGTGATGAGGTCGTCCTCGCGCCCGACGAAGTGGATGTAGCCGTCCGCGTCGCGCCGGGCGGTGTCGCCGGTGAGCATCCAGTCGCCGGAGAACTTCTTCTCCGTCGCCTCGGGCTGATTCCAGTAGCGCAGGAACATCACCGGGTCGGGTCGCGCGACGGCGATCTCGCCGGGCTCGTCGATGCCGGCCTCGGTGCCGTCGGCGCGCAGGATCGCGACGCGATGCCCGGGCACCGGGCGCCCCGTGGAGCCGGCCCGCGCCACCCCGGCCGCCGTGCAGGCGGCCAGCACGAGGTTGCACTCGGTCTGGCCGTAGGCCTCGCCGATGGTCAGCCCGAGTACGCGGCGCGCCCAGTCGAAGGTCTCGGGGCCCAGCGCCTCGCCGGCGGAGGCGATGTTGCGCAGGCCCGCCAGATCGAAGCGTCCGCGCGGGTCGGAGACGCCGCGCAGCATCCGGAGGGCCGTGGGTGGCAGGAACGCGGTGGTGATCGCCCGCTCCGCGATGAGCCGGAACGCCGCCTCGGGCTCGAACCGGAAACCAGGGCAGGCCACCACCGGCACGCCGAGATGCAGGCTCGGCAAGGTCGCGTTGAGGAGGCCGCCGGCCCAGGCCCAGTCCGAGGGCGTCCACATCCGGTCGCCGGGCCGAGGCGGGAAGTCGTGCATCATGAGGAAGCCGGGCAAGTGCCCGAGCAGCACCCGGTGCGCGTGCAGCGCGCCCTTGGCCGGCCCGGTGGTGCCGGAGGTGTAGATCATCAAGGCCGGATCGTCGGCCCGGGTGTCGACGGCGCTGAAGCCCTCCGGGGCATCGGCCATCAGGGCCTCGGCATCGACCGCCCCGTCGCAGGCGCCGTCCGTGCGGATGACGAGGGCGAGGTCGGGCAGGTCGGCCCGGATGGCTTCGAGCTTCTCGAACCCCGCCGCGTCGGTGACGAGCACCCGCGCGCCGGCATCCTTCAGCCGGTAGCGCAGGGCATCGGGCCCGAACAGGCCGGCGAGCGGTAGGGCGATCGCCCCGAGCTTGTAGGCGGCGCAATGGGCGACCACCACGGCGGCCGATTGCGGGAGCAGCACACCGATCCGGTCGCCGGGGCCGATGCCGCGCGCCCGCAGGCCCGCCGCGAAGCGGTCGGAGCGCGCGCGCAACTGTCCGAATGTCGTCTCCGTGACCGTCGCGCCCACCACCTCCTGGATCGCGACGCGGTCGGGCGCGCGCGCGGCCCAGCGGTCGCAGACATCGACGCCGATGTTGTAGCGCTCGGGGATGTCCCAGGTGAAACCGGAGACGAGCCCGGCATAGTCGGCGGCAGGCTTCAGCACGGCGGCGGACTCAGGCCTCTCGGGCCTTGAAGGCGCCCGCGAACGCGAAGTCCGTGATCGGCCGGCGCCCGTTCGGCACTTCCTTGGCGCGCTGCTCCTCGGTGAGGTCGGCGGGGTCCGCCGCGCGCCCGACCGCGTAGGCGGCCTCGACCTGGTGGTCCGCCGGCACGTTGAGCAGCGAGACGGCGCGCTCCTTGTCGAAGCCGCCCATGCCGTGCACGTGCCAGCCCTGGCGGATCGCCTGGAGCTGGAAATTGGCGGACGCGGCGCCGGTATCCAGGGAGTGGCTCGCCGAGGGCTTCAGGCCGTCGCCGGTCTTCATCAGCTTGCTGGAGACGAGGATGACCAGGGCACCGGCGCCCTCCGCCCATTTGCGGTTCCCCGGCACCAGCAGATCGAGGAACGGCAGCCAGTCGGGCGTGTCGCGCACGGCGTAGACGAAGCGCCAGGGCTGGGAATTGTATGAAGACGGCGCCCAGCGCGCGGCCTCGAACATACGCAGCAGTTCCGATTCCGGAACTGCCTCGCCGGTGAAGGCGCGGGGGGACCAGCGCTCGATGAAGAGCGGGTCGATGGCGTGGTCGGGCCGGCGCGGATTCTGGGTGGTCAAGTAGAAGCTCCTGGGCGAGGTTCGCGGGACACGGCACCGTTTCCCCGGCCCGTCATCCGCCAGCGAAGGCCGTACCCCTCTCGGGGTATGCCGCGCGATCGCCCAGCCATGCACGAGGTTGTGCCGGCGAGGCAATCGGCCATTCGACCCAGGCCATTCAGCCCGATGGACGGCGATCCGGACGGCGAACCGCCCGGCGGCCGCTCAATCGACGACCTTGGCGGTCGGGCGATCGTTGCCCTGGGCCGTCTCGTCGTGCCATGCGCCCTTGCCGTCCTGGTAGCGGATCGGCTCGGTGGAGCCCGGAACCTGCTGCTCGGCCGCCGCCGCCTGCGCGGCCTGGAGGGCCTCGTCGTGGCTCGGGAACGTCTCGGAGAAGACGTCGTCGACCTTGTAGGCGTAGCCGCCGTCGTGCTCGACGATGCGATAGGTGACCTCGGTCATGGTGCCGTCCTTCACTCAGAGCTTGAACCTGTGGGAGGGCGAACCCGGCGCGGTTCGGGAGGTTCCCGCTCAATGCCGCGTCGGCGGGGCCCAGGCGAGGTTGGCGACGGCCGCCTCGCAACCCGCGACCAGCGATCCGCGCACGTCCCCGGGATCGTAGCCCGGCCCGTCGGGGAAGCCGACCACGTGCACCGTCGGGCTGCCCTCCTGGCGAATCCGGGCGAGCCAGCCCTCAGGCGCGCGCTCGAAGGCGACCTCATAAGCGGCGCCCGCTTGCTCGAAACGATGAGGTTCCATGATCCGTCTCCCGGGCGCTCGCTGCGGCGCCTCGCCGGATGTGGGGCGTTGGGGTATCGGAGCGAAAGCCCCGTCCCGTCGATCCCCGCGCAGGAACCGCATGCCACCGAACCGCCCCACCCGTCCCATTCCGAGCGCCTTCGTCCTCGGCCCCTTCGCCTTCGGCCTCTTCGCCTCGAGTCTATTGGCAGTCGGTCCGGCCCGCGCGGAGTTCAGCCTTTTCGGCAGCGCCGAGCGCACGCCCGCCAATCCGTTCGCGTCGAACTACGCCTCGCCGCCGGTGCGCGGTTCGGCCGAGCGTCCCCGCCGCGTCCGGCGGAACGCGCCGGCCGAGGCGCCGAGGCCGCCGCGCGACATTTCCCGCTGAGGTCTCAGCCGGCGGGAAGCGCGTTGGCGATGGCGGTGACGATGCGCGGGTCGTTGGGCTCGACGGAGGAGGGATAGGCCCCGAGCAGGCTGCCGTCCCGGTCCACGAGGTACTTGTGGAAGTTCCAGTTCGGCGTGCTGCCGGGCTTCTCGGCGGCGGCCCAGCGGTAGAACGGATGGGCCGCCGGCCCGCGCACGTGGGTCTTGGCCGTGACCGGGAAGGTGACGCCGTGATTCTTGCGCGCGGCCTCCGCGATGGCGACCCCGTCGAGGGGCTCCTGGTTACCGAAATCGGGCGACGGGACCGCGATGACGGTGAGGCCCCGGTCGCCGAAGCGGGTCCAGAGGCCCTGGAGTCCGGAGAACTGCCCGGCATAGCCGCAGGCCGTGGCGGTGTTCACGATGAGAATGGGCCGGCCCGCATAGGCGTCCAGCGGCAGGGTGCCGCCCTCGGGTCGCTCGAAGGCGAAGGCCCCCGCGCGCATCTCGCCCGCGCGCGCCCCGGGAATGCCCCAGGCGACGGCCCCGCCGAGCAGCGCGAGGGCGTGGCGCCGCCCGATGGGATGCGCCGGTCGCCCGGACAGGCTGGCGGACGGCGTGACCTCCGAGATCAGGATCTTCGACATGGCGCGGCTCCCGTCAGGCGCGGGGAAACGCTCCACCGTCCTGTCCGGGGGAACTTAACGTCCCCGCGTCGTTCGTCCATCGGGGCCGGCGATTTGGCGGGAACCTTTCGGGAAGGCCTGAGCTTGAGCGTGTGCCATCTTGGACCCGGCACTTATTCGGGTCCGACCTTCGGAAAGACTTCGCCCATGCGCAGCCTGTTGCTCGGAACGACCCTTCTCGTCGCGAGCGCCACCCTCGCCCTTGCCCAGGCACCGGAGACGCCGGCCCCGGGCTCCAACGCCTCCACCCCGGTCCCGGCCGCGCCGGCCACCCTCGCCAACGACCTGCGTCCTACTTTCGTGGCGCAGAACAAGAGCGACATGGTCACCTCGAAGCTGGTGGGCCTGACCATCCAGAACGGCGCCAGCGAGACCATCGGCGAGATCGCCGACGTGGTGCTGGACGAGAAGATGACGGTGAAGTCCTGGGTGGTCGGCGTCGGCGGCTTCCTCGGCATCGGCACCAAGTACGTTGCCATCGACCCGAGCGCCCTCCGGCTGGCGCGCGTCGACGACACCACCCTCAAGGCGACGATCGATACCAACAAGGACCAGCTCCGCGCCGCGCCGGAATACGTCTATCTCGGCAAGGCGAAGCCGAACGCGGACGCCAAACCGGCGGACCCGAAGCCGGCGGACGCAACCAAGGCGCAGTAGCGGCTTCGCCCGGGAAACGGGCGCTTCACGACGGCGGGGCACGCGGGCGGCCGGCAAGCCGGTCCCCCGGGTGTCGGATACGGTTGTGCGAAGCGCCGCCCGGGGCGGCGGAGATCGGCCCCGCCGGGGTCGCGGAACGGTGACGTGTCCGGGTGGAGCGATCAGCTCGCGCTGCGCAGAGCGTCCCAAACCGTTGAAGCGACATGATCGATGCGCCGCACGGCGAGGAGGCCGGCGCGCGCGTGCCGGGGCAGGTCGCCGTCGAACAGCGTGTCGATCGGGTCGGACGCGTCCTCGTCCGGCTGGAGACCGAGGTCGCTCGCGAAGACGATGCGCAGGTCCGGCCGCAGGGCGCGGGCTTCCTGAGCCAGCTTCAGGCAGCACAGCTTGCCCTGAAGGCTCACATCCGTGACGAGGACGTCCACCGGCAGGCCGAGGGCCAGCACGGTCATGGCATCGACGCCGCAATCGACCGTGGTGGCGGCAAAGCCGGCCCGGCGGATCTGGGACGAGACTTCATCGCGCCAATGCTTCTGGCGCCCGGCGATGAGAACCTGGACGCCGTAAGCGCCACAGGGCGAGGTCGGTAGTTCCATCGTCGAGACATCCCTCTCGCGCCCGAACATCCGTGCCGAAGACCTTTCGTCGACTGTGCGTCGCAGCATGCTATGTCACGTCCGCCGACACAGACAAGCCCCCGCATGCAAGCGCGTGCACGGGCCTCGGGCGGCGATGGTGCCAGGGCGGCCCGCGATCCAGCCGCGCGATCCCGGCACCGGAGGCGGTCGCGGGGACATTGCCGTGATGTGACAGCCACATGACGGGCGCCCCGGTTGACGCAAGGGCGCCGCGCGGGGCAACACCGCCCTCGCCGCGCATGCCAAGCAGCGGCGGACAGCCGGAGTCGTGAAGCCCATGTCATCCGCCAAGAGCCCGCCGGTCTCGCCGCTCGCCCCGCAAAGCCAGCCCGACCTGCCCCCGATTCGCGGCGTCGGCCTCGCCACCGCGCAGGCCGGCATCCGCTATTCCGGCCGCACCGACGTGCTCTACGTGGCGCTGGCCGAGGGCACGCAGGCGGCGGGCGTGTTCACCCGCTCGAAATGCCCCTCCGCCCCGGTGGACTGGTGCCGCGAAGCCCTCGGCAGCGCGGGTGCCCGCGCCCTCGTGGTCAATTCGGGCAACGCCAACGCCTTCACGGGCCTGCGCGGGCGCGAGGCCGTGGCGCTGACGGCCGAGATCGCCGCCGAGGCCGCGGCGTGCCGCCCGCAGGACATCTTCATCGCCTCGACGGGCGTGATCGGCGAACCCCTCGACGCCAGCAAATTCCGGGGCGTGCTGGCCGATTGCGCCGGGCGGACCGAGGACGGCGCCTCGGCTTGGGCCGCGGCCGCCCAGGCGATCATGACCACCGACACCTTCCCCAAGCTCGCGACGCGCCGGACCGCCATCGACGGGACGACCGTGACGCTGAACGGCATCGCCAAGGGCGCGGGCATGATCGCCCCCGACATGGCGACCATGCTGAGCTTCGTCTTCACCGACGCCGCCCTGCCCCAGGACGTGCTGCAGGCGCTGCTCGCCGCCGGCACGGCCACGAGCTTCAACTGCGTGACGGTGGACGGCGACACCTCCACCTCCGACACGCTGATGCTGTTCGCCACGGGCGCGGCCGGCAACGCCGCGGTCTCGGCCGCCGACGACCCACGCCTGTCGGATTTCCGCGCCGCGCTGGACGAGCTCCTCGTCGAGCTGGCGCAGCTCGTCGCCAAGGATGGCGAGGGCGCGCGCAAGTTCGTCACCGTGCGGGTCACGGGCGCGACCAGCGACGCCTCGGCCCATCGCATCGCCATGTCCATCGCCAACTCGCCCCTGGTGAAGACCGCCATCGCGGGCGAGGACGCGAATTGGGGCCGGGTGGTGATGGCGGTGGGCAAGGCCGGCGAGCCTGCCGACCGCGACCGCCTGGCGATCTGGTTCGGCGACGTGCGCGTGGCCCGCGAGGGCGCCCGCGATCCCGATTACAGCGAGGCGGCGGCGAGCGCAGTGATGCGGGAATCGGACGTGACCGTGCGGGTCGATCTCGGCCTCGGCGACGGCGCCGCACGCGTCTGGACCTGCGACCTGACCAAACTCTACATCGAGATCAACGGGGATTACCGCTCGTGAGGCGCGTAAGGTTAGCCCCTCTCATCGCCCTGGCGCTGCTCGGCTCCGTCGGTGCGGCTCGCGCCGAGGAGAAGCCGGGAGCGGACGAGGGGCGGATCCTTGTCGTCGGCCGCGCCCGCGCCGAGGTGGTGCCGGACTTCGCCTCGGTCGAGATCGGCGTCGAGGCCAGGGGTGCGAGCCCGGCCGCGGCCCTCGACGGCGCCAGCGCCGCCGCCAAGGCGATCCTGGCCCTGGCCGGGGAGTTCAAGGTGCCGGAGGCGGATCTCCGCACCTCCGCCGTCACGCTCCAGCCGGTCACCCGTTCGACCCGTCAGGCGGACGGATCCTTCGCCGAGAAGCCGGACGGCTACCGGGCCAGCAACACGGTGCGGCTGCGCCTCGCCGACATGGCACGCCTCGGCGAACTGATGCGCCGGGCCCTCGACGGCGGCGCGAATCGCATCGACGGCGTCGGCTTCGGCCTGCGCGATCCCGAGGCAGCCGAGGCCGCCATGCGCAGCGCGGCGATGAAGGACGCGCGCGCACAGGCCGAGCGCTTGGCCGAGGCGGCGGGCGTCACCCTCGGGCGGGTGGTGTCGATCCAGTCGCCGGCCTCGGCCAGCGCCCCGCCGATGGCCCTCGCGGCGCCCGCGCCGATGCGTGCCAAGCGCGGTGGCGCGCCGGTGCCCTTGGCGGCCGGCACCATCGAGACCGGCGCCGACGTCGCGGCGACCTTCGCGATCGCCCCGTGAGCGCCCCCCTGCGCATCCTCCTGGTCGTCGCGGTCGCGCTGGTGGATACCGACGGGCGCGTCCTCCTGGCCCAGCGCCCGCCGGGCAAGCAGCTCGCCGGATTGTGGGAGTTCCCCGGCGGCAAGGTCGATCCCGGCGAGCGGCCGGAGGAGACCCTGATCCGGGAGCTCTCCGAGGAACTCGGCATCGCCGTGAAGCAGGATTGCCTCGCGCCGCTCACCTTCGCGAGCCACGCCTATCCGGACTTCCACCTGCTGATGCCACTCTACGTCTGCCGGCGCTGGGAGGGCCTGCCGCGCTCCATGGAAGGCCAGGCGCTGAAATGGGTGCGCCCGCGCGACCTCAAGGACCAGCCGATGCCGCCGGCTGATGCACCACTGATCCCGTTCCTGCTCGACCTCCTCGGCCCCTGATCCGGTTGCAATCGTATCCGCCCACACCCGCGATCCCCTTGGATTCGCGCGGCGTTTGTGCATCGCTGGCCGGTGGGCCGTGTCGGGGGAGAGCGGAACATGGGGCGCAAGGCCGCGGTGACCTCAGAAATCACCGCCGAGGAACGCGATGACGCGGACGTCGACGGACCGTCCACCGACGAGCCGGCCGTGGCGGACGCGGCAGCCAAGCCGGCCAAGCCGAAGCGCGCATCCCGAAAGACCACGCCGAGCCATGAGACGCTGACCAAGCTCGGGATCGAGCGCCTGATCACCCTCGTGCTCACCGAGGCATCGCACAACCCCAACTTCAAGAAGGTGGTGACGGCGGCGGTGGCGGCCCTCCAGGGGCCGGACGCGGTCGCGGCCCTGATCGACCGGCGCCTCACCGCCCTCGAGCGCGCCAGCGGCTACATCGACTGGATGAAGCAGCGCGCCTTCGCTCTCGACCTCGACGCGATGCTCACCACGGTGGTGGGCGAACTCGCCGCCCTCGCCCCCGACGCCGCCCTGGACAGGCTGATCCGCTTCCTCGGCGGGGCCGGAGACGTGCTGGGACGGGCCGAGGATTCGAGCGGCCGCATCCACGGCGTGTATGAGCGAGCGGCCGATGCCGCCGCCGCGCTCATCGTCGATCTGGACGACGCGAAGGCCACCGCGATGGCCGTGCGCCTCGTGACCCGGCTCGAGACCGACGGGTACGGGCTGATCGAGGGTCTGATGCACGGCCTCATCCCGCGCCTGCCCGAGGCCGCCCTCGTCCCCCTCGACGACGCGCTCGCCCAGGCGACGCCGCCGGCCCCCGCCAGCGGCACGAAGGAGCGGGACTGGCTGACGGAGGCGGAGCGCAGCCGCCTCATGCGGCTGCGCCAGTCCATCGCGGACCGCACCGGCGACGTCGATGCTTTCATCGCCCTTGAGACCGGCCGCGCGCCGGAGCCGCCCGATCACGTCCAGATCGCGGAGCGCCTGCTCGCCGCCGGCCGGGCTCGGGAGGCGCTCAAATGGGTCCGCCGTCCGCAGAAGCGCGGCACCACCATCGTCACGCGGGAGCAATTGCTCACGGGGCGGTTCGACACCTCCGTCCCGGAGCGGGTGAAGATCGCCCTGGAGGTCCGCATCCACGACGCCCTCGGTGATACCGAGGCCGCGCAGGACCTGCGCTGGCGGACCTTCGAGAACAGTCTCGACCGGGAGATGCTGCGCGCCTATCTCGCCAAGCTGCCCGACTTCGAGGACGACGAGGCCCTGCCGCGCGCCTTCGCCGTCGCCGAAGCGCATCCCGACCCGTACGGCGCCCTCGCCTTCTTCACGCACTGGCCGGACCCCGTCCGGGCGGCACGGATCGTGGCGCGGTATCGTGGCACCTGGGACGGCTGGCGCTACGAAGTCCTGGCCCCCGCCGCCGAGGCCCTGGAAGATCGCGAGCCGTTGGCCGCCACCGAACTGTATCGCATCCTCATCGACAACATCCTGGAGCACGCCTACTCGGGGGCCTACGGCCACGCCGCCCGCTACCTCGTCACCCTGGACGACCTCGCGGACGCCATCGCGCCGGGCGCCATCAGCCCCGACCCGAACCACTACCGCGACGACCTGCGCCGCCGGCACGGCCGCAAGGCCGCCTTCTGGTCTCAGGTCCGGGCCTGATCGCGCCCGGCCCGCCGGATTCCTCCTGATGCCTCAGGTCGCCACGATCGGGTCGATCTTGTCCGGGTAGAAGGCGAGGTGTCCCGCGATGGCTTCGACGGCCGGATAAGGGGCCTCGTAGCTCCAGACCGCGTCGGTGGCGTTGGCGTCCGGCGTCGTCAGGCTGAAGTAGGCGGCGTCGCCCTTGTAGGGGCAGTGGCTGCGCCGGGTGCTCGGGGCAAAGTGCGCCCAGCGCGCATCCGCCCGGGGAATGTAGAACACCGGCGGATAATTCGCTTCGCGGAGGACCAGGGCGGCGTCGGTCTCGGCCAGGAGCGTGCCCGCGAGGGTGACGCGGACGCGCCCGGGATACGGCGCGATGTCGATGGGGTGATCCGGTCCAGGCTGTCTCATGAGTTCGGTCCTTCGGGTTTCCGCTCGGTGGTGCCCAGCGCGTCGGCGAGGCGCGCCTGCGCGGTGCCGGGCTTCAGGGGCTTCTGCTGGCTCTCGTGCGGGGCCCAACCCGAGAGCCACAGGATCTCGAAACTGGCGCGCAGGCGCCCGTCCGGATCGGAGAAGCGCTCGGCGTAGAGGGTGGCGGCACGCATCAGGGTCGCCCGGCGCAAGGGAGTACGCCGCCGCTCGGTGAGGACGTTGGTGAGGCCCATTGCGCGCAGGTCGCGCATCAGGGCGAACGGATCGGGGTAGCGCACGGTCACCGTCTCCACGTCGGTCACCGGCAGGGCGAAGCCCGCGCGCTGGAGCAGGCTTCCCATTTCGCGCACCTCGGCGAAGGGTGCGACGCGCGGGCTGATCCCGCCCTCGCACTCGCTCTCGGCCTGCCCGAGGACCTGCCGCAGTTCCGTGAGGGTGCGTCCACCCAGCAGGCACCCGATGAACAACCCGTCCGGGCGCAGCGCGCGGCGCAGTTGCGCCAGGGTCCCCGGCAGGTCGTTGACGTGCTGGAGGGCCAGGAGCGAGACCGCCAGGTCGAGGCTCTGGGCCCGCAGCGGCAACGCTTCGGGATCGGCCAGGACGGTGCCGCGCTCAAGAACCGAGGAGAGGCGCAGAACCTGATCCGCGCGCCCGCTCGCACGAAGGTGATCGGCGGCCAGGGGCATCGGCGTGGCGAGATCGAGGGCGGTCGGAAAGGTCCGCAGTACGGCGCCGAGTCGGTCGTCGAGATCCTCCACCACCCGCCGAAGCAGAAAATCCGCGTACCCGGCCCGGCGGGCGCGGGCGAGGCGTCTACGGGCGAGGCCCGTATCGAACAGCGGCGGCGGCGTCATCTGGGAAGACATGCGAGATGATGGGAAGACATGCGGGATGACATGGCGCGCCCGGACGTGTGGCGCCAGCACCCGGAACGCGAAACCGGCTCCGATTGTTGAGGGCCTACGATTCGACAGCGAATCCGGAGATCAAAGCCATGAAAGCCATTCTGTTCGGCACGGCCCTCACCGTCGCGGGCCTTTCCCTCGCTGCAACCGGCGCGGAAGCAAAGGGCTGCATCAAGGGCGCGGTCGTGGGCGGCCTCGCGGGTCACGTCGCAGGGCACGGCGTGCTCGGCGCGGCGGCGGGCTGCGCCGTCGGACGCCACCAGGCCAACAAGCGCGATCGCCAGGAGAATCAGGCGCAGCCGGCGCGCTGAGGCACAGATCCGGTCGTCTCCACGCGGTGCGGAGAGTAGGGTTGCCGACATGGCCCCTGCCTCCCGCACCGCCTTCGCCGGACTTCGCCGTCTCTGGGGCGGCGCACTGTCCCTGGTCTATCCACCCACCTGCGCCGGCTGCGGCGGGGCCATCGCCGTTCCCCACGGCCTGTGCGCCGCCTGCTGGTCGGGCCTGCGGCTGATCGAGCGGCCCTATTGCCAGCGGCTCGGGCTCCCCTTCGCCGTCGATCACGGCACCGGGCCGCTCCTCTCGCCGCGCGCTATCGCCGATCCACCGGTCTTCGATCGGGCCCGGGCGGTCACCCTCTACGAGGGCGGCGCCCGCGACCTCGTCCACCGCCTGAAATACGAGGATCGCCTCGATCTCGCCCCCGTGCTGGCGCGGATGATGGCGGGCGCCGGATCGGAGCTCCTGCGCGAGGCCGATTGCCTCGTGCCCGTCCCCCTTCACCGCTTCCGCCTGTGGCGGCGGCGCTTCAACCAGGCGGCGCTCCTCGCCGAGCGCGTCGGGCGTCTCGCGCAGCGGCCGAGCGAACCCGGATACCTCGCGCGCGTGAAGGCGACGCGCTCGCAGGTCGGCTTGAGCCGCGTCGCCCGCGCCACGAACCTCCAGGGCGCGTTCCGGGTCCCGGAGGCCGCGCGGGCCGCGCTGCAGGGGCGCCGCATCCTGCTCGTCGACGACGTCATGACCACGGGGGCGACCGCGAACGCCGCGTCGCGGGTCCTCCTGCGCGCCGGCGCAGCGTCCGTCGACGTCCTCGCCTTCGCTCTGGTCTCGGGGGAGGTCGGCTGAGGGACGCCCGAACGGAAACGGGGACCCGAAGGTCCCCGTCCGTACCGTCTGCTTTCGAAGATCCCGCCCGTCCTCAGGCTGTCACGGGGCCGAGGGGGGCCGCATGACCCGGTTCGGATGCTGCCGGCGTCAGCACCTTGCCGCGCGGACCGACCCAGGTGCCCACCCACTTGCGCTGCCAGACCAGCAGGCAGCCCAGCACCACCGCCGCGAAGACCGCGTAGCCGACGAAGCCGTAGGCGAACGAGCCGGTATACTGCTTCGACAGGCCCATGACGTTCGGCAGGATGGCGCCGCCGAGGGCGCCGACCTCTCCGATCATCGAGCCGGCGACCGCGGTGTTGGCCGGCCAGCGCAGGGGCACGAGCTGGAACAGGGCGCCGTTACCGGCACCCAGCGCCGCGAAGCAGAGCATGAACAGGGCCGTGGTCAGCGCGAGGGAGGGCGTCGCGGTCAGGAGCAGGAACGAGCCCACGGCGGCCAGCAGCACCACCGACAGCACCAGGATGCCACCCATGCGGTCGGCGAAGTAGCCGCCGACGACGCGGATGCCGGAGCCCATCAGGGCGGCCAGCATGGTGAGGCGCCCGGCCTCCACCTTCGTCACGCTGAACTGCTCGTAGAAGAAGGTCGGCAGGAAGTTGGACAGGCCGATGAAGCCCCCGAAGGTGATGATGTAGATGAGGTTGAACGCCCAGCCGTCCTTCTGGAACAGGCAGGAGACATGCTCCTTGAAGGACTGGTGCTCCGCGTCCGGCGGCTCCTTGGCAAAGACGATCATGACGATGAGGGGGATCGCCATGACGCAGCCGGCAAAGCCGTAGACGGATTGCCAGCCGTAGACCTGAGCCAGGGGCGGGGCGAAGAGCACGGCCAGCACCGTGCCGGAATTTCCGGCGCCGGCGATGCCCATCGCCAGCCCCTTGTGCTCCTTGGGAAACCAGCCCGAGCCGAGCGACAGGGCGACGCCGAAGGAGGCACCCGCGATCCCGAGCAGCACGCCCATGGCGAGCACCTCGTCGTAGGTGTTCACGTAGAAGAAACCGTAGGCCATCGCGAGCATGATGATGGTCATCTCGGTGATGGCGGCGTTCTTGCGCCCGATATACTGGGCGAGCACACCGAGCGGGAAGCGCATGATCGCGCCCGCCAGGATCGGCAGCGAGATCATGAACCCGGTCTGGGCCGGGGTCAGCTTGTAAGTCTCGGTGATGAACGGGCCCATCGCGCCGTTGAGCACCCAGATCGCGAAGCAGAAATCGAAGTAGAGGAACGCGGCGAACAAGGTCGGGGGGTGACCGGATTTCATCACGGTCTTGAAACTGGCCATGGAGTGCGTCTCGAGGTTCGCGGCCGCGTGGCGGCCGCTCTTGCCAAGGGATCCGGACTCACGCCGTCCGCCTGCGGAGCGCCGTTGCTCCGCCCGCCGCCACGGGGCGACGCAGGACCATCAGCATCGAACGTGCCAGTTGCGGCGCCCTCCGCTCTTTGGGCCATCGATGCCCGTGCTGCCCATCCGGGATGCTGGTCCGTGCCGCGCGACGCGGCATTGCCCATTCGTTAGGCCTGCGGCCCGATCGCTCGGATCGGGCCTGAACTGACCCTTGCGGCTTTCAGGTGTCGGACTGGAAGGCGGCGAGCGGCGCGGCGATGGTGCAGGTGACGCCGTCCGGCGGGAAGGCCAGGGCGATGGTTCCGCCGACCTGACCCGCGAGACCGCGCTCGATGAAGCGGGAGCCGAAGCCCTTGCGCGCCGGCTTGATCACCGGCGGTCCGCCGACCTCCCTCCAGGAGAACACGAGGTGCGCCTCGTCGGCGTCCGGGCGGACCGACCAGCGGATGACGACGTGGCCGTCCTCGCGCGAGAGCGCCCCGTACTTGGCGGCGTTGGTAGCGAGTTCGTGCAGCATCAGCGCCAGGGAGAGAGCGGGCTTCGCGCCGATCTCGAGGTCGGGACCGTCGAGGTGGAAGCGTCCGCTGCGATCCTCGTGCAGCTTCAGGGCGCCGCGCACCACGGGGCCGATCAAGGTGCTGCCCAACGCCCCCCCCATCAGGAGGTCGTGGGCCTGGCCCAGCGCAATGAGGCGGCCGGCCAGTACCTCCTTGGCGGTGTCGACGTCGACGGCCGAGCGCATGGTCTGGGTGGCGATCGACTGCACCATCGCCAACAAGTTCTTCATCCGGTGGCTGAGTTCGCGGTTGAGGAGTTCCTGCTGCTCCTCCGCCCGCAGGCGCGCCACGGCGGCGCGGGTGCGGTCGACCACGTTGCGCACGAAGTCGAGGATGTCGGGGGTCCAGTTGCGCCGCTTCGCATCGTGCAGGCAGAGGACCGCCACGAGATGCCCGCGCTCCATCAGCGGGAGGTTGATCACGGTGCGCACATCGAGGGCACGAAAGCCCCGGGCCTGCGGGGCGGTGCGCGGATCGGCCTCGACATCGTCGACGATGACCGCCCGCCCCTGCCGAAGCTCCGGCAGGTAGCTGCCGTAATCCGCGTAGCGATGCCGGCCGGCGATGCTGGTCACGCCCGGCAGCGTCCAGTCGCGGGCGATGTCGAGGTAGCGGCCCGTCTTGTCGAGGGTTCCGTAAGCGGCTCGGGTCAACCCCAGGGTGCGGCCCGCGATCTCGGCGCCCGCGTAGGCCATCTCGGTGGGATCGTGCAACGCGCCCAGGCGCTCGCCGAGCTCCACCAAGGCGGCCTGGCGCTCCTCCGAGCGCTTGCGCTCGGTGATGTCCACCGAGGCGCCCGGAAACCGCAGCGGCGTGCCGTCGGGCGCACGCACGAGGCGCCCGCGGGCGATCACCCAGCGGTGCGAGCCGTCCGGCTGCACGATCCGGTACTCGCAGGCGAACTCCTCGGCTCCGGCGAAGAGACGGTCGAGTTCCGCCTGGAACATCGCCACATCGTCCGGGTGGAAGTTGCGGGTATAGTCCGCCAGCGGCGCGCCGAGGGCCGCCCGCTCAGGATCGACGGTGTAGATCCGGGCGAAGTTGGCGTCCGCGTAGACGACGTTCTCGCGCAAATCCCAGTCCCAGGTCCCGATCATGCCGGAAGCGCCGAGGGCGAGGCCGAGGCGCTCCTCGCTCCGGCGCAGGCGCGCGCTGGCCGCTTTGCTCTCGGTGACGTCCGCCACCGTCAGGACCGCGCCCTGGACGATGCCCGCCTCGATGATCGGGGCGTTGGTGGTGATCACGTCGATGGGCGTGCCGTCCCGCCGAAAGAACGTGGTCGCCCGCTCGCGTAGGGGTTCGCCCGTCCGCAAGGACCGGACGACTTCGCAGTCCGAACTCGGGAAGGGGCGTCCGTCGGCGTGGTGATGGTGCGCGACGTCGTGCAGGTTCTGCCCGATCAGCTCCCCCTCCCCCCAGCCCAGCATGGCTTCCGCCGCCGGGTTGGAGAAGGTGATGATGTCGTCCCGGGTGAGGCGGAAGACCGATTCGCTGAGGTGATCCGTGACGGTCTGGAGCAGGGCCGTCTGTTTCTCGAGAGCCTCCTCGGCCCGGTGCTGAACCGTACGGTCCCGCAGGATCTTGAGGTAGCCGATATGGGCCTCGCTCCCGTCCCTGAGGGGCATCATCTCGCCCTGGGCCCAGAAACGGGTTCCATCCTTGCGCTGGTGCCAGCGTTCGTCGTTGGCCCGGCCCATGGCGCGGGCCGTGCTCATCTCGCGCTCGAGGATACCGCTCGCCCGGTCGGCCTCGATGAAGAACAGGTCGGCGGAACGGCCGACAATCTCGGCCTCGGCCCAGCCCAGGAGGCGCTCGGCGCCGACGTTCCAGCTCGTGATCAGGCCCGCGAGATCCATGGCGATGATGCCGTAATCGATCGCACTCTCGATGATCGCCGCGTTGCGCCGGTCGGATTCCTGCCGTTCCTTGAGGGCGCGACGCAGGTCGAGCTCCGTCATCACCTGCCGCGCCAGGGTCCGAAGCGTGAAGGCCTGCACCGGGGTGAGATCGCGCGGGCGGGTATCGAGGACGCAGAGCGTTCCGATCGCTTCGCCCTCTGGCGTTCGCAGGGGCATGCCGGCGTAGAAGCGGACGTGCGGCTCCCCTGTCACGAGGGGATTGTCCGCCGTACGCGCATCCTGCGTGGTGTCGCGGATGACGAAGAGGTCGTCCCCCTGGATCGCGTGCGCGCAGATCGACTCGCTCAAGGTCGTCTCGGAGCGCCCGAATCCGATGCGCGCCTTGAACCATTGGCGATCCACATCCACGAGTGAGACGAGCGACACCGGCATCTCGAGGAGCATCGCGGCGAGTCGGACGACGTCGTCGAACGCGGCCTCGGGAGCGGTATCGAGAATGCCGTAGCGCGCCAACACCGCGCGCCGCGGATCGATCTCGTCGCCGATCGTACTCAATCACCCCTCCGGGCGCACGCGCGTCGGCCTCGCGGCCAAAGGCAGAGCCTCGCTCCCTGTACGCGGTCGACCGCAATTGTCCTAACGCCAGGCGGCACGCGGACCCGCCTCTACGGCGTCGACCCTGCGGGGGCTGCGCTCAGATCGGCGCCCTTCATCGGCAGATCGTGACGTTTCGCACGACCCAGCCCTCACCCGGCTGCCACAGCTTGCGGCGGCTGCGCTGGCAAGCCGCCGGCTCCGGCTCGCTGGAGGTCCAAGTCGTTTCGGGCGCGACGGGCTCGGGGGGACGCGCGCTGGGACTGCGGCCCGCCAGAGCCTCGCCCGGCGCAAGCGCTAGCAGAAGCAGCGCCGCCAGCAGGGGACGACGCGAGCGGGAGTGGGGACGCGGAGGGACCGGCACGGGTCGCGTTCCATTTCTGGGGGTGGGTGCCCCTGTTCGGGCACGGCTCCTATGTTGGTAAGGCCGGCGTTTTTACAATCGCTTGCTGAGCGGATCGGCGTGCCGTCCCGCACGTTTTCGGCGTCATGGTGAAAACCGGGCTGCCGAAGCCGGACAGGATCTCGGAAAGTCTCCGGTCCTGGAAGTCTCCGGCAAGGTTGTGCCCCTCATGCATCGCACGGGATCTTTGGTGCCCATGCAATGCTGCCCAGTCGTCAACCGACGTGACGCGCGGGGATTGGCTTGCTAGGCCCGGAGCCACGGTACCCACATTCACGACGACTGCTCGAGCGACCCCTCATGCCTCAAACGACCCGCCGCACGCTTCTCACCGGGGCGACGACGAGCCTCGCGCTCCTCACGCCGATCGGGTCCGCCTTCGGCCAGGGCCGCGGGCTCTTCAACGACGGCATCGATGGCGACCTGCCCTACGACGACGAGCGCCTCTACCGCGACGAGGCGGGCCGGCTCTATCGCCGGCGGGGCGGCCAGTACGTGCCCTATTCCGAGCGTGGGGCCGACCGCGATCCGGACCGCATGAGCCAGCGCGGCCGGGCGCCGGTCGCGGACGATCCGGATGCCGACCTCTACGCGCCCCGGCAGGTCCCGCCGGCCTCGCCCCAGCAGGCGGCCCCGGCCAAGCCGGTCGACAACGGTCCCATCGATTACAACCGCGCCTACGCGGCGATCACCGACGAGCCCTTCCCGGTCTATGCCTTCAACTGGCGGAAGGCGAACCCGTCGTTCCTGCGCCAGGAGATCGCCTATACGGGCTCGGAGCCCCCGGGCACGATCGTGGTCGACCCGCGGGCGCACCATCTCATCCTGGTTCAGCCGAACGGCCGGGCGCGGCGCTACGGCGTCGGCGTCGGCAAGCAGGGCTTCTCTTGGTCGGGCGCCTCGACGGTCAACTCGAAGCAGATGTGGCCCGACTGGTACCCGCCGAAGGAGATGATCGCCCGCACGCCGAAGCTGGCGAAGTCGGTCTCGCAGCTGCAGAGCGGCCTCGGCGTTCCCGGCGGCTCGCGCAACCCGCTGGGCGCCCGGGCCCACTACCTCTGGCAGGGCAACAAGGACACGCTCTACCGCATCCACGGCACCCTGGAGCCGGATTCGATCGGCAAGAGCGTGTCGTCGGGCTGCATCCGGATGATCAACCAGGACGTCATCGACCTCTATGGTCGCGTCGAGATCGGCAGCCGCGTGGTCGTGCTGACCTGACAAAACGCAAATCGCCGGCAGCGATCGGGATCGCTGCCGGCGAAAAGCTGCGCCGAGGACCGTCGGGCCCCCTTCGTTCGTCGCGTGCCTCAGACTTCGGTGATCTCGCCCTCGCGCACGGCCCGCTCACTGGAGCCGGACTTGATCCGGTAGAACGGCTCACCGGTCTGGTCCTCGGGCACGAGGCGGACGATCTCGAAGACGTCGGAGACGTCGGCCTTGCTGGCGGCGTAGCCGATTTGGGCACGGCGCACGCGCTGGCCGAGCTTGAACTTGTGGGACATGGTGCGTGGCTCCGTGATCGGAGGCCGGGCGCAGGTCACGCCACGGCGGGAGGCCGGATCGATCCGGCCCTGTGAGAACGTCCGCCCCGCATCGGAGGCGAATGCGGACAGGCAGGAAGACGAGGCCGCCGGAGCGGCCGAGCCCCTGGCCTGATCAGCGGCGAGCCTTGGCCTTGCGGGCGGCATAGCGCGCATCGCGCTGGGCCTTCTGCTCCAGGCGCGCGGCGGCAGCCTGAGCGATCTTCTCCTCGGCGGCGCGGGCCTCCTCGGCGGCGAAACGCTCGCGCTCGGCCTCGGCCTCGGCTGCCCGCTGGGCTTCCGCTTCGATCCGGGCCTGTTCGCGGGCGGCGACGCGGATCTCCCGCTCCCGCGCGATCTGGGCACGCTCCGCCTTGCGGGCGACCACGACCGGATCATCAGCCGGCGGGCGGTCGCGGAAGCGCGCCAGCGCGGCGGCGCGAGCCTCCGTGGCAGCCTTGAGGCGGTCGGTCATCGAGTTCGGGTTGAATTGGCTCACACAGGATCCTGTGATGCGGGAGGCCGCGTGGCGGGCGCGCTCCCCTGGAGATTGAGGCTGAGAACACAAGTGAGCCGCCTCCCTTCCGGGAAGCGGCTCTTGTAAAAGCCGGACTCCGCGTAAGCGCGGAGACCTGCCGGATCAAACGGTCTGGAGGCTGCCGGCGGACTGCTTGCCGCTGCGCTTGTCGGTTTCCATCTCGTAGGAGACCTTCTGCCCTTCGGCGAGGCCACGCAGACCGGCGCGCTCGACAGCCGAGATGTGCACGAACACGTCGTTGCCGCCGTTATCCGGCTGGATGAAACCGAAACCCTTTGTCTCGTTGAACCACTTAACAGTACCGACAGCCATCATATTCCTTCGCCCTTGCGGGCTTATTTCCCGGAGGTCCACGCGATCGTGCGCGGCCGTCTCCGTCATCGATCCGAGGAAAAACATTTCCTGCCCAATTTCTGATCGAAATCGCGCTGAAAAAGAACTTTCGCTGGATTGATGGCGGAGGTGTACGCGCTTTCCCCTGATTAAGCAAACCGATTATTGAATCAGCATTTTGCGTGATGCGTCCGCACCATGCCGGATGGACATGGCTCGTCCTCCTCGGGCGACGAACCTTCCCTGCGCGAACATCCTTCTGGAACGAATGCGGCGCCCTGATATTAGATGAGCCGAACCGGCTCAGATCGATGGGGTCCAACCCTTGCCCGCGACCTCAGAGGATCACCAGGGCGGCGCCTTTCCCCTGCGACGCGTGACGTTTTCCAGCCGGGACTACCCGTCGGAGGACGCAGCCAGCGTCTATCAGCTTCTGTTCGCGAGCTCGGCGCTCGTCACGCCGCTGCACACGCCCTTCCACGTGGAAATCACGAGCCTCTGGTCGGAGCACATGCGTTTCCACTTCATGGAAGGCGTGCCGTTCGTCTTCCACCGTCCGGCGCAAAAGATCGGCTACGACGGCCTCGACGCCATCGTGGTGCAGCATGTGGAGACGGGAGCGATTATCGGCCAATTCGACGGCCGCGAGGTGCGGGCGGATGCGGGATCGCTCTACATCATCGACTTCTCCCGTCCGGTAATCGTCTGGGACACCACCGCCCTGCCGCTCCAGAAGCGCAACTTCGTCGGCCTGCCGCGGGCCTTCGCCGAGCGCTGGCTCGGCCCCCTCGATCGGCTGCACGGCTTCGTCGTCCCGCCAGAGATCGCCGGCGCCTGCACGGACCACCTCCTGCGGCTGCGCGAGCGCCTGCCCCACCAAGGCACCCTCGACGTCGCGACCCTCACCACCACGGCGACGCTGTTGGCCCGGGCCATCACCCAGGCTTCGGGCCACGGCACCTCGCGCTCCGACCCGGCGCTGCTGTTCCGGAAAGCCTGCCTCTACATCGACACCGCCCTCGGCAACCCGGATCTCGGCGCCGCCGAGATCGCCCGCGCCATCGGCACGTCGCGGACCCGCCTCTTCGCGGCGTTCCAGGGCGTCGGCGGGGTCGAGCGCCACATCCGCGCCGCCCGCCTGCAGCGGGTCCGGGCCGCCCTCGGCGAACCAGCACAGGCGCATCCGATCGCGGTCCTCGCGGACGCCTTCGGGTTTCGCAGCGCGGGCCAGCTCAGCCGGATGTTCCGACAGCATTACGGCGTGACGCCGACCCAGGTCCGCGCGGATGCCGACCCGGGCGGGGTCCGGCGCCGCGGGGACGGGAACGGGTGTGCGACCTGCGAGAATGGAGACCGGCTCGCGCCGTGATGCCGTGGCGCCTCGGTGCCGCGCGGGTTTCATGCGTGGTTCGCCAAAGGATACGATCGCGGCGAGCAGTGGAGGCCTTTGATGGCGAAGGCGGCACGAGAGCCGCATGCCCCCCCCACACATCGCCTCGTAGATACCCGAACGAGCGACGGGGCCCCCTGTCGATCGCGTCGGGACCCCTTACCCTCACGCCTCGCGGACGCCCGGCTTTTTGCCTGCCTCGAAGGTGAACTCGACACCGGCCAGTTCAAAGGCGCGACGCACGGCCATGACGGTGTCGTGCCGGGGCTGGATGGCCGAGGACGGATCTTCCAGCCGGTTCAGGGTCGAGACGGAGACGTTGGCGAGCTTGGCCAGCTCGTCCTTCGACAGGCCGAGCAGGCCGCGTGCGGCCCGCACCTGCCCCGGGGTCAGACCGGACTCCACCGGGTCCGTAGCGTCCTTCGCCTGCACGGGTGATTCCGGCGACGCCCCGATGCCGGAGCTGCCGAAGCGGGTCCGACCCGGAACGTTGAGGCAAACGCCAATCCACTCGCGCACCGAGCCGTCCTTGTTCAGCACCGGCGCCCCGCGCGAATTGAACCAGCGGTAGATCCCGTCCGCGCACAGGATGCGATAGTCGGTGTTGTAGGTCGCCATATGCTCCACGGCCGTGATCCAGGCCGCGTGCGTCCGCGGGCGGTCCTCGGGGTGGATCGCGTCCATCCAGCCGAGGCCCTGCATCTCGTCGAAGCTCTGTCCGGTCAGGGTCATCCACTGGGTCATGTCGGACGGCTCGCCGTTGGCCTGGGTGATCCAGAGCACCGCGGCCGTCGCCGTGATCAGCGCATTGAGGCGGTCGTGCCGCTGCATCATGGCGTTCGTGGCCTCGTGGTGGGCCGTCACGTCGAACACCACCCCCATGCCCTGGTTCGGTTGACCGTCCTGCCCGATGATCACCTCGGCGTGGTGCAGGATCCAACGCTGGGTCCGGTCCGGGCGGATGATGCGAAACTCGCGATTGATGGGCTGACCGCTCCGCAACACCGCGATCTGGTCCGCATGGGCCGGCTTGTCCTCGGGGTGGATCATGTCCAGGCCGAATCCGAAGGTCACGCCGGAGGCCGGGTCCAACCCCAGGATGCGGTAGAGGCCCGGCGATGCGTCCAGACGCTCGGTGCGCAGGTCCGCCGACCAGAACCCGACCTTGCCCGTATCCTCGACGAGCTTGAGGAAGTGGCGGGACGAGAACGCGCGGAGAACTCCGTCGCCTTCCGGTGGCTTCTGCGGACGCATCAGGGCTCGTGTGGGCATCCGACTCTCTAAGGGGACCGCCGGCTCTTATTTTGAGCTTTTATCTGCCATCAAAAGGCTGAGCACTATCCAAATGGCACCAATCGCTTCAAATTTGCGCGATCGTTCCACGGAGGCACCCGCCGCGGCCCCGAATGACATCGGTGCATTCGCTGATGAATCATTGGCCGGCGGTTCGGGATGTCGCCGACGCATCCGTCTTCACGGCCAATCCTGGCCCGAGGTGTCGATGAAGCAGGGGCTCGTTGGCAATAATTCCGATGCCAAATCACGCTAATTCTGGATGATCAAGGTCGATCCGCGCGGCGGTTTGGCGACGGTCGTCCGCCGGACCTTCAGAAAACCAAACTGTGGACCAGGCTCATCAAACTTTTCAGGACCGCAAGGATGGTCATCCGATAGCCAAATGAAAGATTTTGCGTCATAAATTAGAGCCAAATTTCTTGTGACGGCGAAATGACAGAAAATTAGACGCAAATTCCCTGTAATACCCCTGAGTCTGGAGGATCCCGCTTCGCAAGCATTATGATGCGCCGCCTAGTCTGCCCATCGACGGCCGAGAGCCGGTCGCATGGGGGATGGCGATGTTCTGGAAGGGCTATGAACTCAAGGCAAAGCTCAACGCGCTCGACACGTCCCAGGCGCTGATCGAGTTCGACCTCGGCGGCAAGGTCGTTAACGCCAACAAGAACTTCCTCGATGCGTTGGGGTACGGCCTCGACGAGATCCGCGGCCAGAACCACGCCATGTTCGTGGACCCCTCCGAGCGGGACGGAGCCACCTACCGCCAGTTCTGGGAGGCCCTGCGCCGGGGCGAGTTCCAGGCCGCCGAGTACAAGCGGATCGGCAAGGGGGGGCGTGAGGTCTGGATTCAGGCGAGCTACAACCCGCTCTTCGGCCGCGACGGCAAACCCTATGGCGTGTTCAAGTGCGCCACCGACATCACCGCTCAGAAGCTGCGCAACGCCGATTTCGAGGGCAAGCTGAACGCCCTCGACCGCTCACAGGGCATCATCGAATTCAACCTCGACGGCACGGTCATCACCGCCAACGCCAACTTTCTGGCGGTCGTCGGCTACGGCCTCGACGAGGTGCGCGGCAAGCACCACGCACTGTTCGTGGACGCGGGCGAGCGAGACCGGCCGGCCTACCGCGCCTTCTGGGAGGCCCTGCGGCGCGGCGATTTTCAGCAGGCCGAGTTCAAGCGCATCGCCAAGGGCGGCCGTGAAGCCTGGATCCAGGCGACCTACAACCCGGTCCGGGACGCCTCCGGCCGCCTGGTGAAGGTCGTGAAGTTCGCCACCGACATCACCGCGTCCGTGGTCGAGCGGCAGCGCCGGGCAGAGCTGCAGCGCGGCATCGACAGTGACCTCGACGGCGTCGCAGCGTCCGTCTCACGCGCCTCGGAACAGGCGGTGAGCGCCGCGAGCGCGGCCGAGCAGGCCTCCGGCAACACCCAGAACGTCGCCGCAGGGGCCGAGGAGCTTGCGGCCTCGGTCGGCGAGATCAGCAAGCAGGTCAGCCGCGCCCTGCAGATCACCGGGCGCGCGGTCGAGCAGGCGAACGCCACCTCGACCGTGGTCGCCGGCCTCGCCACGGCGGCCCAGTCCATCGGCGAGGTGATCGAACTCATCGACGACATCGCTCGCCAGACCAACCTCCTGGCGCTGAACGCCACCATCGAGGCGGCGCGGGCCGGCGAAGCCGGCCGAGGCTTCGCGGTCGTCGCGGCCGAGGTGAAGAGCCTGGCGGCCCAGACGGCGAGGGCGACCGAGAGCATCGGGAGTCAGATCGCCGGCACCCAGTCGGCCGCCAAGGAGGCCGCCACCGCCATCGCGGGCATCGGCGAGACCATCGGGCAGGTGAACGACATCTCGGCCTCCATCTCGACCGCCGTGGAGCAGCAGGCCGCGGTGGCCCAGGAGATGTCGGCCAACATGCAGGCGATGACGAGCGCCGTCACCGAGATCAGCCAGAACGTGGGCTTGATCGCCGCCTCCGCCCGCGAGGTCGATGCCTCCACCCGTCAGGTCCGCGAGGCCTCGCGCAGCATGGCGGCCTGAGTCGGACCGCCACCGAGACCAGGAGAGAACCGATGGACGACCTTCTGCGCGAATTCCTGACCGAGACTGCCGAGCACCTCGACACCGTCGACGCCGAGCTCGTGCGGTTCGAGCGCGATCCCACCGAAGCGGCGGTGCTGCGCAACGTCTTCCGTCTGGTGCACACCATCAAGGGCACCTGCGGATTCCTCGGTCTGCCCCGCCTGGAGGCCCTGGCACACGCCGCCGAGACCCTGATGGACAGGTTCCGGGATGGGCTGCCGGCGACGTCGGAGGCGGTGACGCTGGTGCTCGCCACCCTCGACCGGCTCAAGCAGATCCTGAATGCGCTCGCGGTCGCGGGTACCGAGCCGCCCGGGGAGGACGCCGACCTGATCGACGCCCTCGAATCGATGGCGACGGGGCAGGTCACCATGACCGGGGCGGAAGCGGTCGCGGCGGGCTGGTCCGCGTCGGCCGAGCGTGTCCCTGTGTCCTCTTCGGTCGAACCGGCGGCGGCACTCGACGAACTGGCGGCAGCCTTCTGGGCGGCATCGGGCCCTGACGCCGTCACGCTTCCGTCGCCGGTACCGGGTCCCGTCGCCGCGACGCCGGAGACCGAGCCGGGGGCGACCAAGGCCCAGACCCTCCGGGTCAACGTCGATACCCTCGAACACCTCATGACGATGGTGTCCGAGTTGGTTCTGACCCGCAACCAGCTCCTCGAGATCGCCCGGACCTCGGAGGACGACGCCTACAAGGTACCGCTCCAGCGCCTGAGCCAGGTCACCGCCGAGCTGCAGGACGGCGTGATGCGGACGCGCATGCAGCCCATCGGAAACGCCTGGCAGAAACTGCCCCGCGTGGTCCGCGACCTGTCCTCGGAACTCGGCAAGCAGATCGAGCTCGTGATGAGCGGCGCAGAGACCGAGCTCGACCGCCAGGTCCTCGAGGTCATCAAGGACCCGCTCACCCACATGGTGCGCAACTCGGCCGACCACGGACTCGAGGGTACGCAAGCGCGCATCGCCGCCGGCAAGCCGGCGCGCGGCACCATCCGGCTCTCCGCCTACCACGAGGGCGGTACGATCACGATCGAGATCGCCGACGACGGCAAGGGCCTCGATCTCATGGCCATCCGTCGCAAGGCTGTCGAGCGGGGCCTCGCCTCACAAGACGCGGTCGAGCGCATGCCGGATGCCCAGGTGGCGAAGTTCATCTTCGATGCGGGCTTCTCCACGGCCGCCGCCGTCACGGCGGTCTCGGGACGTGGCGTCGGCATGGACGTGGTGAAATCCAACATCGAGACCATCGGTGGCGTCATCGACATCGCCACCGAGGCCGGGCGCGGCACCACCTTCACCATCAAGATCCCGCTCACCCTGGCCATCGTGGCCGCCCTGATCGTCAGGGCCGGAGCGGACCGCTTCGCCCTGCCCCAGGTGGCCGTGCTCGAACTGGTGCGGGTCGGGGCGCGGTCCGCACAGACCGTGGAGCGCATCAACGGGGCCCCTGTGCTGCGCCTGCGCGACCGGTTGCTGCCGGTGGTGCCGCTCGCCGGCGCGCTGGGGCTCGACGCGCCGGTGCCGGACGATGCCTTCGTGGTGGTGGCTGAGGTCGGGCGCCAGCGCTTCGGTATCCTCGTGGACGAGGTCTTCCACACGGAGGAGATCGTCGTGAAGCCGATGTCCGCCAAGCTCCGGAGCATCCCGCTCTTCGCCGGCAACACCATCCTGGGCGACGGCACCGTGGTGCTCATCGTCGACCCGAACGGCGTCGCCGCCACGGTATCGGCCGAGACCCGCCAGGCGGACGTGGACGCCACGCCGGACGGGTCCGCGGCGGACGGGACGGCCGCGCGCTACCTCGTCTTCCGCAGCGGGAACGACCTCAGGGCGGTACCGCTCTCGCTGGTCACGCGGCTGGAGACAGTTGCGGCGGAGCGGATCGAGTGGCTCGGCGAGAATCCGGTGCTCCAGTACCGGGGCCGCCTCATGCGGCTCGTCCCGGCGGAGGCCGGCATGGCGGTCCGCCGGGCGGGAAGTCAGGACCTCCTGGTGTTCTCGGCCGGCGAGCGCCCGACCGGCCTGCTGGTCGACGGCATCGTCGACATCGTCTCCGAGGAGTCCGAGGTCGAGGTCACGTCCCGCCGCCCCGGCATCCTGGGAACGCTGGTGCTGCGCGGGCGGGCCACGGACCTCGTCGATGTCGGGCACGTCCTGTCGCTGTCGGACGGCACGAGCCCGCTCCCCGCCACCTCCGGGCCGAGGCCCGACCCCATCGCCCTCGCGGCCTGAACGACGGAATCCGGCCATGACGCACCCAGACCAGCCCCCGGCGATGTCCGGCGCGACGCATGACTACGTGACCGTGACGGTGGGGGAGGCCCTGTTCGGCCTGCCCATCGCCCGGGTGCACGACGTCTTCAAGCCGGCCTCGGTCACGCCGGTCCCGCTCGCTCCGCCCGAAGTGGTGGGCCTGCTGAACCTGCGGGGCCGGGTGGTCACCGCGCTCTGCCTGCGCCGCCGGCTCGGCCTTGCGCCGTCGACCTCCGGGGAAAGCGGCATGGCGGTGGGCCTGGAACAGGGCGGCGAGACCTTCGGCCTCATCGTCGACGGCGTCGGCGAGGTGCTGCGCCTCACACGCGACAGCTTCGAGCCCGTTCCGCCCAACCTGGACGCACGCTGGCGCCGTCTCGCGCTCGGTGTGCATCGCCTCGACACGAAACTGCTCGTCGTCCTCCACGTCGATGCCCTGCTCGCCTTCGAGCCGGCCGCGCAGGCCGCCTGAGGGCCGTGCCATGAACGACGGGGCCGCCCCCACCTCAACCGATACTCAGCTGTCCCCTTCCGCTGAGGAGCGGCGGCTACGGGCCTTGTCGCGGGTCTCCGAGCGCTAACCGATCCCCGTCGCAGATCTCCACATCCTCGCCATTGTCCGCCCCGGGCTCGACCAGGCCGCGAAACGGGCGGCGGGTCCGCGACAGCTCCTGGGAGACGCGATCTCACGGAAACATCGTGCAGCCGGCATTCCGGCGGCCTCGGTTACGAGCCGTTGCCTTCGATCATGTCTCTGATGCGGGACATGAGTGTATCCACCGCGAAGGGCTTCGTGATCATCGCCATGCCGGGGTCGAGAAAACCCGAAGGCGTCGCCGCGCTTTCCGCATAGCCGGTGATGAACAGCACCTTGAGGTCGGGACGGGTTTCGCGCGCCTGATCCGCGAGTTGCCGTCCATTCAGGCCCGGCAAGCCCACGTCCGAGACCAGAAGGTCGATCTGCACCGATGACTGGATGACCCGTAGTCCGGAGGGTCCGTCGCCGGCCTGAAGGGTCTTGTAGCCGAGGTCATGGAGGACCTCGACGATGAGGTCCCGCACGGTCTGCTCGTCCTCGACCACCAGTACGGTCTCGCCCGCTCCACGCGGGAGCTCGCCGATCTCCGTCGCAGGCGCCACCTCGACATGGCTCGCGGCGTTACGAGGAAGGCGAATGGTGACCGTGGTCCCGCGACCCACGACACTCTCGATGTGCGCCTGCCCTTCGGACTGACGGGCAAAGCCGTAGATCATCGACAGGCCCAGGCCCGTCCCCTGGCCAAGCGGCTTCGTGGTGAAGAACGGGTCGAAGGCCCGCGCCACGACCTCGGGTGGCATGCCGGTTCCCGTGTCGGAGACGCTGATGCAGACATACTCCGATGTCAGCCCCAAGTTCCGCAGATCCGGGTCCTTCGCCTCGTGCCGCCCATTGGTGGTCGCGATGGTCAGGACGCCCCCGTTGGGCATGGCATCGCGCGCGTTGATGACGAGGTTCAGGATCGCGTTCTCAAGCTGATGCGGGTCGCACAGGGTCGGCCAGAGGGCAGGCTCCGAGAGGACCCGCAACTCGATGGCTTCGCTCGTGGTCCGACGGAGGAGATCGGACATGCCGCCGATCAGCGCGTTCACGTCCGTCGGCTTCGGGTCGAGGGGCTGGCGACGGGCGAAGGCGAGGAGCCGATGGGTCAGAGCCGCGGCGCGATTGGCCGAGGCCATGGCCGTCTCGATGTAGCGCTGCAGGTTCTCGGTACGGCCCTGCCGCATCCGGGTCTGCATCAGGTCGAGCGATCCAACGATGCCGGTGAGCAGATTGTTGAAGTCATGCGCGATGCCACCGGTGAGCTGCCCCACGGCTTCCATCTTCTGGGACTGGCGCAGGTCCTCCCCCATGCGCTCGCGCTCCTCGGCTTCGGCCTTGAGCCGTTCGTTCGCCTGCGCGAGTTCGATCGTGCGTTCCGAGACCTGACTTTCCAGGGTCGCGCCGGCCTCGCGCAACTGCCCAGCCTGGGTCTCCAGTTCGGCATAGAGCGCGACCACACCCCGGTTGGTCTCCGCCAACTCGGCGTTCAGGCGCCGGGCTTCCTCCTCGCGTTCGGACAGGTCCGCGAGGCTGGCGAGCAATTCGCGGTTCTGCTCCCGCATCGCGGCTTGTGGCCCTTCGCTCCAGCCCCGCATCGCCTCCGCCAACGCGGCGACCGCCGGTCCGGTCAGCGGAGAGCGCCCAGCGGGAATGACCTTCCCCAACGTCACCGTCGTACCGGCACCGGGTTTGGTGAGAACGTCAAAACGGTCCATGAGCCGGCGCGAGCCGGTGATGCCGATGCCGAGGCCTGTGGCCGAGCGATACCTGCCCTCCAGGATCGCGGAGAGTTCGGCGATGCCAGGTCCCTGATCGACGATGCGCACGACGAGCGCCTGACGCCCGGTGATGACATCGACCCCGAGCTCGACCCGACCACCGCCGGCATAGTCGTGGGCGTTGCGCGCGATCTCCGAAACCGCGGTGGCGATCCGGGTCTGGTCCGGCGCACCGAAGCCGACTTGGCCCGCCACGCGTCGGACACGCTGACGCACGGTGAAGATGTCATCCTCGTGCGCGATCATCATCGTCACGAGAGGCCACTTCACGATTCCGGGTCCTTGGCGACCACGACGGTGGCATCGTCGCGTCCTCGGGCGAAGTCGCGGTAGATCACGCCCGCGACGAGGCTCGGATGGGCGCCGGCCAGGCCGGGGTAGTTGTCGAGGGACCAACTCGTTCCGATGCCGTCTGAGCACATCACGAAGAGGCTCTGCGGCGTAAAGGGATACTCGAACTCCTGGATGCGGCGCGCGACGAGACCGGCGGTTCCGGACAGGGAAACCAGGCGCTTGGTCACGCCACCGGTGATCACGCCGCCCGCGACGTTGCCGATGCCGGTGAACACCAGCGTCTCGCGGTCAGGGTCGTAGCGCGCCACCGACACCGCTCCACCGCGGGTATGGCCGAGCCCAGCATGAACCGCCTCGAGGATGCGCCCGGGCGGCTCGTGATCGTGCGCGCGAAACACGCGCACGGCTGCGTCCGAAGCCTGCGCGGCCTGAGGTCCATGCCCGAGACCATCGGCCACCAGCACGGTCCACCCCCTGCCGTGTGGACGGATGCAGTAGGCGTCCCCATTCACGGCCTCACCGCGCAAGGGCACGCCCACGGCGCCGAAAAAGGGAAGTGGATTGGGAGCATTGGATGAGCCCTTGCTCACCGTGCCGGCGATGCGCGCAAGCACGGCCAGCCCACGCCTCGGCCACGCGGCGATATCGAAAGCCTGGGATTGGCGCCTGACGGCACCGAGGCCGGTACCGGGGCTGCCCCCGGTGGAAAAGCCATCGCGCAGCACTGCGGCGACGTCGGAAATCCCGGTGCCACGGTCGAGTGCCAGAATTTGAACGCCCGTGCCGGTTTCGTCCTCGAAGATCCCGATGAGGATCTCCCCGTTGGTCCCGTACTTGACGAGGTTGGTCGCAAGTTCGGTGACGACGATGGCAACGCGGCCGCCCGCCGTTTCATCGAACCCCAGCGACAGCGCGACGCCGCTTGCCCTGCGCCTCGCTTCGGCGACCTGGCTTGCCTCGGTGACGGCGACGCTGATCATGTTCACTTCCAGCGCGCGATGACGACGCGTGTTCCGATGCCGACGGTCGATTCGAGATGGAACTCGTTGGAGAGGCGTTTGGCACCGCTCAAGCCAAGGCCCAGGCCGCCCCCTGTCGTGTAGTGGTCGGTGAGGGCAAGTCCGATGTCGGGAATGCCGGGGCCCTCGTCCTCGAAGGTCAGGCGCACGCCATGGCGGCGCCCCTCCTGCAGAAGCTCGATCCGAACCTCGCCGCCGCCGCCGTAGTCCAACGTGTTGCGGGCGAGTTCGCTCGCCGCCGTGACGATCTTGGTCTGATCGACCAGGCCGAGCCCCGCCTCGACCGCAAAGGTGCGGACGGTCTGGCGAACGCGCACGACATCGTCCGCGGACTGGATCGATTTACGCTCAGTCCTCGTAACGGCCACGAGCGCTCCTCAGGCCATCGGCGTCCTCCTCGTCGAGCCGGGCCTGGATGATCGCCATGCCGCGCTCGACGTTCAGGGCCGTCTTGATGCCGGACAGCGTCAGGCCCAGCTCGACCAGCGTGATGGCGACGGCTGGGCGCATTCCGACGACAACGGTCTCCGCGTCGAGGACGCGCGAGACCGATGCAATGTTGTCGAGCATGCGCCCGATGAAGGAATCGACGATCTCCAGAGCCGATATTTCGATCAGCACACCCCGCGCGCCGGTACGCGAAATCATCGCCGTGAGGTCCTCCTCCAGAGCGACCGCGAGACGGTCGTGCATGTCGACCTGGATGGTCACGATCAGCGCGCCACCCAGCTTGAGGATCGGGATGCGGTCCATGATGCTAGCGGCGGCTTTCGTCTGGTGCGGATGGAGCCTTGCGAACGACGCTGCGGCCCGTCCTGCGTAGCGCCAGTGCGAAGGCATCGGCCAGGGTGGACTTGGAGATCACGTTGAGCTCGACGCCGAGATGGACCATGGTCTGGGCGATCTGGGGGCGGATGCCCGAGACGATGCAGTCGGCCCCCATCAGGCGGGCAGCCGCGATGGCCTTCAAGAGGTGCTGGGCCACGAGCGTGTCGACGGTCGGCACGCCCGTGATGTCGATGATGGCGATTTCCGCCTCCTCGTCGACGATGGCCTGCAGGAGGTTCTCCATCACCACGCCGGTTCGTGCGCTGTCGAGGGTGCCGATCAGGGGCAGGGCGAGGATGCCGTCCCAGAGCCGCACGACCGGCGTCGAGAGTTCGGCGATTTCTTCGCTCTGGCGCCCGATCACCTCCTCGCGGCTCTGCTGGAAGACCTCCATGGTGTGCAGACCGAGCTGGTCGAGCACCTTGCTCGCCGACCAGATACCCGCCGTAACCTGTGCGGCATCCGTCCCGGAAGCCCGGCTCAAGGCGTCGAAGATCGGCTCCTTGAGCGAGAACAGGAAGGAGATGGTATCGGTCGGGGTGAAGCCCTGGATGGCCCGGGACCGAGAGATATCCGCAAGGCTTTCACGCAAGGACGCATAGGCATCCGCGGTCGCGTCGGTGCCGCCCGAGGCAAGGGCCTGGCGGAGTTGCTCGAGCACCGACCTGGCCTGTGTTTGAAGCTCGGCTTCCCGGATGCGGCCGGTTTGCAGCGCGCCGCCAGCTTTCAGAAGCGCGACCCAGGCGTCGAGGATCGCGGCTTCCTCGCGGGTGACAGTCTTGATCAGGACCTCGGTGCCGTCCATCGCCATTCAGAAAATCCTTGGGCCGGATCCTATTTCGTTCTGCGCATCTAACTCACGCTGCCAGTTACGGATAGTCACGTTCGACGACGACCGAGCCTTCGCGTCACCTTATCGTTGGTCGCGAAGAATTTTGCGTGACCCGCTCGGGGGCGCCGTCCCGTTTTCCTGTCCGGTTGCGACATCCAGCCAATTGGGCGGCGGGCACCGCAACCATCGACACCGGAGGCGCCGGGTCGCGGCCGAGCTCCGCGGACGGGCGGCCGACCTGATCGCGCCCATCGCGAAGCTCGACGGGGTGGACATCCGTCAGGTGCCGGTACGACACCCTTTTCAGCCGCTGGGGCGCGATCGTGAGCCGGTTTCTGCTGCTGACGTTCCGATGCTCTCGCCCAGCGCCCGCTCGACCGAAGATCGACGCGTGATGGATACGCATATCGCAACCACGCGGCGTGCCGGCAAAGCCTTCAGGGAGCGGGAGGCATGCTATTCTTCACGAGATATTTGACGCCACGGTCAAAGGACACGTCGTTGTCGCCCCTGATATCGACGCTGTAGGCCTGCTCGGCCTTGTCGCTCCGGAGATCTTTCACATAGACGTTGATGTTCAGGATGAGGTTCGAAACCTTCTGGATCTCACCCGTGATCGCGACGTCGGCCCCGAGCTTCTTCGCGTATTCCTCCGCGCAGCCATTGCAGCGCCGTAGGTTCGACCCCTTGGCGACATCCTCCCGCACGGGATCGGTCGATACGATCTCGTACCGGGCGCTCTCTTTCAGCAACGAGCGGAGCTGATCGCTCAGCGGTTTCAGGCG
Source organism: Methylobacterium goesingense (assembly GCF_022179225.1). Classification (GTDB taxonomy): domain Bacteria; phylum Pseudomonadota; class Alphaproteobacteria; order Rhizobiales; family Beijerinckiaceae; genus Methylobacterium; species Methylobacterium goesingense. The sequence goes on from NZ_BPQL01000007.1 coordinate 58,258, forward strand.
CGCCTTGTCCGCGTCGGTCGGCTCCTGTGAGCCGAGGTCGGCAAGTTGGAAGTCGAAGACTGCGGCCTTCGGAGGTTCCGCGCGCGCTCCTGTCGCGACAATGAGCATGGCCCCGAGTGAGGAAACGATTAGGCGTAAGTAAGTCATCGGCGTCCCTTCTGGATATTCTCAAGGAGGTGAACGCGCGAGGGAAGCGGTTGGGGCCCATGCTTCCGGTATCGGGTCGACACCATACCACCGATCGATCCCGCAAGCCTCGCAATGGGCCGCCGCTCGGCCGGGTCGACCGACAGTTCAAGGCACCGTGCTCAAACGCCCTGTGGGTCAGCGACTTTACCAACGTCGCGACCTGATCTGGCTTCGTCGACATGGCTTTCGTGATCGATGTCGTCGCCTGCCACACCGTCGGCTGGTGGATCTCGCGGACCGCTGACGCCGCCGTCGCGCTCGCTGCCCTGGAGCTGCTCCTAAATCATGATGGAATGATCGGGCTTCGAATGACAGATTCGCATTCGAAGCTCTGACAGATCGGCATAGAAATGCCCGGCGCGCCATTGCAGCGGCCGGGCCTAATCATCCTAGATAGCGCTCCGACCGTCAGCACCTACGCCGCGGCGGCTTCAGGGCTGGCTTCGGTCGCCTCCTGGCTCGCCACCAGTGCGGGAGCCTGCCAAGCCTGTAGAGCCCCCTCGTCGGGCGCCAGTTCTACGATAAGGCTGAAGCCTCCTTCGGTCCCAGACCAGAGGACGGGAGGCACAACCGCCTCGCCCGTCGTCCAGCGCCAAGGCCGATCTGCCCCACCCTGCACAAACGAGAAGCCTTCACTCAGAGCCTCGCTCCCGATCGGCAGCGACCGCGTCACTCCTGCACTGTCCACAACCGACAGACTGCGCACGGGCACGCCAAGGCGGCGCCCATCGCCTGCGCCGACACGAACGCGCTCGGGCACGAAGCTGCGCGAGTGCAGGCGGATCTCCGTTGCATCGGCCGGGATCGCGAAGCGCGCGGCGGCCCCCTCTCGCTCCGGATAGACGACAGCACCATCGACGGCAGCGTGAAGGTCGTCCTCGCCGGTTAGGGTCCAGCCCAACTCCGAGGCGCGGGCGAGCAGGCGCAGGCGAACCGCGTCAACGATCGGCCCTTCCTGGACCAGTGGTCGGCAGAAGGCGTCCAACGTGAGCGGGGAGAAGTCGGGATGGAGCACCATGTGCTCGGCGCCGTTCTCGAAGCCAGCACGGACGCCGGTATCGAGGAAGCTCTCGGCGGGTAGGCCTTCGGCGAGGAGAATGTCGTGGCTGTCGAGTTCGACGTGCCAGTAGGTGACTTCGGCCGTCTCGATCTGCGCAATGGTGGCGTCGTTGAGCAGGTGCTTGATCGGGATCAGCACCTCGTCGAGCACACGGACACACACGGCATGATCCGGTGAGAGCCACAGATCCCGGTGCGGCAGCCCATCTCCAAAGGCTCCGGCCAGCACGCGCACGGGCCAGATGGCCTCAGGACGCGGATGATGGTTGCACGAAAGGGTACGGCGTCCGATCCAGCGGACCGGCCGGTGCACGCCTCCGGCAGTGATAGCGATATCGCCAACGTTGAGCTTCTCAACGGGGATTTCACCTTCGGCCGTGGCAATCTGCGTGCCTGATGCGAAGCAGGGATTGAAGTTGAACCGATCGGGGAATGAGCCTGATGAATTATCGTTGGTGAGGGTGAAAGTCTGTCCCGGCTGGGGATTGGTGACGGAACTCAGATATAAAATATTATTCGTTCCGACTTGCTGAAAGCTAATGCCTTCGGATGTCTGAAACCCTGTTTGGCGCGCCTGAATAGTTGTGCCATTTTGGAACAAGGACACTGGTCGGATGCGGCCGTCGGGCAAAAGGGTTCCACCAACCAAGAATCCATTTTGTATTGTAACAAGCCCCTTGTTCTCGCCGTTCTCCAATACGGATGAGACAATTAAGTCTGATCCTCCAATATTTATAAAACCCATGCTGTAACGAGGATCTGTCGATATTCTTATCGATTGCTGATTATTTTCTTGAGCTACTGATTCTGCTATATTTAGGCCATTCGTTCGGTAGTATGAATCAATTGTGCGCACACCAGGCGAAAAAAACTTGAAGGCCACGTTTCGACTCCGCACATACTCGGCGCGCAGACGGTTGTTCAAATTCCCATGTGATACAACCTACGCGCAGCAAATTTCTCCTCGTGTTGCGGAATCGCCTCTTAACACAGGGAATACGTCGACTAACACAAATTAGTCTTTCTGGAGTCGCACGCTAGCCGTGCTGGTAAGGGCTCGCCGACGGTTATCGCACGGTTATGATGCGGCGGTGAGGCGGAAAGCTTGTCCTACCGTGACGGCTGCGAGCCGGCCTTCGCGGAGCCCTGTGCAATGAGGTCATCCAGCACGGAGGCGAGAATGGCAAGTCCGATGCTGCCGGGCCAGTTGATCTCCTGGACTGCGACTGGCGCTTGTACGGCCCGGTCGTTCGAAGCGCCAATTGCCACCGATAATGCGCCCGTGCCGGCTGTGACGGCGATGCGGCGCAGCCGCGCAGCGAACGTCAGCTACAGGGCGGCGTCGGTCCACGCCTTCGCGTCAAGGAGGATCGCGAAGCGGGCTTTTGTGTCCGGCGACTGCTTGCCTGTGCACGCGAACCACACCTCGACGAACAGCTGGCGATCTGGTGCGCGAGCGTCTGCAACGCGTTCGCGCAGGCCTTCTAAGAGCGCTAGATCCCTCGCAGCACTCATCACTATCAGCCCGCTATGTGAGATGGCTGTGTGGGATGATTGGCCACGGTGGGGCTAAGTGTCTGAAAAGATTGGAGCGGGCGATCGGGATCGAACCGACGACATTCAGCTTGGGAAGCTGACGTTCTACCACTGAACTACGCCCGCAACAGGATGCTTCTTGAACGGCGGAAGCGCCTCGTGTCAACGGTTATCCACGCTGCCCTCCGTTTTGGGCTCACGCGGGTCAGGGTCGCCCCTGAGGGAGCGTCGCGGCATGCGCCGATCGCGCTCGACAGGGTCGGGCGGAGCTTCCCGTGGAGAAGGCTTCATCCACGCAGACGAAACCGCGCGGTCGGCATACGGGTGGGTCGACTTTGCGTGGCTCGCGACGGGCGCGCCACGACACCCTACGCAGGCAGCACGACTACCTTCGTTTTGACCGGTGTTCGCGCGTAGAGGTGGATCATGTCCTGGCTGAGCAGACCGACACAGCCGCTCGTGATGCCCGAGCCAATCGATTCGGGATCGCTGCTGGCGTAGATCGTATAGAGCGTGTAGGCGCCGTTCTGGTAGAGGTGGAGGGTGCGGGCGCCGAGCGGATTGTCGAGGCCCCCCGGCATGCCCTTGGCGTACTTGGCGGCCTCGGGCTGACGCCGGATCATCTCCTTGGGCGGTGTCCAGGTCGCCCATTCGGACTTGCGGCCGACATAGGCGTCGCCGCTCCAGAGGAAGCCGTCGCGCCCCACATTGGCGCCGTAGCGCGTGGCGGCGCCATCACCTTCGATCCGGTAGACGTAGTAGTTGCTCGGATCGACCACGATCGTGCCGGGCGCCTCCTTGGATTCGTACCGAACCGTGCGACGATAGTATTTCGGATTGACCTTGCTGATGTCCGCCGCCGGGATCGGAAACCTCTCGTCGGGCATCGGTCCGTAGATCTGTGCCGCCTCGGCGAGGAGCAGGCCGTCGGACGTCGCACAAGCCCCGAGCCCCAGGGTGCCGAGACCGACGGCCGAGCCGGCCAGAAACGAGCGGCGGCTGAGACGCCCCGACCGAGCCCCTGGCCGGGCGATCCCGTCTGCATCGGCGCGTCCACCGTCCATCGTCATGCTCCGGGGCTTTCCATGTCGTGCCAGCCAAGTCTTGCAGCCATGTCTTGCAACCGAGGAGAAACCGCCCCGGTCCACACCTGTCAAGCCTATGGCCAAGCCCGCCTATGGCCAAGCCTGAGATGGCCGGGCCTCGATGCGGGCGGCAAGCCCGGTCGCGCAACGGATGGCGGGCGGAGCGCATCCGAGCCGGTCGCATCCCGACCAGGGCGTCCGGCGGGCCACGCGCGTCTTCGGCGCCCGGTGCGACGGGCCGCCGTGTACCGGGCCGGATCCTGGCCGCAGCGCGCATCCTCTTTCCGCGCGATCGACGTTACGGTGACGTCCGTGGGCGCGCCGATACGCGTTGGCCCGATGAGCCCGCCGGCGCCGTTCCGGCGCGGCCGGCGCGGGTGATCGAGGATCGAGGCGATGCGCCAGTGGCCGGCGAGTCTGCAGAGCGCCACCTGGCGCGTCAGCCTCTTCACGCTCCTCTACCTCTACCAGGGCGTCGTCGCCGGCTTTGCCCTCACGGCGCTCGTCAACCACTTCGCCGCCGCGGGCGCGTCCACGGCGGACGTCGGCCAACACCTCGCGGTGGTCGGCCTGCCCTGGGTGCTGCAGCCGCTGCTCTGGGGGCCGTTGATCGACCGCGCGCGCCCGTTCCGCATGGGTCCGCGCCGCTTCTGGCTCGTCCTCGCCCTCGCCTGCGCGCAGGCGAGCCTCGCGGGCCTGCTCCTCCTCGGCGCGCCCCCCGGCCTGACGGCCGTGAGCGTCGTCCTCTGCCTGCACAGCCTCGCCGCTTCCCTCGCCGACACCGCCACAGACCGGATGATCGCGGACAGCGTGCCCGCCGGCGAACTGGGGCGCACCAGCGCCGGAACACGGGCGGGTTTCGTCATCGGCAGCGCGGCCGGGACCGCGCTCTTCGCGTGGATCCTCGAGACGGCAGGTTTCGCCGCAGCGGCCGGGGCGCTCCTCGGCCTGACCACGGTGCTCGCCCTCCCCGCCCTGCTCGTGCGCGAGGCACCGGACGACCGGGTGGTCTCGCTCGGCCTGCGCGCGCCGCCGTACCGCGCCGAGCCGAGGGAGGCGGCCCCGGCGAAGTCCTTCATGCGCGGGCTCCTCGCCGCGTTTCGGACCCGCGACGCCGCGATCCTGCTGGCGATGTGCTTTGCCATCGATTTCGGCCTCGCCCTGTTCCAGGTCCCCTTCGCGGTCGCGCTGGTGCAGGTCCATGGCTGGGACGCGGGCGCGCTCTCCCGACTGCAAGCACTCCTCGCACTCCTGGGCGGGACGGTTGGCGCGCTGGGCATCGGCGCCTATGTCGATCGCGTCGGCCCGGAGCGGGCGCTGCGCGCCCTCCTGGCCGCCGGCGCGCTGGCCTTCGGTGCCGCGGCCTCGCTGATCGCGGCCGGCCTGGAGGCTGCGACGGGGCCCGTCATCCTGGGGCTGGCCAGCGTCGTACCGGCCCTGCTCTACGTCGCCCTGCTCCCCACCGTCCTGCTGGCGAGCCGCGCGGGGCGTGCATCCGCGACGCAGTTCCAGATCTACATGGCGGTGATGAACCTCGGCGACGTCGTCGGCGCGTGGCTGGCCGGGGCGCTGGCGGCGTCGTCCCTCGTCGCCCTCGGGGTCGCGGGCCTGTTCCTGATCTGCGCCCGCGCCCGCCCCGGCGACAGGCGCCCTGCCTGACTTCGGGAGCTCGCCGACGGCAATGGCGTCTACGGACCGAAAGCCGACCGCCTGATCATGAGGGGCCGGAGCAGGGCTGAACGCGGACAGTCTTCCGTAGCGGTTATGCGAAATCCCCTCGGAAAACCCACAAGAGACCCAGCATTCGCGAGCATGCCCGCCGGCGAAACATGACATACCGCTCGCTCCGTGCGTCTTCGCGCTGCTTCCGCCCGAAATCGCACATCACACGGCAGCGTGGCAGGGATTCGAATTGTCGGCTACTCGACCAAAATCAGGCGTGCGTCTCAATTTCTCGATTCACATATGTTGCCATCACATTTTAGAACTACGATGATCGTCGAAATGATCGGCCGATTGTCGGCCGATGGGGAGACACCAGAGGTTGCCCGTCCGTCATCGAAAGTTGCCCGTGGGAACAGGAATATCGAACGACCTCGCGGACCTGAACCGCCTTCGCGCTGCCCTCGATGCCTCGTGCGTGGTCGGAACATGGGCGTGGGATCATGTGCGTGGCGTCGTCACGTACGACGAAGGCGCTGCGCGCGTTCTGACCGGCAACCCAGAGCTTGCGGACCGCGAGATCAAGGGGCCGGTCGCCCTCGCCCTCGTCCATCCGACCGACATGACCTGGCTCATGGAGCACATGCGCCGGGCCGTGCAAGTCGGCGGCCTGGTGCTTGCCGAATACCGTGTGTTCAGGCGCGACGGGACGGTGCGCTGGCTTCTCAGTCGCGGGCGGACGTACCACGACCAGGCCGGTCAACCCGAGCGCTCCCACGGCATCCTGATCGACATCACGGATATGCGCGACGGCGGCGAGCGCTACGTCCTCGGAACGACGCCGACCCATGCGGATCCGCTGCTGCAGGCCGCGGACATGGCTCTCTCCCTGAAGCAGTTGCTGGGCTCCAAGCCCGCGCCGGAGGTGATCGAGGCCGCCAACCTGCTCCTGTTCAGGCTCGGCTGCGCCATTGCGCGGGCGACGGATCAGCAATTGCAATAGGGCACGCCGATCGGTCCGGTCGGGCGAACGGAGGCAGGGAGCGGATGCCCGTCACCCATCCGGCGGATGGGTGACGGTGTGCGCGGCCGCTACTCGGCGGCGATCTGCCGGGGCCGGACCGCTTCGACGCGGGCCGCGCAGAACTTGAACTCCGGGATCTTGCCCATCGGATCGAGGGCCGGGTTGGTCAGGAGGTTGGCGGCGGCCTCGGCGTAGCAGAACGGCATGAAGATCATGCCCACCGGCACGTCGCGGTCGGACCGGACCTTGAGTTCCACCGCGCCGCGGCGAGTCTCCAGGCGCATGGTGTCGCCGGGCTCCAGGCCGAGGCGATAGAGCTCCCGCGGTGCCATGAAGGCCACCGCCTCCGGCTCCAGGGCGTCGAGGACGCCCGAGCGCCGGGTCATCGAGCCGGTGTGCCAGTGCTCCAGCACACGGCCCGTGGAGAGCACCATGGGGAACTCGGTGTCGGGCACCTCGTCCGGTGGCACGATGTTGGCCGGGACGATCTTGGCCCGCCCGCTCGCCGTCGGGAAGCCGGCATAGAAGATGATCTCGTTGCCGGGCTGGTCGGGACCGTCGACCGGGTAGGTCACGGCGCCCTCGCGCTCCAGGCGCTCCCAGGTGATGTTCTTCAGGGAGGGCATCACCTGCGCCATCTCGGCGAAGATTTCGGCCGGGCCGGTATAGGTCCAGTCGAGGCCGAGGCGGCGGGCGAGTTCCTGCAGGATCCACCAATCCTGGCGGGCATCGCCGGGCGGCGGGACCACGGGCTTGGCGATCTGCACGCGCCGGTCGGTATTGGTGAAGCTGCCCGCCTTCTCGGCGAAGGCGGAGGCCGGCAGCACCACGTCGGCGTGAAAGGCGGTCTCCGTGAGGAACAGGTCCTGCACCACGAGGTGGTCGAGCATGGCGAGCGCGTGCCGGGCGTGGTTGAGGTCGGGATCCGACATCGCCGGGTTCTCGCCCTCGACGAACATGCCCTTGATCTCGCCCGCATGGATGGCGCGCATGATCTCGACCACGGTCAGGCCGTTCTTCGGATCGAGGGACTGGCCCCAGAACGTCTCGAACAGGTCGCGGACGGTCTCGTTCTCAACCGACTGGTAGTCGGGGTAGACCATCGGGATCAGGCCGGCATCGGAGGCGCCCTGGACGTTGTTCTGGCCGCGCAGGGGGTGCAGGCCGGTGCCGGGGCGGCCGATCTGGCCGGTGGTCAGCGCCAGCGCGATCAGGCAGCGCGAGTTGTCAGTGCCGTGCACGTGCTGGCTGACGCCCATGCCCCAGAAGATGAGCGAGGCGCGCGAACGCGCGTAGAGGCGTGCGACCTCGCGCAGGGTCTCGGCGTCGATGCCGCAGACCGGGGCCATCTTCTCCGGCGTGAAGGCGACGATGCTCTCCCTCAAAGCCTCGAAGTTCTCGGTGTACCCGGCGATGTACTGCTCGTCGTAGAGCTTCTCCGTCACGATGACGTTGAGCATCGCGTTGAGCATCGCGACGTCCGAGCCCGGCTTGAAGGCGAGGTGCTTGTAGGCGTGCCGCGACAGGACCTGACGGCGCGGATCCATGATGATCAGCTTGGCGCCGCGCTCCTTGACCGCGTTCTTGATGAAGGTCGCGGCCACCGGGTGGTTCACCGTCGGGTTGGCGCCGATGATGACGATGACCTCGGCGTCGAGGGCCGCCGCGAAGGGGGCCGAGACGGCGCCCGAGTTCAGGCCCTCCATCAGGGCCGCCACGGACGAGGCGTGGCAGAGCCGGGTGCAGTGGTCGACGTTGTTCGAGCCGAAGCCGAGGCGCACCAGCTTCTGGAAGAGGTAGGCCTCCTCGTTCGAGCCCTTGGCCGAGCCGAAGCCCGCCAGAGCCTTGGGGCCAACGGTGTCGCGGATGTGCTTGAGGCCGCCGGCGGCGCGCTCCAGCGCCTCCTCCCAGGTGGCTTCACGGAAGTGGGTCCAGGGATTGGCCGGATCGACCTGGTCGTTGGCGTCCTTGGCGACATTGTCGAGGCGGATCAGCGGCTTGGTCAGCCGATGGGGGTGGTGGACGTAGTCGAAGCCGAAGCGGCCCTTCACGCAGAGGCGGTTCTGGTTGGCCGGCCCGTCGCGCCCCTCGGCGTAGACGATCTTATTGTCTTTGACCTTGTAGGAGACCTGGCAGCCGACGCCGCAATACGGGCAGAGGGAATCCACCTCGCGGTCGGGATAGACGGTCCGGGTCTGTTGATCGTCGAGATAGGCCGCCGGCATCAGCGCGCCGGTCGGGCAGGCCTGGACGCACTCGCCGCAGGCCACACAGGTCGACTGGCCCATCGGGTCGTCGAAGTCGAACACGGGCTTGGCGTCAGCCGAGCGGTAGGCCATGCCGATGACGTCGTTGACCTGGACCTCGCGGCAGGCGCGGACGCAGAGGTTGCACTGGATGCAGGCGTCGAGGTTCACCCGCATGGCCGGGTGGCTCCAGTCGCCCTCCCAGCGCTGGGCGGCCGGGAAACGGCTCTCGCTGATCGCGACATGGTCGGCCTGCGCCCAGAAATGCGAGTTCGGGTCATGCGAGATCTCACGGGCCGGCTGGTCGGCCACGAGGAGCTCCATCACCATGGCGCGGGCCTTGGTGGCCCGCTCGGAGGCGGACTTCACCTTCATGCCGACGCCCGGCACCCGCTTGCACGAGGCGGCAAGCACGCGCTCGCCCTCGATCTCGACCATGCAGGCGCGGCAATTGCCGTCCGGCCGGTAGCCCGGGGCGGGCTTGTGGCAGAGGTGGGGAATGTGCGTGCCGAGGCGCTGGGCGACCGCCCAGATCGTCTCACCGGGCGCGGCCTCGACCTGCTGCCCGTCGAACTCGAAGATCACGCCGGGGATGCCGGCGGGCATCTCCTTGAGGCCGAAGGTGCCGCTCGGGGCCGGCCCCGCCTGACCGCCCGACTGGGTGCCTTCGGAGTAGGTGCTCCCGGCGCCCGGGTTGGCGCCGGCCGCCTTGCCGCCCGCATCCTGCGGGCCGGTGGGGGTGGTGGCGTGGGCTCCGTTGAGACCAGAGTTCTGTGTGCCGCTGCTCATGGTTCCGCTCCAGACATGGCGCAGGAAAATCGGGGATCGGGCAGCCGCCGCGAGGAGCGGCCGCACCGTCGGATCGGAGACGGATCGCTACTCGGCCGCGATCCGTTGCGGCGAGGGGAACAGGTCCGGGAAGTACTTGATCACGGTGGTCAGCGGGTTCGACGCCGCTTGGCCCAGGCCGCAGATCGAGGCGTCGCGCATGCATTGCGAGAGTTCGCCGAGGAGCTCGGTGTCCCAGACGTCATTCTCCATCATCACGCGTGCCTTCTGCGTGCCGGAGCGGCAGGGCGTGCACTGCCCGCAGGACTCGTCCTCGAAGAATCGCATCAGGTTCAGCGCCGCGCCGCGCACGTCGTCACGGTCCGACAGGACGATGACGGCGGCCGAGCCGATGAAGCAGCCGTACTTCTCGAGGGTACCGAAATCGAGGGGGATGTCGTCCATGCTGGCCGGCAGAATGCCGCCGGAAGCACCGCCCGGCAGATAGGCCGCGAAGCTGTGCCCGTCGCTGATGCCGCCGCAATACTCCTCGATCAGTTCACGGATGGTGAGGCCGGCCGGCGCCAGCTTCACCCCCGGCTCCTTCACGCGGCCCGAGACCGAGTAGGAGCGCAGGCCGACCCGGCCGTTGCGGCCGTGGCCCTTCCACCACTCGGCACCCTTCTCGAACAGGTCCCTGACCCAGTAGAGGGTCTCGACGTTGTTGATGAGCGTCGGGCGGTTGAACAGGCCGACCTGGAACGGGAAGGGCGGCTTGTGGCGCGGCAGGCCGCGCTTGCCCTCCAGCGACTCGATCAGCGAGGATTCCTCGCCGCAGATATAGGCGCCCGCACCCCGGCGCAGGTGGATGCGCGGTCCGCCGACGGGGAGCCTGGCGATCTCGCGGGCCAGGATCTCGCGGGAGATCGGGTACTCGTCGCGCAGGTAGATGTAGACGTCGGCCGCCTCCACCACGTGGGCGCCGATGAGCATGCCCTCGAGGAAGCGGTGCGGGTCGGCGTTGAGGTAGAGCTGGTCCTTGAAGGTGCCGGGCTCGCCCTCGTCGCCGTTCACCGCCATGAGGCGGGGACCGGGCTCGCCGCGCACCGAGCGCCACTTGCGGCCCGTGGGGAAGCCGGCGCCGCCGAGGCCGCGCAGGCCACCATCGTCCAGCACCTGAAGAACCGCGTCGATGCTGACCTCACCGGAGCGCAGACGGTCGAGGACGGCGTAGCCGCCGCCCGCCCGGTAGGCGTCGTAGTCGGGATAGGCCGGCAGATGGGCGTGGGTATCCCCCGCCGCGACCGCCGCCTGCACGCTGGCGACGTCGGCCTTGTGCAGGAAGTTGTGGCCGACCTCCACCGCCGGGGCATGGTCGCACAGGCCCACGCAGGGCGCGCGCACGACGCGGACCCCGCTGCCGAGGGTCTCGCGCAGGGCCTCCAGCAGGGGCTCGGCGCCGAACATCGCGCAGGTGAGGCTGTCGCAGACGCGCACGGTGAGCGCCGGCAGGTCGGCCTCGCCATCCTTCAGCACATCGAAATGCGCGTAGAACGTCGCCGTCTCGAACACCTCGGCGAAGGCCAGCCCCATCTCGTCGGCGAGTGCCGCGAGGTGGGGGGCGCTGATCTGGCCGTAGGTGTCCTGCACGAGGTGCAGGTGCTCGATCAGGAGGTCGCGCTGCCGCGAGCGGTCGCCCAGCAGGCGCTCGATCTCGACCTTGGCCACGGGCTCGACCTGACGTCCCTTTGGCACGGGCCGCGCCCGATCGCGCCCCTTGCCGGGGTGCTCGAAGCGGCGGACCACACCGTTGTCATGCTCGCTCATACCGTGATCCTGACTTCTGGCATACAAAATACCATCAAAGGCCCTACACTTATATACCGCGCCCGGCCGAACGCATGCAAAAAATTGCGGCGCCTACTGGCCGCCAAAAGCGCGCAGGGGGCGCCCGGCCTCCGAGCGCTGGCGGAAGCTGAGCGTTCCGTCCGGGGCAACCGCATCGAGGCGGGGTCCCACGACGGCCCCGAGGTCGAGTTCGAAGGCGTCCAGGGCCTCGTTGATGCGCCCGACGCCCGCTTCGTCGAGCGGTTCGTCGCTGGACAGGTCCGAGCCGACGCTGCGCAGGGCGGTGCGCAGGGTCTCCGACAACTCGGGCGTCAGGGGAGGCGTAGCGTCCGCGGCGTAGCCGCGGGCAATGCCCTCGATCAGATCCTGCGGAGAATGGGTTTGAAGTTCGGTCATCGGCGCGCCTCCCGGCATTCTTGTTCGCCGGATCAACGCACGGCGCGTGATTTCAGGCGCATGCCCGAGCGAAGACTTGGAAACCGGGCTCGGCGGGGTGGACGACCACCCGGGGGGAATTCGGAACCACGGCGGGCACGCACGTCCCCAGAAATGCCGCCCCGGAGCAGCGGGGCCCCGCTCATGCCCGGAGCGCCCGCTCCGCCTCCCCGATGGCTGCCTCGACGATGTCGAGGGCGTCCGTCATCTGCCCCGGCGTGACGGTGAGCGGCGGGGTCAGGGTCAGGACATTGCCCATGGTGGTCTTGAACGACAGGCCGGCATCGAGCGCCCGGTACAGCACCGCCTCGGCGAGGTCGGCATCGGGTTCGCGGGTGGCGCGGTCGCGCACCAGTTCGATGCCGAGGAGGCAGCCCCGGCCGCGCACGTCGCCGATGGCCGGGCAGCGCGCCATCATGGCGCCGAGGCGCTCCAGGGCGAGCGCCCCCACCCGCGCGGCGTTGGCGACAAGGTCTTCGTCCTCGATGATCCGGATCGTCTCCAGGGCGGCCCGCGTCGTCACAGGGTTCTTCTCGTGGGTGTAGTGCCCGAAGGCCCAGGCGCCGCCAACGTCGAGGGAGGGATCGGCGATCACCGCCGCGATCGGCAGGATGCCGCCGCCGAGGCCCTTGCCGATCACCAGGATGTCGGGCGCGACACCGTCGTGCTCGCAGGAGAACATCCGCCCGGTCTTGCCGAGGCCGGTGGGGATCTCGTCGAAGATCAGCAGCACCCCGTGCCGGTCGCAGATGCGCCGGACCTCCGCCCAGAACCCCGGCGGCGGGATGTAGGGCACCGCCCGCGTCGGCTCGGCGACCAGGGCCGCCACGTCGGGGTCGCGGGTCAGCACGTAGTCGATCATGCGGGCGCAGGCCCGGCCGCTCGCCTCGGCGCCGTCGGTGCCGTAGGGGCAGCGGTAGCCGCCGAAGGGGGCGACGTGGAGCGCGCCGGCCACCAGCGGACCGGCGGGGCCGGAGCGGAACAGCATCTCCCCCGACATCGCGGCCGAGCCGGTGCCGGCGCCGTGGAAGGCATCCCAGAACGACAGGGTCTTGTGTCGGCCGGTGGCGGCACGGGCGACCTTCACCGCCACCTCCACCGCATCCGACCCGCCGGTGGTGAACAGCACCTTCGCGAGGGTGCCGGGCGTGATCGCCGCGAGTTTCTCGGCCAGGGCCAAGGCGGGCTCGCAGGCGTAGCGGCGGGGGGCGAAGGGCAGCGCGTCCATCTGCTCGGCGATGGCACGCTTGAGGCGCGGATGGCCGTAGCCGATGTGGTGGACGTTGTTGCCGTGAAAATCCATGTAGCGGCGCCCGGCGGCGTCCTCGATCCAGACCCCCTCCGCCCGCGTGATCGCGTTGAGGCAGGGCGTCGAGACCGACTGGTGCAGGAAGGCCTCCGAATCCCGCGCGAGCAGCCCGCGCGTCGTCCCGTCGAGGCTCCGCGCCTGCCAGGCGGCACGGCGATCGGTGCGGTTGGTGTCGCCCTCGGATTCGGCGATCTGCGCGTCCCGGCTCATGCGATCGCCTCGCGGCGGCGCCAGCCCTGGGCCCGGGCGATGAAGACGCGGTTGAGCAGCGTCAGGGCGAGGCGGGCGCCGAGCGCCGTCGCCATGATCACGCTCGCCATCGCGGCGGCCGCCGCCGTGGTGCCGGCCTCGTCCATGTGGACGATGGCGATGGCCGCGAGCTTGGTGCTCGGCCCGTAGAGGAAGATCACCGCCGAGACCGTCGTCATCGCGTTGACGAACAGGTAGACGAACAGTTCCAGCACGGTCGGCAGGCAGATCGGCAGGCTGACCCGGCGGAACGTCTGCCAGAACGGCACCTTCAGCGAGGCCGTGTCGGCCTCGCTGAAGGTGCC
>NZ_BPQL01000008.1 GCF_022179225.1 Methylobacterium goesingense
CGGCACGGCGACCACGTCGCAGCGAGCCTGTGCCTGCGGGCGGACCTCTACCGTGCCGTGGGTGGGCTGCCCGCCATCGCCTGCGGCGAGGATAATGCCCTGGTCTCGCGGGTCAGGGCGCATGGTGGCCGGGTGCGCCACTGCCCGCAGGTCTCCATCGCGGTTTCCGACCGCGGCATCGGCCGCGTCCAGGGCGGCATGGCCACGGAGATGACCCGCCGCGCCCGCGTGGCCGCCGGTGCTGAAGCCTACTGCCTGCCCCCGGCCGAGCATTGGCGCGCGCTGATCGAGCGCCGCCGCGCCGTGGCTGGGGCCTACGATCATCCCGAGGGATCGGAAGCGGGCCTGGCTGCCCTCGGCCTCGCGCCGGCCGAAATTGCCGCCATCGAACCGGCCGCCTGCCCGAATGCCATCGCGCTGGTCGAGCGCGTGGAGGCGCGAGTCGGCGAGGGTATTCCCGAGGCGGTCTCGGTTCCCCTGGACGAGGCATTGGATGGACTCCATGCGCTGCTCGGCCGGCCCCGGATGGCGCGCGTCGCATGAAGCGGCGGCCGATCGGCTACTACGTCCATCACCAGGGCGCCGGCCATTGGCAGCGCGCCAACCGCATCGCCGCAGCCCTCGACCGTCCGGTTACGCTGATCGGGACTCTGGCGGACATCGACACCCGCGATGCCGCCGGCGCCCTTCTCGATCTGCCGGACGACCGCCTGAGTGAACGTTTCGACGGCCTCGACGATGCGTCCGAGCGACCCGAGGCGCTGCATTACGCCCCGGTCGGGGCGGACAACATCCGCACGCGCATGGGCCGCCTCGCGGCCTGGATCGTGGAAGCCGATCCGGCGCTGATCGTCGTCGACGTCTCGGCGGAGATCACCCTGTTCGCCCGCCTGATGTCGGTGCCGACCCTGACGGTGCGCCTGTCGGGCAACCGCACCGATACGCCCCATCGCGAGGCTTTCCGCAGCGCGGAGGCCGTGCTGGCCTTCTTTCCGCCTGAACTCGAAGCCGCCGGGACGCCGGACTGGGTGCGGGCCAAGACCGTCTATGCCGGTCTACCGGCTCCCGAACGGATGCCGCCGACGCCGGAGGACGGCTCGATCCTGGTGATCTACGGGCGCGGCGGCGAGGGCGGACGCCTGACGGATCTGGCTCAGGCGGCCCGGGCGGTCCCGGACCGGTCCTGGCACGTACTCGGACCCGTTGAGAACGCGGGCGGGGACCATCCCCCGAATCTCCACCTGCACGGATGGGTCGCGGACCCGGCACCCTGGCTCGCACGGGCCGCCCTGGTCGTCGGGGCGGGCGGCGACGGCGTCGTCTCGGGTGTCGCTGCCGCGGGGAAGCGCTTCGTCTGCCTGCCGGAACCGCGCGCCTTCGACGAGCAGGTCGCCAAGGCCGAGGCCCTCGCCTCCCTGGGTGCGGCAATTCATAGTCCCGCCTGGCCGAGCCCGGCGGCGTGGCCGGGGGTGATCGCCGCCGGCCTTCGCCTCGACCCGGCCCGCATCGGCGCCCTCGCCGAGCCGGGCGCGATCCCCCGGACGGCGCGACTCATCGCCGACCTCGCCGACCGGATGGATGCCCGGCGCCCGTGAGTCTCAGAACGGGCGGTCGGCGGGCAGACGCGTGGCCGCGATCTCCTCTGGTGTCGGATGGCGCAGGACCGTCAGGCCATCCCGCCAATCCAAGCCGATCAATCCCCGCGTGGCAAAGGCGTCGAGCCAGCCGTCCATCGGCCACAGGCCGTGGCGGGCGCGGAAGCGCGCGGCGTTGCGCACGATGTCGGAAAAGTGCTGCAGGGGCGGGTCGCAGGCGAGGTGGTGCTGGTGGAAGGCCAGGCCCCCGGCGGTGAACAGGACCGGGATGCCGAGGGCGTCAGCCCGGAAGGCGAGATCGGTGTCCTCCGCCCCGTAGCCGTCGAAGCCCTCGTCGAAGCCGCCGAGGCGGTCGAAGGTCGTGGCACGCACACCGAAGGCGAGGGACCAGAACAAGCCGACATTCTCGGACCGGGCGAGGCCACGCTCCGGGAAGTGCCGCACCGGATGCCGGTGGCCGGCCGCCCGCAGGGCGCCCTCCGTCCAGCCATCCGCAACTGTGCCCGCTGGGAGGTAGCGGATCTCGCAGCAGATCAGGCCGTCCGCAGCATCGAGGTCGCGGCTCAGGCACGGCACGAGATCGACGGAGGGGATGCAATCCACGTCGAGGAAGATCAGCCGCTCGGTCGTGGCCGCCCGGCGCCCGGCATTGCGCGCCCGCGCCAGGGGCAGACCCGCCGCTTCCAGATGAACGCGCCGGATCGGAAAACCCAATTCGGGCAATGGCGCCGGGTTCGCGCCCATCTCGACCACGACGCAGGCCTCCGGGTGCGGCCCGCGCGCGAGCCCCTCGAGCAGGCGCGCCAGGTGCGCGTCGCGGCCCTTGTTCAGGGTGATGACGGTGGTGTCGGCGATCACGAGGTCGGCTCGTCGAGGGCGATGAAGATCTCGAAATCGCCCGTGAACCGGGTGATCATCTGGGGCTCCAGCCGAAAGCCGGTGGGATCGTCTGCGATCAGGTCCGTCGTCTGCGAACGATGGGCGGCGATGGCCGCCGCCTTCGCCGACCGATGCGCACCGACATCGACGCGCAGGCCGGTCGGAGCATTCCCGACCTCGGTGCCTTCGGGCAGGGTCCAGCCCCAGACCGGATAGGCGTAGCTGCGGATCGCACCGAGGCGACCCTGGGCCATCCGGACGATGGCGGCGGCGGCCTGATGGTCGCAATGCGGATCGTGGCCCCAGGTCACGCAGACCGCTCCAGCCCCGGTGGTCACGGCGATCTCGGCGATGCGGGCCGCGGCCGCCTCGGCCTCCGGGCCGCTGCTCGGGACGCCGGCATCGGGCATGCGCAGGAAGGTCACGGCCTCCGGGGGCACGCCGAGGACTGCGACTGCGTCCAGGGTCTCCTGCTCGCGCAGGGCCCGAAGCTTGTCCGGCGGGTAGAGCGCCGAATGGGTGTGCGAGCCGCAGCCGTCGCTGACGATGACCACCGCGACCGTCTGGCCGCGCGCGTGGGCAGCGGCCATGACGCCGCCGCAGCCGAGGCTTTCGTCGTCCGGGTGCGGGGCGACGATCACGAGGCCGGTTCCGCCCGTCAGCGCGTCGAGATCACGGACGGGCAGGCGTTCGGCGGCGGCAAGGAAGGCGTCGGCATGCATGGATGGGCTCGGGGCAGGCGTCGGAAACGCGAGGCGCCTGTCTACCCGGGCCAGTCTGATCGGTGTCTGAACGGTCGGCCGGCACCGACCCGCTACAGGGCGGTGCCGCTCTCCGTGGCGAAATCGGCGATGCCACCGGCGGTCGTCAGCCAGATCTCGTCTCGATGCGCGGCGATGTGGGCGAGGGCCCGGCGCAAGGGGCGCAGGCGGTGCGGCTGGCCGACGATGTAGGGATGCAGGGCGATCCCCATGACCAGCGGTGCGGTCCGCGACTGCTCCAGCATCTCGTCGAAGGCCTCGACGAGGGCGTCTGCGAATTGCTGCCCGGTCTCCTTGCGGGCCACAATGGCGGGGATGTCGTTCAGCTCCTGCGGATACGGCACCGCGAGGATGCGGCCGCCGTTACGGGTGGCAAACCAGGTCGGCTGATCGTCGTGGCACCAGTCGAGGAGGTAGGTGTAGCCTGCTTCCGCCAGGAGGTCCGGCGTCCGGTGGCTCTGGGAGATCCATGGACCGAGCCAGCCCTTCGGGGCTTTTCCCTCATGGGCGGTCAGGATCGCGGTGGCCTCGGCGATCAGCGCCCGCTCTTCGGCTTCTTCCCGGTCGCCCTGACGCTCGGTGTTGGTGCGGCCGTGCCCGACGATCTCGTCGCCGCGCGCCCGGAACGCCTCGATCAGGCCGGGGCAATCGGCATACAGCCGGCTGTTGACCAACACGCTCGCGGGCATCCGCAGCGCGTCGAGAGTGTCCTTGATCCGCCAGGCGCCGACCCGGTTGCCCCAGTCGCGCCAGGCGTAGTTGAGCACGTCCGGCTGCGGACCGCCGGGGGCGAGTTCGGCCCCGAGGCCGAGACCGAAGTCGAAGCCCTCGAGGTTGAGCCCGATATAGACCGCGAGACGCTTGCCCCCGGGCCAATCGTAGACCGGCCGGTCGGGCAGGGCGCTGTAGGCGTAGCGGCCGTGATGCGGCGCGGGCGTGTCGGTCATCGGGGGGCTCGGAGGCGAGTGGCTCGGAGAAGGATCAGGACGGGGTCAGCAGCGCGGGCTTGCGCCGGGTGACCCACCGGGTGGCGGCATCGTAGGCGGCGCCGAGCTGGAGGCAGTCGCGCTCGCCGTTGTTGGGGCCGACGATCTGGATGCCGGAAGGGCGCCCGGCCGGGTCGAAGCCCGCAGGCACGTTGAGGGCGGGCAGCCCGCTCATGGTGACGGGAATCGTCGCCTCCATCCAGCGGTGATAGGTGTCCATCGCCCGGCCGCCGACGGACTTGGGCCAGCGCTCTTCGACATCGAAGGGGAAAACCTGCGCCGAGGGCATCAGCAGGAAGTCGTAGCGCTCCCGGAACCGGCGCACGGCCTCGTACCAGGCGGTGCGGCCCTCCTGGGCGGCCGAGACCTGATCCGCCGAGAGGGCGAGGCCGCGCTCCACCTCCCAGACCGCCTCCGGCTTGAGCAAGGCCCGGTAGGCGGGCTCGTCGTAGAGCGGACGCAGGTTGGAGGCGGTCATCCAGGCCCGAAGGGTGAGCCAGTCGCGCCAGACTTTGCCCATGTCGAAGCGCGGCCGGTCCCATTCCACCTTGGCGCCCAGGGCCTCGAAGGCGGGAAGCGCGCTGCGGTCGAGGTCGAGCACGCCCGGCTCGAAGGGCAGGTAGCCGCCGAGATCGTCGAACCAGGCGATGCGGGCGCCGGTGAAGTCGCGCTTCAGATCCTCGGCGAAGATGCCGGGGTCTTGCGTGTTCGAGTAGGGCACCCGCGCGTCGTAGCCGGCCTGCACGGAGAGCAGCAGGCCGATATCGGCAGGGGAGCGTCCGATTCCGCCTGCGACCCCGAGGCCGGGGGTGAAGGCGTCCTTGGTCTCGATTGGGATGCGGCCGTAGCCGGTGCGCAGGCCGAACAGGTTGTTGAAGGCCGGCGGGTTGCGCAGCGAGCCGGCATGGTCGCTGCCGTCGGCCACCGCCTGCATCCGGAGCGCCACCGCCACGGCCGCGCCACCGCTGGAACCACCGGAGGTCTTGCTCGGATCGTAGGCGTTCCGGGTGGCGCCGTAGACGGGATTGAAGGTCTGCGAGCCGAGCCCGAACTCCGGCATGTTGGTCTTGCCGGTGATGATGGTGCCGGCCCGCCGCAGGCGCTTGACCATGATGGAATCGGCGGCCGCGATGCGATCGCGAAAAATCGGCGATCCGAGCGTGAAGGGCAGGCCCTTGACGGCGTCGATGTCCTTCACGGCGAGCGGAATGCCATGCAGGGGTCCGGCGAAGTCGCCGCGCGCGGCCTGCTCGTCGCGCTCCTCAGCGGCGGCGAAAAGGTCGGCGCGATCGCGCAGGGCCACGATGGCGTTCACGGCCGGGTTGACCCGGTCGATCTGGTCGAGACAGGCGGTCATGACCTCGACGCAGGAGACGTGCCGGGCATGGATCGCGGCCGAGAGCGCGACGAGGCCGAGGCCGAGGATGCCGTCCTCCGACGCTTCGCCCGCCGCCGGATCGGCCGCGGCGATGGATGGGTCTGTGCTCATGCTCTGGCTCTGGAGCGCGTCCGCGCGTGCCGCCCGCCCTCAGGCCGGCAGTCGCCGCTCCTGGAAGGCGTGGCAGGCCACGCCCTCGACCAGGGCGGGCACCTCGGTACGGCAGCGCTCGTTCGCGAAAGGGCAGCGCGGGTTGAAGGCGCAACCCGGGGGTGGGTTGATCGGGTTCGGGATCTCGCCCGAGACGGGGATGCGCTTGCGCCCGGTGAGGCCGATATCCGGAACCGCATCGAGCAGCATGCGCGTGTAGGGATGTTTCGGAGCACGGAAGAGTTCCCGTCCGTCTGCGATCTCGACCACGCGCCCCAGATACATCACCCCGATTCGGTTCGCCATGTGACGGACGACGGCGAGGTTGTGACTGATGAAGAGGTAGGTCAGCCCGAGGCGGTCCTGCAGGTCGCGCATCAGGTTGAGGATCTGAGCCTGGACCGAGACGTCGAGGGCCGAGGTCGGCTCGTCGCCCACCAGGAACTCCGCCTCCGAGGCGAGCGCCCGGGCGATGGCGATGCGCTGGCGCTGGCCACCGGAGAATTCGTGCGGATACTTCACCCCGTCGTCGGGATGCAGGCCGACGAGGCCGAGCAGTTCGCCGACCCGGCGGCCGATGGCGGCCTCGCCCTGGAGCAGGTTGAAGGCCCGGATCGGCTCGGCGACGATCCGGCGGACCCGCCAGCGCGGGTTCATCGACGCGTAAGGGTCCTGGAAGACCATCTGGATGCGGCGGCGCAGGCGGCGGCGGGCGGCGGCCTCGCGCGGGTCGGTCATCGAGACGCCGGTGATGCGCACGTCGCCACCGCTCGGTGGCAGCAGCCCCACCACCATGCGGGCGACCGTCGACTTGCCCGAACCCGACTCGCCGACGAGCGCGAAGGTCTCGCCCCGCCGGATCTCGAAGCTCACGCCGTCCACCGCCCGCAGGATCTGCCGCGGCTGGCGCTCGATGACCCGGGCCAGCCAAGGACGCGACACGTCGAAGGTGCGGCGCAGGCCTTCGATCGCGACGTAGGGCGCCTCCGATGATCGGGCGCTCGAGGCGGGCGGCATCACGGACGCGTTCATGCGGCGGAGGCTTCCGAGCGGTCGTAGAGGTGGCAGGCGACCCGGTGCGCCCCGACCGGGATCGGGTCCGGCCGCTCGACGAGACAGCGGGCGAAGGCCGAGGGGCAGCGCGGGTGGAAGGCGCAGCCCTGCGGGATGTTGGAGAGGCGCGGCATCGATCCCGGGATCTGGGCGAGGCGGTCCGTCTCCTGGGCGAGGGTCGGGATCGCCCCCATCAGGCCCTTTGCGTAGGGGTGGAGCGGGTTCTGCACCACGTCGCGCACGGGGCCGATCTCGGCGATGCGCCCCGAATACATCACCGCCACCCGGTCGGCCGCCTCCGCGATCACGCCCATGTCGTGGGTCACCAGCATCACGCTGGTCCCGCGCTCGGTGCCGAGGCGCTTCAGCAGCGCGATGATCTGGGCCTGGACCGAGACGTCCAGCGCCGTGGTCGGCTCGTCCGCGATGATGAGTTCGGGCTCGGCGGCAAGAGCCAGGGCGATCACCACGCGCTGGCGCATGCCACCGGAGAACTCGTGCGGATAGCCATCGATCCGCCGCTCCGGCGCCGGGATGCCGACCTCCGCCAGGAGGTCGATGGCGCGCTGGCGCGCCGCCTTCTCGGACAGGTCGGTGTGGGTTCGGACGGTCTCCACGATCTGCCGGCCGACGCGGTAGAGCGGGTTGAGGCTGGTCAGCGGGTCCTGGAAGATCATGCCGATGCGCCGGCCCCGGATCCGCCGCATGGCGTCCGGCGACAGCGTGTCGATGCGCTCGCCCTTCAGCAGGATCTGCCCCCCAACGATGCCGCCGGGCGGGTCGATGAGGCCGATGACGGCCGAACCGGTGACGGACTTGCCGGCTCCGGATTCGCCGACGACGCCGAGGATCTCCCCGCGGGCGATGTCGAACGAGACGTCGTCGATGGCCGTGAGAGTGCCGCGGCGACCCGCGAAGGCGACGCGCAGGTTGCGGACGGAGAGGACGGGCTCTGTCATTGCAGCTTGGGGTTCAGGGCGTCGCGCAGCCAGTCTCCCAGCAGGTTGATCGCCAGGACGAGACCAGCGAGCGCCAGACCCGGGAAGGCGACGATCCACCACTCGCCGGAGAACAGGAAGCGGTTGCCGGTGCGAATCAGGGTGCCGAGCGAAGGCATCGAATCGGGCAGGCCGGTGCCGAGGAAGGACAGCGTCGCCTCGGTGATGATGGCGAGGGCGAGGTTGATGGTGGCGATGACGAAGACCGGCCCGAGGACATTGGGCAGGACGTGCCGGACCATGATGACCGGCGAGGACAGGCCGATGAGCCGCCCGGCCTGGACGTAGTCCTTGTTCTTCTCCACCAGCACGGAGGAGCGGACGGTGCGGGCGTACTGCACCCAGAACGAAAGACCGATCGAGAGCACGATCAGCCCGATGGCGGCGTTCGTGTCCATCTGGCTCCCGACAGCCGCCTTGGCGACGCCGTCCACCACAAGCGCGATGAGGATCGCCGGAAAGGTCAGCTGCACGTCTGCGACGCGCATGATCAGCGTGTCGACGAAGCCGCCGAAATAGCCCGCCAGCAGCCCGAGCAGAATGCCGAGGGTGCCCGAGACCAGCACGCCGAGGAGGCCGACCACCAGGGACAGTCGGAGGCCGTAAAACACCGCCGAGAGCACGTCGCGGCCCTGGTCGTCGGTGCCGAGGGTGAAGGGGGCGACGCCGTCGGCGTACCAGAGCGGTGGCAGGTTCGAGTTCATGAGCTCGAGCTGCGCCGGGTCGTAGGGGTTCTGCGGCGAGATCCAGGGGGCCGCCAGCGCCAGGAGGAAGAAGACCAGCGTCACCGCGAAGGCGCCCATGGCCAGCTTCGAGCGGCGGAAGCTGGCATAGACGTCGGAATCGAGGAAGCGGGCGAGCGTCGAGCCCCTTACCGGCGCCGGCGGGAGGAGGGGAGCGTCCTGCACGGAAGCGCTCATGCGGCGCGTCCCGTGGACAGGCGCAGGCGGGGATCGACGATGGTGTAGAGCACATCCACCACGAGGTTGATGACGACGAAGATGGCGGCGACCAGCAGCAGGTAGGCCGCCATAATGGGGATATCGACGTTCTGCACGGCCTGGACGAAGAGCAGGCCCATGCCGGGCCACTGGAACACCGTCTCGGTGATGATCGAGAAGGCGATGACCGAGCCGAGTTGCAGGCCCGCGATGGTGATGACCGGCACCAGGGTGTTCTTCAGGGCATGGCCGAGATGGATCGACCGGGTGGTGAGGCCCCGCGCCCGAGCGAAGCGAATGTAGTCGGTGCGCAGGACCTCCAGCATCTCGGCGCGCACCAGCCGCATGATCAGGGTCATCTGGAACAGGCCGAGGGTGACGGAGGGCAGGATCAGCGCGCGGAGGCCGGACCCCGTCAGGAATCCCGTCGTCCACCAGCCCAGCCGCACGGTGTCGCCGCGCCCGAAGGAGGGCAGCCAGCCCAGCGTCACCGAGAACAGGAAGATCAGGAGGATGCCGATGAGGAAGGTCGGCAGGCTGATGCCGACGAGCGAGATGGCAAGGAAGATTTTGGCGAGCCAGGTCTCCCGCCGCAGGGCGCAGTAGACGCCCATCAGGATGCCGACGGTGAGCGCGAAGAGCGTGGCGCAGAGGGCGAGTTCGAGGGTGGCGGGCATGCGCTCGGCGAGCAGGGCCGAGACCGGCTGGCGAAACTGGTAGGAGGTGCCGAACTCGCCGCGCACGACGTTGCCGGCATAGCGCAGGAACTGGACCGCGACCGCGTCGTCGAGGCCGAGATCTTTCCGGATGGCGACGCGCTCGGCGTAGGGCGTGTCGACGCCCACGATCTGGTTCACCGGATCGCCGGCGAAGCGGAACATCGAGAAAGCGATGAGCCCGACCGCGAACAGCACGGCGACGGACTGAAGCAGGCGCTGGAGGATGAAGGCGATCATCGGCGGGTGCCTCGTTGCCGGTGGCCGATCGCGCTCCCGCGCCTGAACGCGCTCCTCTCCCCAGCGGATCTCGGGCCTGCCCGAGATCCGTCAAGCTTGTGGGGAAAGGTCAGGAGTGGGGATGGCGCCGCTGGCCTCCGCAGGTCGCGGGTCACCCAACCATCCCCACCCCTAGCCCCTCCCCACAAGGGGGAGGGGGACCCGCCTGAACACCGATCGATCATGGGTGTCACGGCTGCTTCGAGACCCAGTACAGCATCAGCATGTTATCTGGCCGCTGGACCAGAGTGACCTTCTTCGAAACACCCCAGGCGAGGGCCTGCTGATGCAGTGGGATGAAGCCCCAATCGGCCTGGATGGTGTCGAAGCCTTCCTTGATCTGGGCGTTACGCTTGGTCTGGTCGCTCTCGGCCTCGACGGAATCAGCCAGCGCATCGACCTTCGGGTTGCAGTAATTGCCGAGGTTCCAGTTGCCGCGGCCGGGCTTGGAGCCGTTCCGGCAGCCGGCGATCTCGAACAGGATGTTGTGCGAATCCTGGGAGGAGGGGGTCCAGCCGACGAGGTAGAACGAGGTGTCGTAGGCCGGGGCCAGCACCTTGGCGAAGTACTTCGCCTTCGGCTGCGCATTGAGGTTCACCTTCACACCGACCCGGGCCAGCATCGAGACCACGGCTTGGCAGATCGCCTCGTCGTTGACGTAACGGTCGTTGGGGCAGTCCATCCCGAGGGAGAAGCCGTCCGGGTAACCGGCCTCGGTCAGCAGGGCCTTGGCGCGCTTCGGATCATACTCGGGCCGCTTGAACTCGGAGGCGCGCGGGAACAGCACAGGCGCGATCAGCAGAGCGGAGGGCACGGCCTGGCCGCGCATGACGCGTTTGGCGATCGTCTCCTCGTCGATGGCCCGGTAGAAGGCCTCGCGCACGCGCACGTCCTTGAACGGGTTCTTGCCCTTGACGTTCGAGTCCTTCAGCTCGTCGCGCGACTGGTCCATGCCGAGGAAGATCGTGCGCAGCTCCGGCCCGGCCATCACCGTGGCGGTCCCACTGGCATTCACCCGCTGCGCGTCCTGGAGCGGCACGGGGTCGATCCAGTCCACCTCACCGGAGATCAGGGCGGCGACGCGGGTGGCGTCGTTCTGGATGGTGGTGAAGACCGCCTCGTCGAGGTTCGATTCCACCTTGCCCCAGTAGTTCGGGTTCTTCTTGAACACCGTGCGCACGCCGGGCTGGTGCTCGGTGATGATGAACGGTCCGGTGCCGTTCTCATGCAGGGCGGCGTAGCTGGTCGAAGTCGCGCTCGGCAGGGTAGGAGCGACGGCGCCGTTCTTCTCGGCCCAGGACTTCGACATGATGTACCAGGTCGAGAACTGGTACAGGGCGATCGGGTTCGGGCCTTTTAGCTTCATGTCGACGGTGTGGTCGTCGATCTTCACCCATTCGGCGTCGGACGGCACGTTCGTGGTGAAGTTCGAGCCCGGCGCCCGGACGCGGTTGGCCGAGAAGATCACGTCGTCGGCGGTGAAGTCCGAGCCGTCGTGGAACTTCACGCCCTTGCGCAGATGGAAGCGCCAGCGCGTCGGCTCCGGATTCTCCCAGGATTCGGCGAGCATGGGCGCCAGCTTCAGGTCCTTGTCGCGCGTGATGAGCGAGTCGAACACCGCGCCGTGCATGCCGATCGTGAAGCTCTCCTTGAGGGAGTAGGGGTCGAGGGACTTGATGTCGCCCTGGAAGGCGAAGCGGAACACGTTGGCAGCCTGTGCCGGGTTCGTGGCGGACAGCCCGAGAACCCCGGCGAGGGCAGCCGCCGACGCGAACGCTTTGACCGTGGACTTCAACAAGGCTTCCATCCTCTTCGTGCAGGCTGTGGGCGTGCCGGCCGCGAGCATTGCGGGGCGCCGGCACCTTGGCATGGATCAGGCCAACTCAGAACCGGGCCGCGAACGCTGTGCACCTTCCATCGCGTGCGACGACCTGCGCGGCGGAAGCGGCCCGGCCACGCGGGTCAGTGCCCAAAAATCAGTCAGCGACGACACTCCGGTCAACCCCCACCCGAGCGTCGCTGCACAGACGCGCGCCGGCAGCGGACGAACCGGCATCCGCCAGACGGGTGTTCTTGGCCGACGCGTTTCCGGAAACCCGATCGGCGGTCGCGTGTTCTTCGAGCGGGAGTAGGGCGATGTCAGAACTCGTATATGCGCTTCAGCGCTTCAGAGCCTCGATCTCGGCCGAACCGCTGGAGGAGGCCGGGGAGGCGATCCGGTATCGTCGCGTCCCGATGGTTGGCGACCCGCCGGGCCGGCCGGAGCCAAGGACGACACGCGACCGGCATTGCGCCTGTCCGGCCGAGCGCGCCGCGTGACCACGCAGGTCCGCGCACCCGGTCCCGCTCTCCGCCTTCTCAGCTACAACATCCGCCATTGCCGCGGCATGGACGGTTGCGTCGCCCTCGACCGCATCGCCGCCGTCATCGATGCCTGCCGGCCCGACATCGTCGCCTTGCAGGAGGTGGATGCCGGGCGTGCCCGAACGGGCGGTCTCGATCAGGCCCGCGCCCTCGCGAACCGCGTCGGCCTGCACGACCACTTCCATGCGGCCCTACGCGTCGGAGAGGAGCGCTACGGTGACGCGATCCTGACGCGTCATCCTTCACACCTCGTCAGGGCCGGCGGCCTGCCGGGTATGCCCGGCCTGGAGCCGCGCGGCGCCCTCTGGATCGAGGTCTCGGTCGGCACTCACCGGCTTCAGGTTCTGAACACGCATCTCGGACTTCGGGCCGCAGAGCGCTCCGTGCAGGTCGCCGCACTGCTCGGACCCGATTGGCTGGGCAGCGCCGAGGCTCGAGGGCCGGTGGTGCTGATGGGCGACATGAACGCCACGCCGTGGTCGCGGGCCTACCGGCAGCTGGCCCGCACTCTCACCGATGCCCGCCGGATCGCCCACCAGCGCGCGGGGAACGCCACCTTTCCGAGCCGCTGTCCTGTGCTACGCCTCGACCACGTCTTCGTTGGCGCCGGCATCACGGTGGACCGGGTCATGGTCCTGCGCGACGGGCTCGCGCGTAACGCCTCCGACCATCGACCGCTTCTCGCCGAAATCGGCCTGCCGGCGGAGACGCGCGATGTTCACGGCGCGCTCGGCTCTCCCTCGGGCTCGGCCGCCCTGACAGCCTGATGCGGGTTGCCGTCCCGCAGGCGCCGCAGTTCCGACTGCCGGCGCCAGGGCCGCCACGCGTCGGCGACGCCGACGGGGTCGCCGAGGTGCCAGGCCGCGATGAGACGGGCGAGGAGCCCGCGCCGCGAGGGGATCACCGCGCAGAGCCGTTGCGGTGCCACCAGGGCCGGGTCGTCGAGCACGGCGCACAGGGACCCGCGCGTCCGGACCGCCTCTTCGAAAAGCTCGCGCGGGCATCCGGCGTGATGGGCGACGAGTCCGTCCCGCAGGCGCGCCACGGCGATGCGCGTGGCATCGTGGGCGTCGCCCGGCGGGACCTCGATCGCGAGGTCGCACTCGCTGTCGTAGCCCAGCGACCGATTGTTCAGATTGGTCGAACCGATCCGCAGCAGGCGGTCGTCGAAGATCGCGACCTTCGAATGCACCAGGATGGTCCGCCCCCCCGGTGTCCGCGGCGCGAGGATGCGCAGGCGGCCGTATCGGTCCGCCGCGAGCAGGCGCGCGATCATGACCCTGCGGGCGGTGTCCATGGTCAGGCGGTCGAAACCGTTCGGACTGCGCTCGGCCACGACCACCACGATCTCGGGGCCGTCCGGCTCGGCGAGACGCGCCGCCAGGGCCTCGGCGATCAGTGGCGCGGTGAAGTACTGGTTCTCCAGATAGATGGTTCGGCGCGCGCCCGCGATCGCCGCCGCGTAGAGCGCCTGATTCTCGCGGATGCCCTCGCGCCCGCCATGCGCCGGCATGGTGCGGACCAGCGCCACCGGCACGTCGGTGAGAAGGGGCGTGACATGGGCCGGCCAGGGATCGGCGGCCCAAGCCTCGCTCGATAAAAGGCGTTCGCCCGTCGCGTCGCGCCAGCGCCGGCGGGCGAGGTCGCCGAGGGCCGCCGCCGCGGCCCGGTCCACCACCATCATGATCTCGTGGCGCGGCGGGTAGGCCTCGCCGGTGGGCAGCCGGCGCCGGGGGTCGCGGTCCCGATGGGCGGGTGTATCCCAGCGGTTGGCCTCGAAGTCGCCGCCGCCACAGAACGCCACCCGGTCGTCGATCACCAGGATCTTCTGGTGTTGGCAGGCCCCGCGCGGAAGCGTGGCGTCGAGGTGGTAGGCGATGCCGGGGCCGAGCAGGGCGCGGATCGCCTCCGGCTTCAGCGCCGCGCCCGAGGCGATCGGCCAGGGCATCTCCCAGATCAGCAAGCGGATCACAAGCTCGGGCCGGCGCGCCTTCAGGCCCCGCAGGAGGTCCGCCATGGTCTCGTTCCCGGGCGCTCCGCTGCCCTCCGGCACGAGGCGCAGGCGCGGGTCGAAGCTCCAGCCGATGAGGATGACGGAGTGGCGCGACTCCAGCAGCGCAGCGCGGGCCGCGGCGAAGTAGGCGGCGCCGTCGTGCAAAACCGCGACACGGCCGGCCCTTTCTTGGCGCCAGCAGGTCGCGCCGGGCTGGAGCCAGCGTCGATCCGGGCCCGGTCCGGCCGCCAGCGATGCGTCGGAAGTCGGTAGAGGGCGAGCGACCCGTGCCCGTGCCGCGAGCCTCGCCTGCACCCGCCGCCGCGTCATCGCGACAGCCGCGACCGTGGCAGCGAGCCCGAGGCCGAGGGGGATCCAGCTCGCCGTGTCATCGCCGGCCGCGCGCCCGATTACGCCGAGATGTACGCACAGAACGGTGCCGGGGATCATCCCGGCCAGGGTCGAGACCAGGAAGGCCGGCATGCCGACGCCGGCGAGGCCGAGGGCGTAGTTCTGCGCATTGAACGGCACGAAGGGGCTGAGCCGCATCAGGGTGAGGAGGCGCCAGTCGGCGTCGCCGACGGCCTCCACGGTGGCGGTCATGGCGGGGTGGTTCGCCACGAAGGCGTGGACACGCGCGCGCAGCAGGGACCTCGCCGCCAGGTAGGCCAGGACCGAACCCAGGGTCGCGGCGACCATCACCAGGGGCATCGCCCACCATCCGAACGCGACCCCGCCCGCGATGGTGAGCGGCGTGCCCGGAACGACCAGCAGGGTCGCGAGCACGAACAGGGCCGCGAAGGCGATCGGCCCCAACGCACCGAGGCGCGCCGTCCAGGTGCCGAAGGCATGCAGCCATTCCTCGACGGGCAGCACGATCCAGGCGCCCAGGACGGCGCTGCCACCGAGGATCGTGACGAGCCAGTAGCGGATCTCGGATCGGTTCATCCACGGGCTCTTGAACGAGGTCCGGCTGGGACGGAATCGGTGCGGCCGGGAGGCGCGGGAACCCGGACACCGCGATCCTGTTCGATGCTGCGGTCCGGCACGCGATCGTGTGCGAGAACCCGCCGGGCGTCCATCCCCCGCTGGTCCCGTCGTATCCTCAAGCCTTCTGTGAGCGTTCGCCAGAGCCGGCCTTCGTCGCCTCCCTCAAGCCGCTCCCATCACGCTCGCGTGGAACGCCTCCGGGTGTCGGCAATTGCCAGCCGCGGCCGCGCCGAGACGCTTCCGGTCGCGCGCCAACACGACTCCGTCCTCGAAAGCTGCAGCATTCGATCACCGTGGTGGGCCATGTCAGGGTATCACGCACCGCGAGCAGGACGGGATGAAGAGGGGGCGCGACGCGCGCGCGATCCCCCAGCAATAATTGTCTCAGTACGCGATTCCGAAGCAGGGGTTGCATGGATGATGAAAGATTTCCGGGCTTTGGATGCCTGGAATACAGCCTCTTCCGCCCGATTGTGCCCATGCGCTCGCGATCGACGCAGCTGAACGAAATAAGTTGGGCCTTACGATCGTGACGAAAACGATATTTTTCGCAGATATAAACATATGTTAGTGTTCGAAAGCATACAAACCCGCATCTGTTACTCATAATATTTTCGCGCAGTGGCCTATGGGCATGCTCGTGTGCAATCGATTGTCTCGCTGCGAAGCTCTATGTCGGGTGTCCGCGACACGAAGCCATCGGAATGGCGTCCCGGCATGCGCAGCCCGACAAGGCGGGTACCGGTTACCTCGGGTCCGTTGCAGGGCTCGCCCAGCCGATCGAACGGAACGCCAAGTCCAACATGCGCGGCAGCAGGGCCCGGCCGTGGAATCGGCCGGCCGAACCGACTTGTCTGCACGAGCCCGTCACGGCCCTGGCGGTCTGCCCGACAGACGCTTCTCCGACGAATCCCGACTTGCCATCTCCCCCGCCCACGCCGCGGTTCCACATGTCAAATCCTCTCGTACGAAAACTCGAAGGGTTCGGTCTGCTCTCGGATGCCGATCGCGCCGTCCTCGAACGGATCAGCGCCAACGCCCAACTCATCGGCCAGCGGGTCGACATGATCCGTGAGGGGGACACGCCTGACGGCGTGATCCTGATCATGGAGGGCATTGCCTGCCGACAGAAGCACCGGGCAAACGGTGCGCGGCAAATCACGGCCTATCTGCTGCCCGGCGATGCCTGCGACCTCGACGTCGCCCTGCTGACGCAGATGGACCACACCATCACAACCCTTTCCGCCTGCCGGGTCGTCCGTCTGCCCCTGGACTTCGTGAAGCGCCTCACCGACGAGCATCCCGCCATCGCCCGTTCCCTCCGCCTGTCGAGCCTGGTGGACGAAGCGACGCTGCGCGAGTGGCTCGTGAACGTGGGCTGCCGCTCCGCAGTCGAGCGGATTGCTCACCTGTTCTGCGAACTGCTCATTCGCCTGCAGGTCGTTGGTTTCGCCAGCGAGGATTCCTACGAGTTTCCGGTCACCCAACTCGATCTCGCCGACACCGTCGGCCTTTCCAATGTCCACGTGAACCGCTCGCTTCAGGAACTCCGACGCCAAGGCGTGATTGAACTCAAAGGCAGGACGCTGAAGATCCTCGATGTTCAGCGTCTGAAGTCGATTGCCGAGTTCAACGCGAACTACCTTCATTTGGGGGCATGGGCGACGGCATGACCATGAAACTACAGGCCGTCCAGATCGCGACGGGCAGCAACGACCGCGAGAGCCGGCTGGTTTCCGAGGACGGTATGCTCGTTGCCATCCTCGTGCAGCTCTCCGGCGAGCACGGCGCGCTTGCCGGGAAGTGGTTCCTCGAGGTCGGCTTCGGTCCGGTGAAGGACATCCATGCGCCACTCTTCGACGATCTCGAAACGGCCAAGGTTTGGATCTCGTCTCGACTGGCGGACATCGCGTCCAACGATTGAGACGGACTGCGTCCTGAAATTTACCTTTGTGAATGCGGAACGCCGCTTCGGATGCAAGTCCGGGATGTCGGACATAAGATCGATCCGACCGGGTCTCGTCGACGCTTTGCCCCCCGAACGTGTCGGCGAGACCCCGATCGCTTCGCGTACGTGCCGCACGCCTGACTCCTCGGATGGGGGCGAGGCGCCACCGACCTATCGTGTTTTGCGACGCCCGCCTCTCGCCCGCCCGACCACACCGTCCCGCCGCGATCTTCGCATCGATAATGAGCGAAAGCGTGTACCCGCTGCCGGGATGCTAGCTCCGGGCGGCCCGGCTCCGTAAAGCTCAGCCCTGCCCCGTCTGTGCATTCAGGAAGGCGTCCACGCAGGCCGGGTCGAAGTGCGAACCCGCATTCGCGCGGATGTGGTTGAGCGCCTCGGCCTCGCTCCATGCCTTCTTGTAGGGGCGCTCCGAGGTCAGCGCATCGAACACGTCGGCGATGGCGACGATGCGGCCCGAGAGCGGGATCGCTTCGCCGGACAGGCCGAGCGGATAGCCCGAGCCGTCCCAGCGCTCGTGATGCGTCGCGGCGATCTCGGCGGCGAGTTGCATCAGGCTGGAGGAGCTGCCCTCCAGGATGCGCTTGCCGCGCTCGGCATGGTGCTGCATCTGATGGCGCTCCTCGGCCGTGAGCGGCCCCGGCTTCAGCAGGATGGAATCCGGCACACTGATCTTGCCGACATCGTGCATCGTGGAAGCGAGGCTGAGCTGCTCGACCTGCTCCTCCGGCAGCCCGAGGCTGTGGGCGATCGCCGAGACGAGGCCGGCGACCCGCGCCACGTGGTTGCCGGTCTCGTTGTCCCGGTGTTCGGCGGCCTTCATGAGCATCATGACGATCTCGCGCTCGCGCGCCGCGATGAGGGCGGTGGCGGCCTTCACTTCGCGGTCGAGCCAGGCGGCCCGGTCCATCTGATCGAGCCGCGCCTGGTTGAGGGCGAGCAAATTCGAGACCCGGGCCCTGATCTCGACGGCGTCGAAGGGCTTGGCGAGAAAGTCCGTGGCCCCGGCCGCGAGCGCTTCCCGGCGCAGGCTGCGCTGGTCGAGGCTGGTCACCATGACGATGGGGACGTGCGCAAAGCCCGGGATCATCCGAGCCGCACGGATGAACTCGACCCCGTTCATCCCCGGCATCTCGAAATCGGAGATCGCGACGCCGATCTGCTCGGCATTCTCGCGCACGAACGCCAGGGCGTCGAACGGAACCGTGAAGTCGCGGACCGTACAATGGGGCAGGTCGCGGATCACCTCGGCGAGCAACAGGTTGTTCAGCGGGGCATCATCGAGGATGAGCACGAACATCGCGGTCTTCTTGCCCTTCGGCGCCGAGGGAGGACGACCGCGGAAGCCTGAGTGCGCTTCGTGGCGCGCACCCCCTGCGAGCCCGACGATCCGGCTGCTGCTCCATCGATATCAAATCCGGCGCCATGTCGCGCGCCTTCACGGCCGGACGGGCTGGGCGAATCGCGGAATTCCACCGCCGTGACTCTCGCGCCACCCGATCGCCCCCGTCGGGCTTTCCCGTGTCACGCTGTAAAGTTCAGGAGGAGGGCGCTGGCGGTCTGGCTGCCCGAGCGCGTTCCATCGGCGGCATAGGCGCGGGACTGGTTCTGTGCCGTTTGTAATTGCTTCACGAAAGTCGCCAGGAGATCGTCGGCCGAGGTCGTGCCGGTGCTCTCCGACGACGCGTCGGAGGTGCCCGATCCCGACCCCGACGCATCCGGCGGCGGACCTGGGGGCGGTCCCTGCGGACGCTGGCGGGCGCCGACCCCGTCGGTGCCGCCGCCAAGGTTCTCGAATGCGCTCTTCAGCGTATCGGCCTGGGTCTGGGTCAGGTTTCCGTTCCCGACCTGCTGGGTGAGGAGATCGTCGATCCGGTCCGGCAAGCTGCCGGGGTCGAGCCTGTCCGCATCCGTGGACACCTCCGTGGCGGTGGTCCCGCTGGTGCCGGTGCCGGGAGAGGCAGCGTCTGTCGGCGAGCTTTCGCCGATCGTTCGCGCGCTCAGGTCGCCTTGGGAGACGTGATGACGTGGTGGCAGGCGAGGGGGTGCGGCGGAGTTCGCCGAGATCGTCGACATCGAGTCCATCCTTGTGTGGGATTATTTCCCACACAGAGAAATCTGCCGTCGACTGGTTAAGAAGGTCTCTACGGAGCAGGTGTCTTCCAGGCTCCACGCGAACGCATCCAATCGAAAAGCACGGCGAGCATGCGCCATGCTCCGCCTTCGTGGGGCGCTGGCCGGGTCTGGCAAGCTCTAAGCGACGGACTCAGGCGCGGGTCGGATCTGTACAGCGGCATCGGTGGGGAACCCGGGGTCACGTCATAGGGTGAGGAAGAGCAGGCAGAGGAGGGAGATCGCCAGCACACCACAAAGCATCAGGTCGACCACGGGGCAGTAACCGTCGCACGTCCGTGCATGGAACGGATGTATGGCCATAGGCATCCGAGACGGGACCATCAGCGACGGCTCGGGCTGGGGGAAATCGCCGCCGTCCGGAGCGGGGGAGCGAAATGGACGGCGGCGACCTGCATCGCCTCGGCATCCGGCGTCCGGGCGGGTCGGCCCGCCAGATGGATTCCGAGGGCGGGCAGCGCGAGTGCGGTTACGAGGTAGAGGCCGCGCATGAGATAGGATGCGTTCAGGTGCGGAGCGCCGGAGGGCCCGTGCGAACCGCCGGAAAGCTGCATCGGCGGCAAGCCAAAATCGGCGACTGCGAGCCTAAACGGGGACATACCGACCTCCGTGGGAAATTTGACCACGCAAATTTGATATGTGTGTAAATTTCCCACGTCAAACTTTAGGGTGCCGTTCGACGTGCCGATCCACACGTCGTGGGATTGTGTCCCACACAGTGGTCGTTAAGGTGCTCCAATGGCCGATCCGTCCGAGACTCCGCCCGAGGGCGCCAATCTGCATGCCCCGGTGGCGCGCCTGCTGCGCCCCCTGGTGCGCCTGTTCGTCGCCCGCGGCATCACCTTCCCGGCCCTGACGACGCTCCTGCGCGAGCTTTACGTGAACGTCGCCGAGTACGATTTCTCGCTGCCCGGCAAGGAGCAGACGGACAGCCGGGTCAGCCTCCTCACCGGCATCCACCGCAAGGAGGTGAGCCGCCTGCGCGGGGCGGGCGCGCCGGTCAGCGTCGTGCCCTCGGCCGTTTCGCGCACGAGTCGCATCATCGCACGCTGGCTCGCCGATCCGCGCTTCACGGATGTGAACGGCCAGCCCCTGCCACTGGCGCGGATCGGCGAGGGGGACGCTCCGTCCTTCGAGGCTCTGGTGGCAGCCGTGACCCGCGATCTGCGCCCCCGCGCCGTCCTCGACCAATGGCTGGACCGGGGGCTCGTCGTTCCGGATGCGGAGGGCCGGATCGTCCTCACGGAGGCGGCCTATGTGCCGAAGGGGGGCGACGAGTCCCACCTCTATTATTTTGGTCGGAACCTGCACGACCACATCGCCGCGAGTGTCGCCAACATCACCGGCCCGACGCCGCGTTTCCTCGAACGCGCCGTCCACTATGACGGGCTCTCGCGAGACCTCGCCGAGCGTCTCGAGGCGCGGGCGCGCGAAATCGCCATGGAGGCGCTCCAGCAGGCCAACCGCGAGGCGCACGCCGCCTGCGAGACCGATCCCGGTGGCAGCCACCGCTGGAACTTCGGCCTCTACGTCTACGCCGAGGATGTGCCGCCCGCGGCGGCCAAGGCGTGAGGGAGCCGACCATGCGTGCGCCCACCCGTCGCGACGCCCTGCGTCTGCTCGCCTCCGCTCCCCTCATTCTCGCGGCGCAGGCCGATCCGCTGCCGCCGATCCGCGACCAGGGCATCGGCGGCACCGGCGCCCGCCCGACCCCGCCCCCCGGTGACGGAACCGAGGAGACCGGCGACCGCGGTATCGGCGGCACCGGTGTGATCGGGACGATTCGTCGTTTCGGCTCCATCGTCGTCAACGACCTGCGCATCGCCTATCCGAAGGACGTTGCCGTACGAATCGACGGGGCGCCGGCCTCGGTCTCCGACCTCAGGATCGGCCACGTGGTCCGTGTCGTGGCCCACGCAGACGGAGGCGCGCTCTCGACCCGCCGCATCGACGTCACCAGCGAGGTGGTCGGTCCCGTCGAGGCGACAGGCAAGGGGACGTTGACCGTCCTCGGACAGCGCGTCGCACTGCCGGCGGCCCAGGCGGGACGCTGGAAGACGGGCGACCGCGTCGCCGTCAGCGGCCTGCGCCGGCCCGACGGTGTGGTGGTGGCGAGCCTGATCGAGCCCCGTAGTACCGGTCAGGCCCGGGTGGCGGGCAAAATTCGGCGCGGCGCCGAAGGTTGCGCGATGATCGGGAACCTGACGCTGCTCGGCGTCGATCCGCAGCATGTCGGTCGCCGCGCCACGGTGATCGGAGAGGCCAGCGGCCCGAACCTCGCCGTTGCCCGGGTAGACGAGGCGCGCGCGCTGTTCGTGCCGGGCCTGCGGCGCGTATCCATCGAGGCCTATGTCGGGCGCAACGGGCGCGGCCTGCATCTCGGCTCCGGCTTCGACGTCTCGGGCGCCCCCGTCTCCGACGTCCCCCGGCGCGGGAGCGTGCGCGCCATCGTGACGGCGGAACCGGGGCTCGACGGCAGGTTGACCGTGGAGCGTCTGCGCATCGACGCGCGCGGGACCGAACGACCGGCGATGCCCGAGCGCCCGGCTCTCCCCGAGGGCGGATCACGGGGAGGGGCCCCGCGCTTCGACGGCGGGGCTCCCGGCGGGCCACGGCGCCTGGACATCGACACGCGTTCACCCAGTGGCGCCGGCCCTGGTGCGTTCGGCCCCGGGCAAGGTGGCTTCGGCGGCGAACGCGGCAGTGGGTTCGGTGGCGGACCCGGTCATGGATTCGGGGCTGGGCCTGGAAGTGGGCCCGGTGGCGGCCTCGAACGACCCGGTGGCTTCGGCCGGGGACCGGGCGGGTTCGGCGGCGGCTCCGGCGGACCGGGCGGCCGCTGACCGAGCTGGTCCCGCGTTCGTTCGGTTCGCTACGCCGGAACGCCCAGCCCCGGGCCGAGCCGCGCGCGGCAGCGCTTCAGGCTCGCGAAGGCGGCGCCCGAATCCCGCGCCAGATGGATGAGGGGCCCGATCTGTCCAGGCGCGCGGATCACCGCCGCGAGGACGCCCCAAATATCGGGCTCGCCGTTCGGCTTCAGCGCCTTGGCGGCAAAAGCCGGGATGGCACGGGTGGCGGGATCGCACACGATGCGCAGGGCCGCGAAAGGCATTCCGTGCCGCTCCGCGAAGGCGACGGCGACGTGGGATTCCATGTCGACGGCGGCACAGCCCGTCGCTGCCCGCAATGCGGCCTTGTCGGCGACCTCGAGAACGGCCTCATCGACACCCGCGAGCGGGGCAGAGCGCACGCGCAGACCTGATCCGGCCAGCAGGCCGAGCAGCGTGTTCGCGATGAACGGATCGGCGGCGTGGCTACGGCCGGCATACACGATGGACGTGGCGACCAGCACGTCGCCGGGCCGCGCATCGTGATCGAGGCCGCCGGCGATGCCGATGCTGACGACGGCACGGCACCGGGGCTCGGCGCGCGTGGCGAGAAGGGCGCGGAGGCGGGTGGGGTCACCGCCCGCACCGATGGCCTCGACCCCCGGTCCGGCTGCGAGGCGCGCCTCTTTCGCGAGGCCCGTCACGGCGAGGACGGGACGTGAGCTTGTATCCGAGGCCATGACGCGGGTCCGCTCGCCTTACATCCCGAAGGCGACCGTCCGGGTGTTGCTGCGCTTCAGGTTGCGGTAGCGGGCCATGGCCCAGAGCGGGAAGAATTTCGGGTATCCGTGGTAGCGCAGATAGAACACCCGCGGGAAGCCGGTGGCGGTATAGCGCTCCTCGGACCAGAACCCGTCCGCGCCTTGCGTGCGCGTGAGGTAGTTGATGCCCCGCGTCACGGCCGGATCGTCGGCCTCGCCTGCCGCCATCAGGGCCAGCAGCGCCCAAGCCGTCTGCGAGGCGGTGGAGTAGCCGGGCTCGAAGGCCGGGTCGATCTTGTAGGACGAGGCATCCTCGCCCCAGCCGCCATCCGGATTCTGGATCCGGATCAGCCAAGCCACGGACTTGCGGATTTCCGGCGAAGCCGGATCGACGTTCGCCGCGTTAAGGGCGCAGAGCACCGACCACGTGCCGTAGATGAAGTTCATGCCCCAGCGGCCGTACCAGGAGCCGTCCTCCTCCTGATCGTTCAGCAGGTAGGTCACGCCCCGGTCGAGGGCCTTCGAGCTCGCGCGGGTCTCGCCGAGCTGGGACAGCATCGAGACGACGCGGGCGGTCACGTCGGCTGTCGGCGGATCGAGCAGCGCCCCATGATCCGAGAACGGGATGTGGTTGAGGTAATGGTGGTTGTTGTCGGCGTCGAACGCCGCCCAGCCGCCGTCGCTCGATTGCAGGCCCTCGACCCATTCGCGGGCGCGGGCGATCGCGTTGGCATAGTCCGGCACGTCGGCCACGAGGCCGCGCTGATGCGTCGCCCGGTCCATGGCCATCACCACGACGGCAGTGTCGTCGAGGTCGGGAAAGTGCGGGTTGGCGTACTGGAAAGCCCAGCCGCCGGGACGCACGTTCGGACGGCCGGCCGCCCAATCGCCCTTGATGTCCAGCACCTGGAGCGGCTTCAGCCAGTCGAGGCCACGCCGGGCCTGATGCTCGGCTTCGGGTCCGCCGGCCTCGAGGAGCGCGTGACCGGCGAGCGCCGTGTCCCAGACCGGGGACAGGCAGGGCTGCACGTAGGCCTCGTTCTCCTTGACAACGACGAGCTTCTCGATCGCCTCACAGGCGATCCGCACCTGTGGGTGGTCCGCCGGGTACCCGAGCACGTCGTACATCAGCACGGTGTTGACCATGGCGGGGAAGATCGCGCCGAGGCCGTCGTCGCCGTTCAGCCGCTCGCTGACCCAGGCCACGGCCTTGTCGACTGCGCGCGCGCGGCGCTTCTTCGGGAAGTATTCTTGCGTGACCTGGAGCATGCGGTCGATGGCGCCGAAGATCGGCGTCCACGGCCAGGTCGCGTGCGGGCTGCCCGGCCAGGTCCGCACGGTCTGGGGCGGCGCCACGAAGAGCTCGGGAATGCCGATGCCGCGCGGGTTCTTGGCGAGCGGCTTCTTCGCCTGGATCACCAGCATTGGCACGATCACGCAGCGCGCCCAATAGGAGACCTTGTCGAGGTGGAACGGGAACCACTTCGGCAGATGCATGATCTCCACGGGCATCACCGGCACGGCGCGCCAGGGCACCTCGCCGTAGAGCGCGAGCAGGAAGCGCGTGAAAACGTTGGAATTGGCGGCGCCCCCGCGGGAGAGGATGGCCTCACGGGCGCGGCGCATGTGCGGCGCCTCGATCGAATCGCCGCTCATCTTGAGGGCGAAATAGGCCTTCACACTGGCGCTCATGTCGAACGGCCCGTCATGGACCAACGCCCAGCCGCCGTGCTTGCCCTGCGTGCGGCGCAGGTAGTTGCCGATCTTGGCTTCCAGCTCCGCCGGGATCTCGGTGGCCCGGAACTGGTGGAACATGATGTATTCGGACGGGATCGTCGCGTCGGCCTCGAGTTCGAAGCACAGGTGCCCATCGGCATGCGCCAGGGCCGAGAGGGCCTGGGTCGCACGCACGACACCGCGCTCGACGTCCTCGAGTGAGATTTCCTGCGTCTTCGGTCGCTGCAGCGCCTCGACCTTTCTGAATGCTTCCCGCATCGTCCTCGCCTCATCGGCTGCTCAGGCAGCCGCCATAACTCACGCCGCGCCGCGTGCCGGTGCCTGTCCACACGTGCCCGCGGACCGGGCGAGCGCGTAGGCGGCCGTCGTTCCCGAACGGATCGCTCCCTCGATCGTCGAAGGCAGACCGGTCGCGGTCCAGTCGCCTGCCAGGACGAGATTCCGATGGGCCGTCACGGCGCCGGAGCGCCGCGCGGCCTCGGCGGGCGTTGCCGCGAAGGTCGCCCGCTTCTCCTTGACGATCTGCCAGCTTGGCAGTTCCGGTGCAAGTCCAGTCAAGGTCACGATCTCGTCCCAGATCCGACGTCCCAAATCCTCGCGCGGCACATCCAAGAGACGATCCGCGCCACTGATGGTCACGGACAGACGATCCGGATAGGCAAACAGCCATTCGGTCAGTCCATTCACCACGCCGAGAAGTAACGGCGAGCCCGATGGCGGAACCACAGCGAAGTGCGCGTTGACGATGGAGCGGTGACTCTGAGGCGCCGGCAGACCGGGCA
Source organism: Methylobacterium goesingense (assembly GCF_022179225.1). Taxonomy (GTDB): domain Bacteria; phylum Pseudomonadota; class Alphaproteobacteria; order Rhizobiales; family Beijerinckiaceae; genus Methylobacterium; species Methylobacterium goesingense. Next base: position 25,291 of record NZ_BPQL01000008.1, read on the forward strand.
GGAGGTCGCTCGCCACCCAGGGCGGCAGGGCGAGGACCACCGAATCATCGGGGCCGAGGCTGATCGATTCGTCGCTGAAGACGAGTCCGTCGATGCGGCCGGCACCGAGCGTCAGGCTGCGCAGGCGGTGGCCGAACCGTAGCTCCGCCCCGTGCCGCTCCAGGTAGGCGACGGCCGGATCGACGAAGGCCGCCGAGAGACCGCCGACGGCGACCAGGGGCCGGCAGGCCTTGCCGCCGGCCCCCAGCGTCTCGCGCAGGATCGTGGCTGCGAGCCCGGTGTCGCTTTCCTTGGGATCGGTATTGAGGGCGGCCAGCAGCACAGGATGCCAGAGGCGCTCGTAGAGCTTGCCCGCGCAGGCCATGCTCTCACCGATGGTGCCACCCTGGCCAGGCGCCTTGCCGGCGGCGGCCTTCAGGATGCCCAACGGCGCGAGGTAATCGCGCGCGCTGGTGCCGGGCACCCGGCGGGACGCCTGGAGCACCCACCAGGGTACACGACCGGCGTTCGGACGCAGGGTCCAACGCTCGCCGGTCTTCAGGTCCGCGAACGGGAAGGCGGCCTCCGCCGGTCCGCTCAGCGCACTGTCGGGAGCACCGATCGTGCGCATGAAGGCGAGCGCCGATGTATTGCCCGACAGGAGCAGGTGGTTGCCGTTGTCGATGGTCAGGCCGAGGGTCGAATCGTAATAGGAGCGGCAGCGCCCGCCCGCCTGCTTGGCGGCCTCGTGCACGACCACGCGGGCACCGCGCTCGGCGAGCGAGACGGCGGCCGACAGACCGGCGAGCCCTGCGCCGACGACGTGGACCGTTCCGGCCATCAGAGGATTCCGTGCCGCAGGGCGACGCCGAGGAGGGCGAGCTTGCTCGGTTTCACCCGCGCGCGCGGCTTGTCCCAGCCCCGCGCCAGGACGGCGTCGAGATAGAGGCGGTAGGCCGCCGCCATCAGGCGCGGTGCCTTGGTGACCTTGCGCGGGCAACGGGCGATGATCGCCCAGGTTTCCCGGTAATGGGCCTCGGCTTCGGCCGCGACCTTCGCGCAAACCTCGCCGATGCGCGGATGGTCGACGGCCTGCTGCGGCGTCGGCGCGTGCAGGCCGATGTCGGCGAGCTTCTCGCGGGGGAGGTAGAGGCGGTTGCGCGCAGCGTCCTCGTCGATGTCGCGCAGGATGTTGGTGAGCTGCAGGGCGCGGCCTTCATGGTGCGCGAGGGCGACGCCCTCCACCTCCGACACGCCGAAAATTCGCACGGACAGACGACCGACCGCGCTGGCGACCCGGTCGCAATAGAGGTCGAGGGTGGCCTCGTCGGGGGCGATGATGTCCTCGAAGGCGTCCATCGCCATGCCGTCGATCACGGCCTGGAAATCCGCGCGCAGGAGACCGTAGCGCTGGATCGGCACGACGAGGTCCTGCACGCGCGCGGCGGGACGCCCGGCATAGAGTTCGTCGATGTCGACGCGCCAGCGGTCGAGTTCCGCCGCTCGGACGGGGGCCGGCCCGCCATCGTCGGCGACGTCGTCGACCGCCCGGCAGAAGGCGTAGACGGCGTACATCGCGGTCCGGCGCTCTGGAGGCAGTAGGCGCATCGCCGTGTAGAACGACGAGGATTTCGCCGGTAGGGCGGAGGCTTCCGTGGGTGTCGCCGCCACGGCGGGAGATGCGGTGGCGCTCACGGGCGGCTCCCCGGGGAGGTCTTGCGGGCCTCGGCGCGCAGGGTGCGGCCGCGGAACGGTCGCCGGCCCAGGGTCGCGGCGATGCCGCCGAGTGCCGTCAGGGCGAAGGCGGCCTTGCCGTGGTGGACCTTCTCGCTCAAGGGATCGCGTTCCATCAGCCCCTTGCAGAGGACGACGGCGAGGCGGTGGATCGCCGCGATCTCCAGGCTCAGGCGCAGGTCCGCGATGAGGTCAGGCAAGACCGCCCCCTCGTCGAGCAACCCCATGGTGCGTTCCGCCAACTCGGAGATGACGCCGCGCAGGGCCGGCGAGGCCTTGCCGGCCCCGAGTTCGGAGATCGCCGCGCCGTGCCGGTCCATGGCATCCTGGGGAATGTAGACCCGGTCGATGCTGCGGAAATCCTTCCCGCAATCCTGCAGGTGGTTGATGATCTGCAGGGCGGCGCAAATCGCGTCCGAGGACCGCCAGACCACACTCCGATCCTCGCCGTGCACATCGAGCACGTAGCGGCCGACGGGCATGGCCGAGAGCCGGCAATAGGCGATCAGCTCGTCCCAATCGGCATAGCGGCTCTTGCGCGCGTCGAGGCGGAAGGCGTCGAGCAGTTCGAGGGCGTGCGTCGGCG